>CAVJGI010000062.1:0-12687 GCA_963649145.1 Ruminococcus bicirculans (ex Wegman et al. 2014) | reverse complement strand
GGGATAACTCCATTTTCCAGCCCATATTCGCTTGTTTTTCGCTAAGTTGCAAGAGAACCCCCGCCTTCGCTGCATGAAAGCGGGGGTTCTTTGACGGGCTGCGCTCTCCCAGAGGGAGAGCCAAGGGCGCGTGCTTGCCGGGGCTCCTTGCACTTCGGAGGCCTTTAAAGGTGCCGCTTCGCGGCGTTCCCCTCCCCGCAAAAGTTCGCTTCGCGGGGGTCCCCCGCGCTGCGAACTTTCCTTATTTCCGCCCGTACACCTCGCGCGTCACGTAGCGGTAATCGCCGCTCGCGGCGCTGCCGGTGGTGACCGTCTCCACGATGAGGGTGTCGTCCTCGAAGCGGAGGGTGCGGGTCTTTACGGCGAACTCCGTCTCCTCGGTCTCGGCGGCGTAGCCCTCGCCGTCCGGGGAATAGGTCAGCTCGCCGCTGCGCACGCCGCCGGAGAAAAATTCCGCGTGCAGCGTGCCGTCGTCGTTTTCCGTCAGGCGGCAGGTCTCTCCGCCGCCCTCCGTTCGGACGGGTCCGTCGCCGAGGTCGCTCTCCGTGTATTGCAGCACCCACTCGCCGCTGCCGCGGACGGGCTCGCTCTCCGCCGGGGCGGTCTCCTGCGGGCGGACAGTCTCCGTCGGGACTGTCGTCGGGTCCGGCGACGGCGCGGGACCCGCGGGCGTGCGCCATGAGCCGAAATAGACGACCGCGCCGATCACGAAAATGGCGGCTGCCGCGGCGTAGATCGCGCGCTTTCCGCGGCGCGACGCCGCCGTCGGCGCTGTGGACGCGCCGGGCTTTTTGAACTCCTCGCCGGGGGAGGTAAACTCCGCCGCGGGCTGGTCAAACTCCCGCTCCGGCGTGTGGAACTCGTCGGGCTTTTTCCGATCTGCCATGAAAGTCTCTCTCCTTTACTTGTTATGAACGTCCACCTGCGGGAACGGGCACTCGACGCCGAGGCGTCGGAAGGCGAGGAAAATGTCGTGGTTCAGGATGCGCATGCCGGAGAAAATGTCCTTGTCCTGCACCTCCGCGACGAACTTGAGCACGACGGCGCTGTCGCCGAGCTCCTCGACGCCGAGGTAGCTCGGACGGCTCAGAAACACGTCGCCATGCGCGGCGTAGAGCGCGTCGAGCATCGCGGGGAGCTTCGCTTCGAGCGGTTCAGCAGGTTCGTCATGTCGGAGTTATTGACGATCTTGATGTTGCCGCCGCCGTCCTCGATGCTCGTGGTGCGGATGCCGATGGCGGTCACCTTGCCGCGGAAGCCGCCGACCTCGACGTAATCGCCGACGTTATATTTGTTCTCGATGAGCATAAAAAAGCCGGTGACGACGTCCGCGATGAGCTTCTCCGCGCCGAAGCCGACGATGAGCGCCTGCACGCCGACGCCGGCGACGATCGCGCCGATCTGGACGCCGAGGATGGCGAGACCCCAGCACAAAATGACGATCGCGGCGACATAGCGCAGCGCGCTGGAGATGAGGCTCAGCACCGTGCGCGTGCGGTGGCGCTTCGGCTTCAGCAGGTGCAGCAGGAGCTGCAAGAGATTTTCCGCCGCGAGCACGAGCAGCAGCATCACCGCGAGGTCCAGCAGCTTTGCCGGCTCAAAGCCCACCCCGGCAAAGGCGTCCGCCACCGAGGGCACAAGCCCCGTCCCGACGCCGATGCCGACCACCGCCGCCAAAATGACGAGCAGCACGATAAGGCGCACGAGCGCGCCCTTTCCGCTTTTTGGTTCCATATCCGATCTGCCTTCCGGAAGCTTGGTATGAACTTAATATAGCATTTTTCCCCGCTCCGCGCAATACGCTTCTATAAAAGCGGCTTGGACAAGGGGGCTTTTCAAAATGCTCATGACCTATATCTGGCTCGGCATAGCGGCGGCGAGCGTGCTGTTCGGCGCGGCGTCGGGGCGGCTGGACGCCGTTTCCGCCGCGGTGACGGAGGGAGCGGGCGCGGCGGTGACGCTCTGCCTCGGCATTGCGGGGGCGATGTGTCTCTGGAGCGGCGTTCTGGAGGCGATGGAGCGCGGCGGGCTGCTCCGCGCGCTGACGCGGCTGCTGCGCCCCCTGCTGCGGCGCATTTATCCCCGCGCGGCGACCGCCGATCCGCTCTGCGCGGACGCGGCCGCGGCGAATTTCACCGCCAATCTGCTCGGACTCGGCAACGCGGCGACGCCCGCGGGACTGCGCGCGGCGGCGCGTCTCGCGGCGCAGGGGACGCCCGGCGAGGCGAGCGACGAGCTCTGCCGCCTCGTCGTGATGAATACCGCGTCCGTCCAGCTCATCCCCGCCACGGTCGCGGCGGTGCGCGCCACGCTCGGCGCGGCGGCGCCCTTTGACATTCTGCCCTGCGTCTGGGCGAGCAGCCTCTGCTCCGTCGCGGCGGGGCTGCTCGCCGCGCGCATTTTCGAGCGGTTGGGGCGGCGTTGACGGCGCTCATCGTGCCCGCGCTGCTCGTCGCCGTGGGCGTCTGGGCGGTATGGAAGCGGGTGGACCTTTTCTCCGCGCTGACGGACGGCGCGCGGGCGGGGCTGAAGACCGTGGCGGGCATTTTCCCCTCCCTCGCCGTGCTTTTGACCGCGGTCTATATGCTCCGCGCCTCCGGCGCGCTGGACGCGCTCTCGCGGCTCTGCGCCCCGGTCTTCGCGCGGCTCGGCATCCCGGCGGAGTGCGCCCCGCTCGTGTTCCTCCGCCCCGTGACGGGCAGCGGCGCGCTCGGCGTCGGCAGCGAGCTGATGGCGCGCTATGGTCCCGACAGCTTCGTCGGGCGCTGCGCCGCCGTCATGCTCGGCTCCACAGAGACGACCTTTTACGTCGTCGCGGTCTATTTTGGCTCGCTGGGCATCAAAAAGACCCGCCACGCGGTGCCGGCGGCACTCGTGGCGGATCTGGTCGGGTTTATCGCGTCGTCGTTTTTCGTCCGGCTGTTTTTCGGGAATTAGAGGATCTTATCGAGCACCAAGGTCCAGAGCGGGATGGTCGCCACGCAAAGCAGCGTGCTCACCACGACCATGCAGCCGCCGGCGAGCCGCGCGTCCTCCGCCTCCGGGTTATAGCGCAGCAGGAAGGTCGGCAGGAAGGACGCCACGGGCATGGCGAAATAGAACATCGTCGTCCGCGCGATCTCGTCGCTGACGCCGATGAGCAGGAACAGCCCCAGCGCGAGCGCGGGCATCAGGATGAGCCGCGCGAGGGAGACCCAGATGACGATGGGATAGCGCAGCGCCTGCCGCAGGTCCGCCTCCGCGATGATGACGCCGCAGAGGATGAGACCGAGCGGGCTCGCCATCGCGCCGAGGGAGCTCAGCGCGCTGCGGATCACGTTCGGCACGGGGAGCTGGGTGACATAGAGCAGAAAGCCGATGATAACGGCAACGACCGGGGCGCAGATGAATTTTTTGACCGTCTCCCTGAAATTCAGCTTCTCCCCGCCCTTGCCGAGCATCACCGCCGCGCCGCCGTAAAACACGAAGCGGATCGGCAGCGTGAACACCACGTAGAGGAACGCACCCTGCGCGCCGTAGATCTCGCTCACAACGGGGATGCCGATGAGCGTGAAGTTCGTAAAAAGCAGCGCAAAGCGCGCCGTGCGGCGCATGTCGCGGTCGCGCACGCGCAGCGTCAGGAGCGTCGCAATGCCGTACATCACGAGCATGGACCCCACGGCGAGCCCCATCACGATCGGCGCCGCCATCAGGTTGTCCACGGAGTATTCCACGTTGAAGGAGTTGATGATCATGCAAGGCAGCGGCACCGCCATCACGAACTTCGTGAACATCCGGCTGAAGCCCTCCGGAATGACCTTCACCTTCCGCGCAGCAAAGCCCACGGCAATAAAGATCAGCAGCCGCAGCGAAATTTCCAGAACCGTCATTGTTCTCTATCGTCTCTTTTCTTTGTAAGAATAAAACCTCAATAAGAGACTGCCGCGGCAGCCTCTTATTTCGCGTTTTTACATGTGCTCCGGCGCGGATACGCCGATGATGGAGAGGCTGTTTTCGATGACCTGTCTTGTGCAGTCGGCGAGGAGGAGGCGGGCGGCGGCGGTTTCGGGGTCTGCGCCCTTGATGCGGCACTCGTTATAGAAGCGGTGGAAGCGGGCGGAGAGCTCCGTCACGAAGGAGTTGATGCGGCTGGGGTTATAGTCGCGCGCGGCGAGGCGGATCTCCTCCGGTAGAGCGGAGAGCTGCTTGATGAGCTCGCGCTCGAAGGGGCTTTCCAGCTTCGCCATGTCCGCCTCCGCCGGGGCGGGGACCGTGAGCCCCTCGGCGGCGAGGTTCGCGAGCATCGAGCAGATGCGCGCGTGGGCGTACTGGACGTAATAGACCGGGTTTTCGCTGTCCTGCCGGACGGCGAGTCCGAGGTCGAAGTCCATCTGCGTGTCGGGCTTGGAGTTGAAGAAATAGCGCGCGGCGTCCACGGGAATCTCGTCGAGCAGGTCACTGAGGGAGATCGCCTTGCCGGTGCGCTTGCTCATGCGGACGACCTCGCCGTCGCGCATCAGGCGCACGAGCTGCATGAGCACGACGTCCAGCCGGTGCTCGCCGTCGAGCCCCAGCGCGTCGAGCGCCGCCTTCAGGCGCGCGATGTGGCCATGGTGGTCCGCGCCCCAGACGTCCACGGATTTATCGAAGCCGCGCACGGCGAGCTTGTTGCGGTGATAGGCGATGTCCGCGGCGAAATAGGTGTAAACCCCGTTTGCGCGGCGCAGCACATCGTCCTTCAGTCCGAGCTTTTCGATATCCTCCGGCTTTTTCCCGGCGGCAAGCAGGCGCTCGCCCAGAATCCGCGACGTCGCGAGCCAGAGCGCGCCGTCCTTTTCGTAGGTGAAGCCGAGCTCCGTCAGGGCGTTCACGCTGTCGGCAACGTAGCCGCTCTCGTGCAGCGCGGACTCATAAAACCACTCGTCATAGTGGATATTGTAGCGCGCGAGGTCCGCCTTCATCTTCGGCAGATTATGCGCGAGACCGTACTTCGCCATCGCCGCGTGGCGCTCGCTCTCGGATTTTTCCAGCCAGCCGTCGCCCTGCTCGGCGCGGAAGCCCTCCGCGAGGGCGCGGATATCGTCGCCATGGTAGCCGTCCTCCGGGAACTCGACCGCGTCCTCGCCCAGAATGAGCTGCCGGTAGCGCGCGTCGATGCTGAGTGCGAATTTTTCGATCTGGTTTCCGGCGTCATTGACGTAAAACTCGCGCCAGACGTCCGCTCCCGCGCGGTGGAGCACCTCGGCGAGCGCGTCGCCCAGAACGCCGCCGCGGGCGTTGCCCATGTGCATCGGTCCGGTCGGGTTGGCGGAGACGAACTCCACCATGATGCGCTGCCCGGCAAGTGCGTCGCTTCTGCCGTAATTGATGCCCTCGGCGCAGATATTTTCCAGCACGTCGGCATACCACTTCGTGCCGAGGCGGAAGTTCAGAAAGCCGGGACCCGCGATCTCCACGGTGTCAAACCAGCTCCCGGTGAGGTCCATGTTCGCGCAGAGCCGCTCCGCGGCGGCGCGGGGCGCCATTTTGAGCGCTTTGGCGGCAGCCATGGCGTGGTTCGCGGCGTAGTCGCCGTTGCGGGTGTCCTTCGGGATCTCCACGTTGCCGCGCAGTTCGGCTCCGGCGGGGAGCTCCCCCTTCGCGGCGGCGGCGTCATAGGCGGCGTGGATCAGGGCGTCGATCTGTTTCTTTGCGTTTTCGATCAGGTTCATGATTTTATATCCTTCTCTTTCACGTTGATGATAAATTGATTCCGGCTTAAAAGCGACCGCTCAAAATCGAGGTCGTAGTCGATGCGCATGTCTCCGCCGTGCTCGCCGAGCGCGCACTCGATGCGCAGCGTGTCCAGTCCGAGGGTCAGCATCCCGTGCTCCGTGCGGTAGAGAAAATCGCTGCGCTGGCCCGGCTGGAAGACCATGCGCGAGTCCACCGCGCCGCGGCGGGAGAGCACGACCTCGCCGTCGCGCACGTCGAACTGGGTGCGGGTGCCCTTCATGCCGGTCAGCTCGCTCTCGTCGTAGCAAAGGCGCGCCGCGCCGTTTTTGTAGCGGTAAGTCCCGCGGGTGATGAGCTCCGCGCCGTCTCTCTCCTCCCCGCCGAGCTGCTGGCTGCTTTTTATGGTGATGACAACTTCTTTTTCCATCATAGAAAACGATTCCTTTTCAAGTATTGCCGTGGTGCTCCGCGGTGATCCCGTGCCCTAAAAACCGCGCCGCTTTTGCGGCGAAATCGGCGGGGTCGCCGCTCGTGAACCAGCGGCGAGTGCCTGCTTCGCGGATGGCGAGCAGGTCCTCCGCGGCGAGGTGGGCGCGCAGGGCGCGGGCGGCTGCCTCCCCGACGGAGAGGAGCTTCACTTCCGGTCCGAGATAAGCGCCGATCGCGTCCGCGAGGAGCGGAAAATGGGTGCAGCCGAGCACGAGCACGTCGGGCGCGAAATCGCGCACGGGCGCGAGCTCCGCGCGGACGGCTTCCTCCGCCTCCGGGTCGCCGGGGGCGAAATGCCCGCGCTCCACGAGCGTCACGAGACTCTGGCACGCCTTGGAGAGCACCGCCGCGCCGGGCGCGAGGCGCTCCAGCGTTTTCGCGAACGCGCCGCTGCGCACGCTCGCCTCCGTCGCAGCGACGGCGATGCGCCCCGCCGGGCTCATCCGCGCCGCCTCGGTGCATGCCGGCTCCAGCACGCCGAAAAACGGGATGTCGAAGCGATGGCGCAGCGCGTCCATCGCGGTGGAGCTCACGGTGCCGCAGGCGACGAGCACCGCCTTCACGTCGAAGCCGGCGAGGAAGCCGACGCAGCCGCAGGCGAGCGCGGCGAGCTCCGCGCGCGTCCGCGTGCCGTAAGGGGCGTTCGCGCTGTCGCCGAAGTATATGAGGTTTTCGCCGGGCAGGATCTCCTCCAGCGTTTTCGCGGCGGTCAGCCCGCCGAGTCCGGAGTCGAACACGCCGATGGGTCTGGGGTCCATTGCGCTATACTCCCATCTTACTTTTTAACTGATACATTCTATTCTATTTTCCCGCCGATTACAAGAGCAAAATTGCGCAAAGCGCGCCGGGGCAAATTTTTTCTTTCAAAAAGCGGCTTTGTTCAAGAAATTTGTGTAGCATTTTGGCGCGCGGTTTGCTATACTATAATGACCAAACGGAACGGGACGCTTTTTTCGGAGCGTCGGAAGGAGGCCGGAAAACTTGAATATTGAATTGACCGAGAAGGAATTTCGCCGTCTGCTGGACCTCGTTTACGTCGGGAACTGGATCTTGAACTCCACCCGTCAGGAGGACGACCGCTTTGAGGATTACGACCGCTTGCAGGAAAAGCTTTTCGCCCTCTGCTCCAAGCACGGGATGAAGGCGCTCGCCGAGCACTATATGGGCCACTGCTTCCCCTCCAAAGCCTATGAGGACGGCGGCATCCACGAGGCGATCGCCGACTATGAGGACGCCGTGTTTTTCGACATCCTCGCCGAGGAGCTCGCCCGCCGCGACATGGTGCGCGAGAATCTCGACTCCAGCGACGTCACGGAGCTCACGAGCCGCATGGACGATTATATGGACGAATTTGAAAAAAACGGCATCGACAGAGTGATCGTGGAAGAATAAAAAACGCCGCATGCTGGAAAAATGATACAAAGCCGGTTATGATTAGCTCTTGACGGGGGCTTTCCCCCAAAAAACGACCGACAAAAGGGAGTTGTTTTTACCGATGAAAGCAAAGAAAAATATGATCTATACGCTCTGGTCCGCCGCCATTGTGCTCTGCGTGCTGCTGAGCGTTTTCGCGCTGTTTTTCTCCGCCTGCGCCAAGCAGGAGGAAAAGCCGCAGGAGACCGAGAGCGGCGGCTTTACGCTGGAGACCGAGGACCCGAACGCCGCGCTCCCGACCGACGCGCCGGAGAACACCGATACCCCGGAAAACACGGACGCGCCGCAGCCGACCGACACGCCCGCAGTCACCGACACGCCGCAGCCGGCGAGCTCCGTCCGCCTCACGGAGACGGCGGACGCCGGGACGGAATATCAGGATAAGATCATCTTCCTCGGCGACAGTACGACCTACGGTCTGAAGGCCTACGGCGTTCTCTCCGGCGGGAAGGACACGACGCAGGTCTGGACCCCCGCGAGCGGCACGCTGACGCTCTCTTACTACTCCGTTGCGCGGATCGTCTATCCCGAAACGGGCGAGGAGCTGCTCATCACGGAGGCGGTCGAGAAGGCGAAGCCGGAATACATGTGCATCACGCTCGGCGTCAACGGCGTTTCGTTCATGGACGAGGAGTGGTTCATCCGGGACTACACCGCGCTGGTGCAGTCCATTCAGGCGGCGAGCCCGGACACGAAGATCATCTTGAACTCCATCTACCCCGTGGCGGACAGCTACAAGTATAAAAACGAGATCAGCAACGAGAAGATCAACGCCGCGAACGGCTGGATCGAGCAGATCGCGGCAGACACCGGCTGCCGCTTCCTCAACAGCCGCGAGGCGATCGTCGGCGCGGACGGCAACCTGCCGGAGACGAGTCAGAACGGCGACGGCATCCACCTGACGGGCGAGACGTTCCAGCAGGTGCTCGCCTATCTGCGCACGCATGCGTGGCTGGAATCCGAGAAATAAAACCGCACTTAAAAAAACTTTTGGGATAAAGAAGGAACAAATGATATGAAAAAACGCATTTCCATTCTGCTCATCGCCGTGCTGCTCATCTCCCTGCTCGCCGCCTGCGGCGGCAGTAGCGCGAGCAAAAACGTCCCCGTGGCGGACCTTGCCGACGCGGTCGGCACCGCCATCGGCAAGCCCGATCTCGCCGATCCCGGCGCAAGCTATGTGAAGGGCTACTTCAAAAAGGACGCCGCCGAGCTCGGCGAATACGCCATCCGCATCAACACCATGGGCACGAACATCGACGAGTTCGGCATTTTCAAGGCGGGCACGCTGAGCATCTCCGATCTGAAGGCGCTGGTCGAGAGCTATCTGAAGCTGCGGCAGGACAGCTGGATGGACGAATATATGCCGGACGAGAAGCCGAAAATGATGAACGCCGAGGTCAAGGTGCAGGGCGACTATGTGATGTACTGCATCCTCTCCGACACGGAGAAGACCACTGCGTTCAAGACCTTCACGGACGCGCTGAAGTAACCGCATAAACAGAAAAACGCACCGGAGACCGCGAATTTTTGGCTTCCGGCGCGTTTTTGCGCTTTGGAACCGAAACTTAGAAAAGGAAAAAGAGACTTATGGACCAGAAAACGATCGACCAGATCCGGCGGCGCCGGACCTTTGCCATCATTTCCCACCCGGACGCGGGCAAAACGACGCTGACGGAAAAGCTGCTGCTTTACGGCGGGGCGATCCAGTCCGCCGGCTCCGTCAAGGGCAAGCAGGGCGACAAGCACGCCGTCAGCGACTGGATGGAGCTGGAAAAGCAGCGCGGCATTTCCGTCACGAGCTCCGTGCTCCAGTTTGAATACGAGGGCTGCTGCATCAACATTCTCGACACGCCGGGGCATCAGGACTTCTCCGAGGACACTTACCGCACGCTGATGGCGGCGGACAGCGCCGTCATGGTCATCGACGCCGCCAAGGGCATCGAGCCGCAGACGCGCAAGCTCTTCAAGGTCTGCGCCATGCGCGGCATCCCCATCTTCACCTTCATCAACAAGCTCGACCACGAGTCGCGCGACCCCTTCGAGCTGCTCGACGAGCTGGAAACGGAATTCGGAATCGCGACCTATCCGATGAACTGGCCCGTCAGCTGCGGCGCGACCTTCAAGGGCATTTATGACCGCGAAAGCCGCAGCGTTCTGACCTACACGAACTACCACGGCGGCGCAAAGCGCCTCCAGAGCATCACCTGCCCCATCGAGGACACCGCGGCGCTCGACGAGCTCATCGGCGCGCGCTTCCGCGAGGAGCTTTGCGAGCAGGTGGAGCTCGTGGAGGGCGCAGGCGAGGACTTCGACCTCGCGCGCGTTCACGCGGGCAAGCTCAGTCCCGTGTTCTTCGGCTCGGCGCTGCATAATTTCGGCGTGGAGCAGTTTTTGGAGAGCTTCTTACAGCTCACGACCGCGCCGCTCGCGCGCCGCAACGCCGAGACGGGCGAGCTCATCGACCCGACGGACGACCATTTCTCCGCCTTCGTGTTCAAGATTCAGGCGAACATGAACAAGGCGCACCGCGACCGCATCTCCTTCCTGCGCATCTGCTCCGGAAAATTCCAGCGCGGCAAGGAGTATTTCCACCTGCAAAGCGGCAAGACGCTCCGCCTTGCCCAGCCGCAGCAGATGATGGCGCAGGAGCGCGACATCATCGACGAGGCTTACGCCGGAGATATCATCGGCGTATTCGACCCCGGCACCTTCTCCATCGGCGACACGATCTGCGAGGCGGGGCAGCTCATCCGCTTCACCGGCATCCCGACCTTCGCGCCGGAGCACTTCGCCATCATCGAGCAGGTGGACTCCATGAAGCGCAAGCAGTTCGCCAAGGGCATGACCGAGATCGCGCAGGAGGGCGCGATCCAGATCTTCTTCTACCCCAACGCCGGTATGGAGCAGGTCATCGTCGGTGTCGTCGGCGTGCTGCAATTCGACGTGCTGAAGTTCCGCATGAAGAGCGAATACGGCGTGGAGTTCATCCAGCGCGACCTGCCGCACGAGTTCATCCGCCGCGTCCAGAACCCGGACTTCAACGGCGCGGACTATAACTTCACCGGCGACACCCGCTGGGTCCGCGACGTCCGCGGCTGCGACCTGCTCATCTTCAACGGCGCATGGACCGTCCGCTGGGCGCAGGAGAAAAACGAGGGACTTGTCCTGACGGAGTTCCATCAGGATATTGAGCAGGGCTAAAGCCTCAAATGAGACCCGCTTCGCTGGGCTCTCATTTGAAAGGGATTCACTCCGCTCAGCGCACAAGCGCCCTGCCGTTCGGCAGGGCGCTTGCACGTTCGCTCCGCGCAGAGTATTTTTCGGCACGCACGTGTCGCGCCGAAAAATGAATTTGACTTTTTTCGCGGCGTGCGCGCCGCGAACTCTGCGAGGCTTTTTTATCTTTTCCCCGGCAGGTAGAGGGCTGCCCAGACTGCGGCTAACATGGGGAGGTAGCCCAGCAGATAGCCGGGGTTTCCCAGAAAGCCGGCGAACCATTCGAGGGGCGAGTCGGGCGCGGGAGCGAGGAGAAACATGTAATTCGCGCCGACGAGCCGGTCGAAGCCGTAGACCGCGGCGGCGAGGGCGAGCAGCAGCGCAAAGCAACGCGGCAGGAGCCGCACTTCCCGCCGCAGCGCGCCGCCCGTGACCAGCATCAGCGGATAAGCGACTATCAGCGCATGGACCGCGAACGCCACGACGGAATGATAGCCCCAGACCGGGTAAGCCGTCCAGTCCGGAAAAAGCAGCGCAAACGCCGCGCCGGGCATGCAGGTGCTGTAAAGAAAATTCCCGATGAGCGCGCCCGGCTGCAGGGCGTCGCCCAGCGTGAAAAACACCGCGAGCCCGCAGAGGTGCAGCGGCAGGTAATAGACGGAGAACGCGCCGCGCAGGATGAGATTCCCCGCACGCAGCAGCTCCAGCGCCAGCACCGCCCAGCCGACGCCGCGGCGCAGCGCCCGCCGCCCGGTCTCCGACGCGCGGCGAAAGCCGAGGCAGAGCCCCGCGATGAGCGCCGCCGCAAGCGCGAGCGCCGCGAGATGCGCGCCGCCCCAGAGCGAAAAGCCCGCGTCCGCGGGCAGCTCGTCTTCCAATGCAAAAAAGAGTTCCATAGTCCAAAGCATAGCACACCGCCGCGGCGAAGAAAAGCCAAATCGCGCTTTTTTTGCGCTGCGGCGCATTTTTTCCGGCTTTTTCCGCAAGCTAAAGCGCAGAAGGGAGCTGGATGAATGAAGCTTACGAACGAAGAATACGCCGCGCTGGTAAAGCGCGCCGCGCCGCGCTCGCCGCTTGGGAAGGATATGTTGCAGGCGTTCTGGATCGGCGGGCTCATCTGCTGCGTCGGGCAGGGGCTGACGGACGCCTTCGCCGCGCTCGGCGCGTCGCGAGACGACGCGGGGACGTGGTGCTCCATCGCGCTCGTGTTTCTCGGCGCACTGCTGACCGGCATCGGCGTCTATGACCGCATCGCGCGCTGCGCCGGGGCGGGCACGCTCGTGCCCATCACGGGCTTTTCCAACGCCGTCGTCTCCCCCGCGCTGGAGTTCCGGGCGGATGTTCGCTGTATAATTAGGATAGTCAGAGAAAACCGTGACAGGCGAGTATCAGGACTGAATCCGACAAAATTCATTGGGAAGGAGGTACTTGAAGCGGCCATTATTCCGCATGAGTTCAGACTGCCACGGGGCCAGATGGGTGTAGCTGATCCGTCTGGCTCATCTTTTTCAGAACATTATACACACAGGAGGTCGTACCATGCAACAGGGAGTATTGTGCTTTGATAGTCAAACAGGCCGTCTGGACATCCTTTTTGAAACCAAGGGCCTCTTCTATGGCGGGTTGCACTGCGGAACGACAATGTTCCTATGACTCCCGCTTCTGGTCAGATCCGTTTGTGAAGAAGGAGAGCGTAAAGGCAAAGCTGTTGCCCTGAGAAGTATCTGTTGGTTATAAGCCAATTCGTCAGCTTCTCCCGGTAAAGCGGACGGCACGGGCTGCGCCGTCCGCTTCAACGTGTGCTCTCTGTGTTTTATTGACGTTACTTCTCCAACGCGCTCCAATCGCGCA
>CAVJGI010000061.1:0-12852 GCA_963649145.1 Ruminococcus bicirculans (ex Wegman et al. 2014) | reverse complement strand
TCCGATGGTCAGCGCGTAATCGGAGGGGATCTCCAGATCCACGTCAACGGTGTAATCGGTTTTTGTGCCGTAGAATTTTCCTTCGCCCTCGGTCTGCGTGATGATCAGGCCGCTCCACCCGTCGGTACAGTCGTTGTCCTTGATGCTCGACGCCACGATGATCGCGCACCCGTTCTCGCCGGTGGAGAAGCTTTCGCTGTTGATGCCGCCCCAGTCGGCCGTCACGATGCCGCCGCTGACCGTCACCTTGCCGCCGGTCGCTTTTTGACCATTTCCGATTCCGCAGTCACCTCCGTTTGCCCTGACCACGCCGCCGGTGATCAAAACGGTCCCGCCGGTTTTTGCATAACCGCCGCCGATCCCCGCGGCCCAGTATCCACCGTTCGCCGTGACCGTGCCGCCGCTGATCGTGACCGTGCCGCCTTCGCCGCACCAACCGCCGCCGATCCCGGCGGCGTTTTCGCTTCCCGTGGCTGTAACCATGCCGCCGGTAATTGTAATGTTTCCACCTCTCCCATAACCATAACCGCCGCCGATCCCGGCACCTCTACCTCCGGAAGCGTCGACCACACCGTTGTTGATTGCAATGGTTCCGCCTGAGCTTCCATCTTTTCCGCCGCCGATGCCGGCGCCACTGTGGCTGGAAGCCGTGACCGTGCCGCCGTTGATGGTAACATTGATCGTGTCGTTACTATATAAGCCGCCGCCGATGCCTGCACCATTAAACCCACTGGCTTTAATCCGCCCGCCGTTGATCGTAATGGCGCCGCTGGTGCCGCGCACATACATATTGCCTCCATCTCCGCCGATGGCCGCACCGTCGCCACCATCCGATGCGGTCAGCGCACCCTGATCTTCGCCGGTTGACTGTACATAGATCGTGAGGCTGTTGCCCCCGGCGAGGACGTCGCCATGGGTGACACTGATTCCATTTTGGGCCGTCAGCGCTGCACCGTCCATAAGGATCAGGTGAACCTCGCCGCTGACCGTCACGCGCTCGGAGATGGTCACTTCGTTGCTCACATAGTACCAGCCCGCCGACCATGTAACAGAGTCGCTTGCGACCTGGGTCGGATTCGGACAGCTTTGTTGGCTTCCATTCTGGTCAAGGTATGTGATACTCGTCTCCGCAAACGCCGCCGTGGGCAAAAGCCCCAGCACCATGACCAGCGCAAGGAGCAGGCTGAATACTCTCTTCTTCATATGGGTTCCTCCGATGTTGTGGTTTTGTCCGCTGGATCTTCCCGCCGGCGGCGGACACGCCGAGAGGGATGTTTTTATCGGTTCAAGTCCGCCTCACGGCGGTCTCCGCGTCACCATAGGGCATCACCGCCTTTTACGGTACGCAAAAAAGCCGAAATCAGGGCGCAGTTATCCCTGACTCCGGCGATAAAGATTCTGAAATTTTCACGGGATACGGCTTGACATACCGAAAAAAGGGCGCTATGCTCCTCTCCGAGCCGAGCCGAGCCGAGCCGAGCCGAGCCGAGCCGAGCCGAGCCGAGCCGAGCCGAGCCGAGCCGAGCCGAGCCGACAGGATTGTCGCATGTGCCTCTCGTCATTGTCAAGCCCTCCCTTCGCTTTTTGGGTCAAAATGGCGCAAAACCCTCTGCCCATAAGTATACGGATATAGTATAGCTGATGCCGCTCAATTTTGCAATCGCTTTTTGAAGCTTTCCGACATTAAGGCTCTCGTCCTTTCACTCGGAAAGTCTGAGGGTACAAACGCAGAGAAATATATCATGGAACAGATTGACGAACTTCACGAAAAGGGCGAGGGCTTGAAAAAACGCCTGTCCGAACTTGAAGCCATCATGCAGCAGCACAACCTCGCGGAAATCAAATTTGCCCTTATTCGCCAGCTGCTCTCTACAATGGGTGAAAATATTGAGGCATACAGCGTTGAACAGAAACGCACCGCAATCAAAACATTTATGGAAAACCCTATCAGTCAGCGCGAAAAGGCAAGACCGTTGATACCGCACAGAAAAAACAAAAGAAAGCACAAATAAGAAAAGCTGCTATATCCAGTAAAAATCTGAATATAGCAGCTTTTTGTTGCCCAACCCTGCCTGACAGATGCTCATTTCGTAATTTGGGTCTAAACCTGTTTTACGAACACCGATCTATACCGGGCGGGGGATTTTTTTCTTTTCTTTACTCCTCGTCGGAGTCGGTCTCGTCCTCGTCGGTCTCGTCGAAGTCGAACTCAAGCATTTCGCCGCAGTTCGGGCACTGGATGGAGCCGAGGTTCAGGACGTCCTCGTCGATGGTGATGGTCTTGTCGCAGGACGGGCAGGTGACCTCGAAGAACATCGGCTCTTCGTCGTCCTCCTCATCCTCGTCGTCATCCTCGCCGCAGCAGCAGCCGCAGTAATCGTCGTCCTCGTCGCAGAGGTAATCCTCCACGTCGCTGAGGTCGTCGCTGATGGCGTCCACATCCTCGCTGAGATCGCAGAGATCGCTCTCGACGTCCTCGATGTCCTCCGCCATGTCCGCCAGAATGTCCGCGATCACGGAGAAAAGCTTGCCCTCATCGCTGTCCTTGTCGAGCTTCATGCCCTCCATCAGACCCTTGAGGTAAGCAACCTTTTCAGAAGTGGTCATAAGAATGCCTCCTTATTTTTAATATAGTGCTCCAAAAAAGCCTCGCAGAGTTTGCGGCGCGCACGCCGCAAATAAATTTCAATCATTTTTCGGCGCGACACGTGCGTGCCGAAAAATACTCTGCGCGGAAGGAACGTACGCCCCGAAGGGGGCGTGCGCTGAGTGGAGCGATTCCTTTTCAACCGGAAGCCCAGCGTAGCGGGTTCCGGTTGAGGCTTTTATGCCTTGGATCTTCCCAGATACTCGCCGGTGCGGGTGTCGATCTGGATGACCTCGCCCTTTTCGATGAACAGGGGGACCTTGACGACCGCGCCGGTCTCCAGCGTGGCGGGCTTCAGGGCGTTCGTGGCGGTGTTGCCGGCGAAGCCGGGGTCGGTGTCCGTGACCTCAAGGTCCACGAAGAACGGCGGCTCGACGGAGAAGACCTTGCCCTTATAGGACAGGACGGTGCAGACCATGTTCTCCTTGACGAACTTAAAGTTATCGCCGAGGACACTCGCGTCGATCGGCTCAAGCTCGTAGGTCTCCGGGTCCATGAAGTAGTACAGGCCGTCGGACTCGTAGCTGTATTCCATGCTGCGGCGCTCAACGGTCGCGCTCTCGAACTTCGCGGTGGGGTTGAAAGAATCCTCGCGGATGGCGCCGGTGATGACGTTTTTATACTTGGTGCGCACGAATGCCGCGCCCTTGCCGGGCTTGACGTGCTGGAATTCGATGACCTGCATGACGTTGCCGTCCATCTCGAAGGTCATGCCGTTTCTGAAATCGCCTGCTGTGATCATAACAGGGTTCCTCCTTGTATCCGTAAAAATTTTTAATTCTCTCAGGTGTTCGCACTTAGACAAGTTATTTTACACCACAAATCCGCCCTTTGCAAGTGCTTTTTCCGAAATCTCTTTTCTTTTTGATATTTCTATTGTATAATGGCGGCATAAATTAAGGCAGGCAAGAGGAGTGAAGCGATAATATGTACCGACCGCTTGCGGACGAGATCCGCCCCCAGACGCTCGACGAGGTCGTCGGGCAGGAGCACATTTTGGGCCCCGACGGGCTGCTCCGGCGCATCGTGGAGTCCGGAAACATCCCGAATATGATCTTTTACGGTCCCAGCGGGACCGGGAAAACGACCGTGGCACGCATCATCGCCCAGCAGACGAACCGCACCCTCCGCCGCCTGAACGCCACGACCGCCGGCATTGCCGACATCAAAGCGATCATCGACGAGCTGGACACCTTCCTGACCCCCGGCGGCGTGCTGCTCTATCTCGACGAGATCCAGTACTTCAACAAAAAGCAGCAGCAGAGCCTGCTGGAGTTTATCGAAAACGGCTCCATCACGCTCATCGCCTCCACGACGGAAAACCCCTATTTTTACGTGTTCAGCGCTATTTTGAGCCGGAGCACGATCTTTGAGTTCAAGTCCGTGGAGCCGCCCGCGGTGCGCAAAGCGGTGGACCGCGCGATCGCCTATCTCGCCGAGCGCGAGAGCGTGCGCGCGGAGACAGAGCCCGGCGCGGCGGACTATATCGCCCAGAGCTGCGGCGGCGACGTGCGCAAGGCGCTCAACGCCGTGGAGCTGCTGTTTTCCGCCGCACGGCGGGTGAACGGCGCGGTGCAGCTCACGCTCGCGGACGCGAAGGGCGTCGGCCAGCGCAGCGCCATGCGCTACGACCGCGACGGCGACGGTCATTTCGACACCGTTTCCGCCCTCATGAAGTCCATGCGCGGCTCCGATCCGGACGCGGCGCTGCACTATCTCGCGCGGCTGCTGGAGGCGGGGGACCTCACGGGTGCCTGCCGCCGCATCCTCTGCTCCGCGAGCGAGGACATCGGTCTCGCCTATCCGCAGGCGGTGCCGATCATCAAAGCCTGCGTGGACAGCGCCTTGCAGCTCGGTCTGCCGGAGGCGCAGCTCCCGCTCGCGGAGGCGGTCATCCTGCTCGCCACGTGGCCCAAGAGCAACAGCGCCTATCTCGGAATCGCCGCGGCGCGCGCGGACGTGCGCGCGGGCAAGGCGGGTCCCATCCCGCGCGAGCTCCAGAACGTCCACGCCGACGGCACGGGCTTTGAGCGCGAGCAGGGCTACAAATACCCCCACGATTTCCCCGGCCATTGGGTCGCCCAGCAGTATCTGCCGGACAGCCTCAAAAACGCGCACTATTACACCCCCGGCGACAACAGGACCGAGCAGGCGGCGAAGGCATACTGGGACCAGATCAAGGGCAGAAAGTGAGGAACACGCCATGCCGATGGACATCCGGGTCGGCGACCGGCTGACGATGAAAAAAGCGCACCCCTGCGGCAGCGCCGAATGGCTCGTGCTGCGCATCGGGGCGGACTTCCGCCTGCGCTGCTGCGGCTGCGGACACGAGGTGATGGGCCCGCGCAGCCGCTTCGAGCGGAACATCAAGCGCGTCGAGCGCGAGAATTTGACGGAGAATTGACGCAAAAGGGCTTGCATTGCGGGAAAAACTGCGTTATACTGCATTGGCTGTTGGTCAACGGCAAAAACTGAATACTGTAAAAAACGAGTATCAAAAGGAGTTCACCCATGAAAATTCTGACAAGGATCCTCACTTTGCTGCTCAGCGCGGCTTTGCTGGCTGCGGCACTCTGCGGTTGCGGAGGCGGCAAGCCTGTGGCAAGCCCGACGGCGGACCCGACCGAAACGGCGGACCAGCCGGAAGCGAAGAGCGAGCTGACGATCGGCATCTCTCAGGATTTGGATGACAGTCTTGACCCCCACAAAATGACGGCGGCAGGAACCAGAGAAGTCCTTTTCAATGTGTTTGAGGGCCTTGTAAAGCCCGATACCGAAGGAAACCTGATCCCCGCTGTCGCGGAAAGCTATGTCATTGCGGACACCGGCGACACCTTCACGTTCAAGCTTCGTGAGGGCGTGCGCTTCCATAATGGCGGCACTGTGACGGTCGGGGATGTTGTTTATTCCATTTCCCGCGCCGCCGGTCTGGAGACCGGCGAGCCGCTCATCGCCGCGTTTTCCGCGGTGGAGAGCGTTGAGGCGGCGGACGATGAGACCGTCGTCATCAAGACGAAGGAGCCCTATCTGGAGTTCCTCAGCTATCTGACCGCCGCGATCATCCCGGAGGGCAGCAGCCCGGCGGACGGTCTCGTCGGCACGGGTCCCTATAAGTTCGTCTCCCGCGCCGCGCAGGAGAACGTCGTGCTCGAACGCTTCGCCGATTACTGGGGCGAGCCGGCGAGCATCGAAAAAGTGACCTTCAAGGTCATCGAAAACGCCGACATGCTCGTCATGAGCCTGAAAAGCGGCGCGATCGACCTCTGCGCCCACCTGACCGCGAGTCAGGCAAACGAGCTCGGCTCCGGCTTCACCGTGCTGGAGGGCAGCACGAACGTTGTGCAGGCGATGTATCTCAACAACGCCTACGGTCCCCTTCAGGATGTCCGCGTGCGTCAGGCGCTCTGCTGCGGCGTGGACCGTCAGGGCATTCTGGACCTCGTGGCGGACGGCAAGGGCAGCATCCTCGGCAGCAGCATGTATCCCGCCTTCGGCAAGTACTATGAGGACCTGACCGGCGTTTACCCCTATGACGTGGAGAAGGCAAAATCCCTGCTCGCCGACGCCGGCTATGCCGACGGCTTTGCGCTGGAGATCACCGTTCCCGGCAACTACCAGTTCCACGTGGACACGGCGCAGGCGCTCGCCGAGCAGCTGCGCGCCATCGGCGTGCAGTGCACGATCAAGACCGTCGAGTGGAGCAGCTGGCTGGAGACCGTTTACCAGAACCGCGAGTATCAGGCGACGGTCGTCGGCTTCGACACCTCCGCGGCGATGACGGCGCAGTCCCTGCTCGCCCGCTTCGAGAGCACGAGCCGCAAGAATGTCTGCAACTTCGCAAGCGCCGACTACGACGAGACCTACGCCGCCGCGATCGCGGAGACGGACGAGGCGCGCCAGATCGCGCTTTATAAGCAGCTCCAGACCATTCTGGCGGAGGAAGCCGCCGCGGTCTATATCCAAGACCCCTGCGACATGGTCGCCGTCCGCAGCGGCGTGACGGGCTACCGCTTCTACCCCATCTATGTGATGGACCTCAGCAGCCTCAAGCTCGAAGGCTGACCCCCAACAACTTAAAAACCCCGAAAGGAGGGTGACGGACATGAAGTACATCGCGAAAAAGGCGGCGGCTATGCTCGTCACCCTTTTTGTCATTTCCCTGCTGGCGTTTCTGGCGTTTGAGGTCATCCCCGGCGACCCGACGACCAAGATGCTCGGCACGGACTGGACGCCGGAGCGCGCCGCCGCGCTGCGCGGGGAGCTGGGGCTCACTGCGCCGCTGCCGCTTCGCTATCTGCGCTGGCTGGGCGGCTTTTTCGGCGGCGACCTCGGCACGAGCTACAGCTACGGTCAGCCCGTGCGCGAGCTGCTCGCCGGAAAGATCGGCATCACGGCGGCGCTCTCCGCCATGGCATTTCTGATGGTGATCGTCATCTCCGTCCCGCTGGGGCTCTTCGTCTCCGGCCGCGCCGGGGGCGTGCTCGACCGCATCGTCACGGCGGTGAACCAGATCGTGATGAGCATCCCGCCGTTTTTCATCGGCATCGTCTTCACGAGCGTGTTCGGACTGGCGCTGCGGCTTTTCGTGGCGGGCAGCTTCGTGAGCCCGTCGGAGGATTTCGCCGGATTTCTCGGCTACCTCATCTTCCCCGCCCTCGCCATCGCGCTGCCGCGCAGCGCCATGACGGTGCGTCTGCTGCGCAGCAGCATTTTAAGCGAGCTGGGGCAGGACTATGTGCGCACCGCCTATTCCCGCGGCAACGACCGCAAGACCGTCCTGCGCCGCCACGTGCTGCGCAACTCGATGCTCCCGGTCGTGACCTTCCTCGCCGTCACGCTCGCGGACATCGTTGCCGGCAGCATCATCATCGAGCAGGTCTTCAACATCCCCGGTCTCGGCAGGATGCTGCTCCTCTCCATCGCGAACCGCGACCACCCCGTCGTGCTCGCCATCGTGATGATGATCTCCGCCCTCGTGATTTTCGTGAATTTTCTCGCCGACGCCGCGTATCAGCTCATTGACCCGCGAATTCGGCTAAAATAACCGTTTCTTCTGCGAAGCTTTTTTTCAACAAGGAGACACCACACTATGAAATCCCTGCGTGAGCTTTACCGGATCGGGCGCGGGCCCAGCAGCAGCCATACGATGGGACCGGAGGCGGCGGCGCGGCGCTTTCTCGCCGCTTATCCGGACGCCGAGCGCTTCCGCGTGACGCTCTATGGCTCGCTCGCGAGCACGGGGCGCGGACACCTGACGGACCGCGCCGTGGAGGACGTATTCGGCTCCGGGCGCACGGAGGTCATTTTTGACACCGAAACGCAGGATCTGCCCCACCCGAACACGATGGACCTCGCCGCCTTTTCCGGCGGACGGGAGATCGGCAGGGCGCGGGTGCTCAGCGTCGGCGGCGGTGCCATCCGCGTCGTGGGCCACCCGGAGGAGGACACGCCGGAGGTCTATCCGGAGCGCTCCTTCGCTGAGATCGCCGACTACTGCAAGCACCGCCGCCTGCGCCTCTGGGAATACGTCGAGCAGCGCGAGGGTCCGGAGATCTGGGACTTTCTCTTCGAGATCTGGTCCGCGATGAAGCGCGCCATTTTGAACGGGCTCACCGCCTCCGGCGAGCTGCCCGGCGGACTGCATGTGGAGCGCAAGGCGCAGTATCTCTATAACCAGCGCCACATCGACGAGAGCGGCACCACGCGCGAAAACCGCATCGTCTGCGCTTACGCCTTCGCCGTCGCGGAGGAAAACGCCGCCGGCGGCATTATCTGCACCGCCCCGACCTGCGGGGCGAGCGGCGTCGTCCCCGCGGCGCTGCGCTATACGCAGGAGCAGCGCGATTTTTCCGACCGCGACGTGCTCCACGCCCTCGCCGCCGGCGGCGTCGTCGGCAACCTCATCAAGACGAACGCCTCCATCTCCGGCGCGGAGTGCGGCTGTCAGGCAGAGATCGGCACGGCGTGCAGCATGTGCGCCGCCGCGCTCGCGGAGATCCACGAGATGGGCATCGACCAGATCGAATACGCCGCAGAGGTCGCGATGGAGCACTATCTCGGTCTGACCTGCGACCCCATCGGCGGGCTGGTGCAGATCCCCTGCATCGAGCGCAACGCCGTCGCCGCGATGCGCGCCATCAACGCGCTCTCGCTCGCGAATTTCCTCTCCAGCACGCGCAAGATCAGCTTCGACATGGTCGTCCAGACCATGTATGAGACCGGGCGCGATATGCACCTCAGCTACCGCGAGACCTCCAAGGGCGGGCTCGCGAAGCTCTATCAATGACGAATCGGGAGGCGATCGCCCCGTGATCACTTTGCTTGCGCGCTGGCTTATCCCAAACCGCGAGAACACTTCGGACCCCGCCGTGCGCCGCGCTTACGGAACGCTCTGCGGCGCGGTCGGCATTGCGCTGAATCTGCTGCTCGCGGCGGGCAAATTCATAGCCGGCGCGCTCGCCGGCTCCATCGCCGTCACGGCGGACGCCTTCAATAACCTCTCCGACGCCGGCTCCTCGCTCATCACCCTGCTGGGCTTCCGCCTCGCCGGGCGGCGGGCGGATGCGGGGCATCCTTACGGCCACGGGCGGCTCGAATACGTCTCCGGTCTCGCCGTCGCGATCGTCATCCTTCTGATGGCGTTCGAGCTCGGCAAGAGCTCGGTGGAGAAGATCCTCACGCCGGAGCCCGTCGGCGGCGGCTGGCTGCCCGCGGCGATCCTCGCTGCCGCCATCGCCGTGAAGCTCTATATGTTCTGCTATAACCGCGCCGTCGCGAAGCGCATCGACTCAGCCGCCATGCGCGCCGCCGCTGCGGACTCGCTGAGCGACTGCATCGCGACCGCGGTCGTGCTGCTCTCGATGGGCGTTTCGCGGCTCTTCGCCGTCAATATCGACGGCTGGGCGGGTCTCGCCGTCGCGCTTTTCATCCTCTGGACCGGCATCGGCGCGGCGCGCGACACGCTCTCGCCCCTGCTCGGACAGGCGCCGAGCCCGGAATTTGTCCGCGGGGTCACGGACACCGTGCTCGCCCACCCGGAGGTGCTCGGCATCCACGACCTCATCGTCCACGATTACGGTCCCGGACGCCAGATCATCTCCCTTCACGCGGAGGTGGACGGCAAAAAGGACGTCTTCGCCACCCACGACGCCATCGACAACATCGAGCGCGAGCTGCGCGCCCGCTTCGGCTGCGTCGCCACGATCCATATGGACCCCATCGAGACGGACAACGCCGCGGTGGCCGACCTGCGGGAGAAGACCGCCGCGCTCGCGAAAACCCTCGACCCCGCCGTGACCATCCACGATTTCCGCGTCGTCCCCGGTCCGAGCCACACGAACCTCATCTTCGACGCCGTCATTCCCCGCCATCTCGGTCTCAGCGACGACGAAGCCGCGGAGCGTCTGCGCGCGCTCGTCGCCGCGCATCTCCCCGGCTGCTGCGCCGTCGTCACAGTCGACGAGGATTTCAATTAAGATCCCTCTTCAGGAGAACACCGCCGTGAAAAAGAAACACGACAAAAACCTCATAATCGGCTCCGTTCTCGCCGGGGCGGTGCTGCTGCTCATCGTCGTGGGCTATTTCTGGACGCCCTGCGACCCGGAGGCGATGAACGCCTCCGCGAAGATGCAGCCGCCGAGCTGGGTGCACCTGCTCGGCACGGACAACTTCGGGCGGGACATCTTCTCCCGCGTGCTCTCCGGCGCGGGGACAACGCTGTTCATCGCGGCGGCGACCGTTGCGATCGGGCTCGCCGTCGGCATTTTAGTCGGCGCGTTCACGGGCTATTTCGGCGGCTGGGTCGACGAGGTGCTCATGCGCATCAACGACGTCATCACCGCCTTTCCGAGCATCCTGCTCGCCCTCGTGCTCATCAGCATTTTAGGCAGCGGAAAATACAACATCATCGCAGCACTGAGTCTGCTCTTCATTCCGAGCTTCGCCCGCGTGGTGCGCAGCGAATTTGCGCGCCAGAAGGAGCTCGACTATGTGCGCAACGCGCGGCTGATGGGTGTCGGAACGCTGCGCGTCATGTTCATCCACATCCTGCCGAACGTCATGCCCGTCGTGCTCTCCACGGTCACGATTGGCTTCAACAACGCCGTGCTCGCGGAGGCGGCGATGAGCTATGTCGGCATCGGCGTGCTCATGCCGGACACGAGCCTCGGACGGATGCTCTCGGAGAGCCAGAGCTACTTTTTCTCCGCCCCGTGGTACGCGCTGAGCGCCGGCGGGACCATCGTCGCGCTCATTCTGGGCTTCAGCCTCATCTCCGAGGGATTGGAGGGACGCAGCCGTGCTTGATATCAAAGACCTCCGCGTCAGCTTCCGCGACCCGGAGGGTCCGAGCGAGGTCCTCCACGGGATCGACCTGCACATGGACCCCGGCGAGATGCTCGGTCTCGTCGGCGAGAGCGGCAGCGGCAAGAGCCTGACCGCCCTCGCCGTCGCGGGGCTGCTCGACCGCAAAAAGACCCGCGCGAGCGGCGAGATACTGTTTCAGGGCAAGAACCTGCTCACGATCCCGCGCGAGGAGCTGCGGAGCATTCAGGGGCGGGAGATCGGCATGATCTTCCAAGAGCCGATGACGAGCTTAAACCCCCTCATGCGCGTCGGCCAGCAGGTGGAGGAGACGCTCCGCATCCACACGGACAAGACGCCCGCCGAGCGCCGCGCCCTCGCGCTGGAGGTCATGGAAAAGGTCGGTCTGCCCGACCCGGAGGCAACTTACCGCAAATATCCCCACCAGCTCTCCGGCGGCCAGCGCCAGCGCGCCATGATCGCCGCGGCGTTCATCATCAACCCGCGCCTGCTCATCGCCGACGAGCCCACCACGGCGCTGGACGTCACCGTGCAGGCGCAGATCATCGACCTGCTGCGCGACGTGAGCCGCAAGCACGGCGTCGGCATTCTGTTCATCTCCCATAATCTTCAGGTCGTGCGGCGGCTCTGCTCCCGCGTCTGCGTCATGCAGGGCGGCAGCATTGTGGAGACCGGCAGCGCGGACGGCATTTTCCTCCACCCGCAGGAAGAATACACGAAAAAGCTCATCGCCGCGATCCCAACGCGCGACAAGCGGCGGAGGTGAGGGCAGATGACGGACAAAATTCTCGAAGTAAAAAACCTGAACGTCACCTACGGGGGCGGCGGCTTTCTGCACAAAACGCCCGGCTTCCGCGCCGTGCGGGATGTCAGCTTCAGCATCGCGCCGGGCGAGATCGTCGGTCTCGTGGGCGAGAGCGGCTGCGGCAAGAGCACGCTCTCCAAGGCGATCCTCGGCATGCTGCCCTACACCGGCGAGATCCTCCACGGCACGAAGCGGCCCCAGATGGTGTTTCAGGATCCTTACGGGAGCCTGAACCCCGCCAAAACGGTCGGCTGGATCGTGGAGGAGCCGCTGCGCGCCTTCGGCAAATATGACGCCCCGGAGCGCCGCCGCCGCGTTGCGGAGATGCTCAGCCGCGTCGGACTCGGTCCGGAGTATCTGACCCGCCGCCCGCGGGAGCTCTCCGGCGGTCAGCGCCAGCGCGTCGGGCTCGCCGTCGCGCTCATCCAGCGCCCGCGCTTCATCATCGCCGACGAGCCCGTCAGCGCGCTGGACGTCACCATTCAGGCGCAGATCCTCGACCTCCTGCTGGAGCTCCAGCGCGACCTTGCGCTGAGCTATCTCTTCATCTCCCACGACTTAAACGTCGTCTACCAGATCTGCGACCGCGTGCTCGTCATGCACGGCGGGGAGATCGTGGAGCAGGGGGCTGTGGAGGAGGTTTATGATCACCCGAAGCATGAGTACACGAAGCAGCTGCTTGCGGCAATATGAGGTTTGATATGCGATCCCGCCCGGAAAAATGGGCGGGATCGCTGGGTTTAAAAATATTGAATGCGCCTTTGGCGCAATTAAAATTGGAATTTGGGGTGTTTCGCGCTGCGGCGCGACCTTCTTTCCCCCTGTGGGGAAAGAAGGCAAAGGCACAGTCAGGAGGAAAACCCTTTCGATTGGGTTTTCCTCCCGACACCTTTCTTTCCTGAACGACCAAGAGGGTCTGCCGACCCCCTTGGAACCCCCCCTGTGGTCCAAGCACCAGCGTTTTAACTGTTGGAGCACCACCGGGAGCAGCAGCTGCATCGTGGCACCCCTCAGTCAGCGCGGAGCGCTGACAGCTCCCCTTTCGGGGGAGCTTTTTCTAAGGTCGCGGCTTCGCCGC
>CAVJGI010000060.1:0-13009 GCA_963649145.1 Ruminococcus bicirculans (ex Wegman et al. 2014) | reverse complement strand
TTTTTGAGTGGTATCTACATTATACACTTTGGAAGGCGTATTGTCCCGCTTTTTTTCGGTGGGTTGCACTTCAGATGATAGCATGCCAGCTCCCCTTTCAGGGGAGGGGGACCGCGCAAGCGGTGGAGGGGTACCCTTGCACTTCGGGAGCCTTTAAAAGGGTGCCGCTTCGCGGCAATATTTTGTGACCGCCCTGCCTTCCGGCAGGGCGGTCATTCGCTTTTTCATATTTTGCTCCCCTTCGGGATCACCAGCGGGAGCTTTTCGTTTCCGGAGAGATAGAGCCCCTGCGAGACGGTGACATTTTTGTCCGCGACGACGCAGCGGAGGGTGCTGCCCTCGCCGATCACGCAGTCGTTCAGCACGACGCAGCGGCGCAGCGCGCTGCCCGCGCCGATGCGGACGCCGGGGAACACGACGCACTCGTCCACCTCGCCCTCGATGCGGCAGCCGTCCGCCACGAGGGAGGAGCGCACACGCGCGCCGTCGCCGTGGTAGCTGCTGACGTCGCTGCGGGCGCGGGTGGCGACGTAGCGCTCCGGCGGGAAGAGCTGGGCGCGGTTTTCCGCGCAGAGCATGTCCATATTCGCCTCATAAAAATCCTGCACGCTCGTAATGTGGCGCGCGTAGCCTTCGTGGAGGTAAACGCCGACGCGCCAGCCCTGGTCCATCGCGCGGCGCAGCGCGTCGCGGTGGAAGTGGAGCTTGCCGTGGACATGGCACCACTCGACCATTTCAAGCAGCTTTTCGCGGCGCATGACGTACATCTCCAGCGAGCTCAGCCCGCCGCCCTCGCTCTGGCGGCAGAGCAGCTCCGCGGCGCTGCCGTCCGGTCCGAGGACAAAGCTGTGGTGGACGCCGGGGAGCGTCCGCTCCGTGCAGACGGCGGTGATGTCCGCGCCGGAGGCGAGGTGGGTCTCGATCACGGCGCGCATATCCACGTTGGCGCAAAGGTCGCCGCGGGTCAGGAGGACGTATTCCTCCCGGATCTCGTGCAGATGGGTACTGACCGCGTCCAGCGCCTCCATGCAGCCACCGTAGACGCCCTTTCCGGCGTCCCAGAGACCGTAAGGCGGCAGAAGATGCAGCCCGCCGTCCGTGCGCGACATGTTCCATGGCCGCCCGCCGCCGAGATGCTCCATCAGCGAGAGATAGCCGCGCTGCATGATGACGCCCACGTTGAAAACGCCGGCGTGCATCAGCCCGGACATCGCAAAGTCGATGAGCCGGTATCGGCCGCAGAAGGGCAGCGACGCGCCGGTGCGCTCGCGTCCGAGCTCGCCGAGGGCGGGAAAGGCGTGGTAAGCGTAAACGATGCCGTAAACGTTTTTCATGCCTGCGCCTCCTCTCCGGTATAGACCATGCTGCCCGCGGGGACCGTTTTTCCCGCGGGGATCACGCAGTCGGGACCGCAGGTCGCGACGCTCCAGCTCTCGCTGCCGTCCGGCGCGGAGCCGACGGCGGCGTTTTCGCCGATCTCCGCCCCCTCGCCCAAAATGGCGTATTCCACGACTGCGCCCGCGCGCACGGTCACGCCGGGCATCAGGATGCTGTAGCGCACCGACGCGCCCGCCTCAACGGTCACGCCGTTGGAGAGCACGGAGTTTTCCACTCTGCCGTAGATCTCGCAGCCCTCGGTCACGATGCTGTGGGCGATCTGCGCCTCCGGACCGACATACTGCGGCACGGAGCGCGGGGAGTTGGCGCGGATGGGCCATCTGCGGTCATAGAGGTCCAGCAGGCTCGGCGAGAGCAGGTCCATATTCGCGTCCCAGAAGCTGCCGATGGTGCCGACGTCGCGCCAGTAGCCCTCGAAATGATAGGGGAACAGCCGCTCGCCGGCGGCGAGCATCTCCGGGATGATGTTCTTGCCGAAATCGTTTTCGGACGCCGGGTCCGCCGCGTCCGCGACGAGGTGGCGGCGCAGCGTTTTCCATGTGAAGATATAAATGCCCATGCTGGCAAGGTCGCTGTCCGGCTGCTTCGGCTTTTCCGTGAAGCGGCAGATCGCGCCGGTATCGTCCAGTGTCATGATCCCGAAGCGGCTCGCGTCCGCCATCGGAACGCGCAGCACGGCGATGGTGCAGTCGGCGCGGTTGCGCTTATGGGTGGCGAGCATGTCCGCATAGTCCATCTTGTAGATATGGTCTCCGGATAGGATCAGGACATACTCCGGGTCGAAGCTGTCCACAAAGTCCATATTCTGATAAATGGCGTCCGCCGTGCCGCGGAACCACTGGCCGCGGTCCCCCGCGGTCTGGTAAGGCGGCAGGATGAAGGTCCCGCCCTCCGAGCTGTCGAGGTCCCACGCCGTGCCGGGCCCGATGTAGCTGTTGAGCTGCAAGGGCTTATACTGGGTCAGGACGCCGACGGTGTCGATGCCGGAGTTGGCGCAGTTGGAGAGCGGAAAGTCGATGATCCGGTATTTCCCGCCGAAGGAGAGACCGGGCTTTGCATTGTCCCTCGTGAGGGCATAGAGCCGGGAGCCCTGTCCCCCGGCAAGAAGCATGGCGATGCACTCTTTTTTCATTGGCGTGCTCCTTTTGCTGCGTGGGCAAAAATTTCTGTCTCCACTATATGCGATGGCGCGGATTTTTACAATCCTTTTTTTTGGTCGTGAACGTAAAATTTTAGTTGTAGCGGCTCATAGCTTTTTCTAACCCCTGCGCGATGACCACCTCGACCGCCTCCCATGCGCGGGTGCAGGCGGCGTCCATGTCCTCGGCGTCCTTGCCGGTGAAGCGCCCTAACACCCAGTCCGCCATGTCATAGTCCGGGTGCGGCGGCGCGCCGACGCCGATCTTCACGCGGGGGAAGGCGTCCGTTCCGAGGTGCTGGATGATGCTTTTCAGCCCGTTGTGCCCCCCGGCGGAGCCCTTGGCGCGGATGCGCAGCTTGCCGGTCGGAAGCGAAACGTCGTCAGAGACGACGAGGACGCGCTCCGGCGGGACCTTATAGAACTTCGCCGCCTCGCCGACCGCCTCGCCGCTGAGGTTCATATAGGTCTGGGGCTTCATCAGCAGCACGGTCTCCTCCCCGACGCGGGTCTGGTCCGTCAGCGCGCGGAAGCGGACGCGCGTGATGCGCGCGCCGGTCGACTTTTCGCACTTGTCCGCGGTCATAAACCCGGCGTTGTGGCGCGTTTTGTCATATTTCGTCCCCGGATTGCCGAGAAACACGACGATCCAGCCCACGGGACCGGAGGGCTTTTTGAAGATTGCCAGCATAGCTTTTTTGCTCCTTGCGTTTACAAAGAAAGGACCTTTTGAGAGCAAAAGGTCCTTTCGGAAATGGTCTTTCGGTTTAGTCGAAGAGAGACGAGATGGAGACCTCTTCGTAGATGCGCTCGATCGCCTCGGCGAACATCGGGGCGACGGGGAGATAGCGGATCTTGTCGCACTTCGGGGCGTCCTTCGGGTAGGGGATGGTGTCGAGGAAGAGCAGCTCCTTGATGCAGCTGTTCTCGATGCGCTCGATGGCGGGACCGGAGAGCACGCCGTGGGTCGCGCAGGCGTAAACATCCTTCGCGCCGCCGATCTCGACGAGCGCCTTCGCCGCGCCGCAGAGGGAACCGGCGGTGTCGACCATATCGTCGAGCAGGATGATGTCCTTGCCCTCGACGCTGCCGATGATGTTCATGACCTCGGACTGGTTCGCCTTCTCGCGGCGCTTGTCCACGATCGCCATGCTCATCTCCATCTTGTGCGCAAAGGTGCGCACGCGGGCGACGGAGCCGACGTCCGGAGAGACGACCATCACGGAGTCGTTACCTTTCCCGAAGCGGCTCAGGAAGTAGTTGGAAAAGAGGTGCGCGCCCATGAGGTTATCGACGGGGATGTCAAAAAAGCCTTGGATCTGGGCGGCGTGCAGGTCCATGGTCAGCACGCGGTCCGCGCCGGCGGCCGTGATCATATTCGCGACGAGCTTCGCGGAGATGGGGTCGCGGCTCTTGGCCTTGCGGTCCTGACGGGCATAGCCGAAGTAAGGAATGACGGCGGTGATGCGGCCGGCGCTCGCTCGGCGCATCGCGTCGATCATCACGAGCAGCTCCATCAGGTTGTCGTTCACGGGCTTGCAGGTGGACTGGACAATGAACACGTCCGCACCGCGGACCGGCTCATAGACGGAAATGGAGCACTCGCCGTCCGCGAAGTGCTTGCACTCGGAGTTGCCCAGCGTTTTGCTCAGGCTCTGGCAGATCCCCTGCGCGAGGGGCAGGTTGGAGTTGCCCGCGAAGACCTTGAGCTCTTTACCGTGTGAAATCATGGCGCATTTGACCTCTCTTTATTTCTTTTTTCAATTTTTATCGAATGCCGCCTCCCACACTTGGCGGCATACTTTTACATTTATTATTATAGCAGTATATCCTTGAAATTGAAAGAGACTTTTCTGCCCTTTTCCCCGAAATTTTTCCCGGTTTCTTTGGCGAAACTGACGGATTTTCAAAAAAAAGCCGGAGGGACGCGCCGCGCGTGTCCCTCTGGGGCGGAGTGTTATTCTTCGGTCTCCCCGCCCTCCTCGCCGGGCAGGACCGTGACAGAAATGACGAGCTCGGCTTCCTCGTTGCCGTCGCCGCCGGCGAAGCGGATGGTGAGCTCGCTCTCGCCCTCGCCCGCGCCGGTGACGGTCAGGCGGCAGGACTGCTTCGTGACGAACTCGCCCCATGCGCAGGAGATGACGTCCGTGTCGCCGATGGTGAAGGACATGTTCGCCTGTCCGGGACAGTCGTTGCGGATGATGAGCTCCCGCTTTTCGCCGACGCGGAGGGTGAACTCCGTCTCGTCGGTCGTGAGCGTTGCCGCCGCTTTTTTGGCGTTCTCGGTCTCCAGCACCTCCGGGAGCGGAGTGCCCTCGCCGGTGAAGGCGACAGCATCGAGACAGTCGACCGGCACGGCAAGGTTGAGGTTCTGGCCGTCCGTGTAGCTCGCGTAAATGATGCCGACCACCGCGCCGAAGCGGTCGAAGAGCGGACCGCCGCTGCTGCCGCCGGAGATGGGTGCGGTCATCTGGATGCAGGGGTAAGCCGGGTCGTCCACCACGCGGCGGAGCGCGGCGGCGACGCCGTCGCTCACCGAGCCGGTCAGCCGCCGGGGACTGCTCACCGTGTAAAGCGCGTCGCCGGGCGCAAGCGTGTCCGGGTCGCCGAGGTCCAGATAGGGGAAAAACCGCACGCTCTCCCCGTCCAGACTCTCGCGGCTGACGCGCACGGCGGCAACGTCGCGGAAAGCGTCGTAATAGAGCACCCCAGTGACGTCGTAGCGCTTGCCCTCCGCGGTCGTGACGCGGGCGGCATAAGCGCCGTCGAGCTCGTGATAGGTCATGAGGGCAACGCCGTCGCCCGTGACGAAAAAGGCGCTGCCGGTGGCATAGCGCTCGTCTTCTTCGAGCGCCTCGGCGGAGTCATAGACCTCCACGAAGAGCACGGCGGAGGCGCTGCGGGCATAGATCTCCGCCGCGGTCAGGGGCGTTTTTCCCGCATTGACCGCACTGGCGAAGCGCGTCGCGGCGAGCGCCGCACCGCTCACCTTTCCGCGGAGATAAAGCGACTCGATGAGCGTCTCCCCGCCGCCCTTCGGCGGCAGAGAGAGCGCCGTGCAGCAGAGCAGCGCGAGGTCCTCGCGCAGAAACTCCCCGTCCGCGGTGTATTCCCCGTGGGTGAGCCCGACGCTGTCGGAAAAGGCGAGCGCCGTCTCCCACGTGAAGTCCTCGCCGTCTATGTAGCCGAGGGCGCGGAGCAGCAGCACGGCGGTCTCCCGCGCGGTGACGGCGTCGTCCCGCCCGAAATACCAGCTCGTTTTGCCCTGCACGAGCCTGCGGTCGGCGGCGAAGGCGAGATAGCCCGCCGCCCAGCCCGCGTCGTAAAACGGGCATGGCAGACCGCTTTCCTCCGCCTCGTCCTCCAGCCCCAGCAATCGCAGGAGCATCACGGCGGTCTCCGCGCGCGTTGCGGGGCGCTCCGGCTCAAAGCCCGCGCCGGTGCCCCGCACGAGATCGAGCGTCTCCAGTGCGGAAACGGCCTCCGTACCGCTGACGAAGGCGGCGGAGGCCGGTGCAGCGCCCAGCGCGATGATCAGCGCGAGCGCCAGAAACAGGGACAAAAATTTTTTCATAGCAATTTTTCTCATGTGTCCGCTTCGGGACCGTGGCTGATCCAGCCGATAAAGAAAATGATATACATCACCATCGCAAACGCCATCGCCGCGCAGGCGGCGACGAGCATCCAGAACGCGGCGCGCTCCGGGATCGTGGGAAAGAGCATGAGCACGACCATCACGACCTCGAACACGACGGTGCTGAGCTTGCCGTACCACTTCGCGCCGGCGACGGGCTTGCCCCGCTTTACGGAGAGCGCGCCGAGCCCCGCGACGGAGAGCTCCTTCACGGCGAAGAGCCCCGCCACCACCCACACGAAGCGGTAGCGCGAGACGAGGCAGATGAGCAGCGCAATGTGCGTCACCTTGTCGCAGAGCGGGTCGAGCACCTTGCCGAGGTCGCTCACCATGTTGAACTTGCGCGCGATGATGCCGTCGAAAATATCAGTCAGCGCGCTGAGCAGCACCAGCGCCGCCGCGATGCTGTATTCCCCGCTGAGATAGATCCACAGGATGAACGGCACGAGCGCCAGCCGGAACAGGCTCATAAAGTTCGGTATGGTGAACATCTGTTCTTTTGTCAGGAGTTTGCGGAGGTTATGCATGTTCTGACTTTTTCTCCGATTTCCGTAGTTTTCATCGCCGCGGCTTCCTCCGCGCCGATGACCTCGCAGATCTCAAAATAAACGTCCGTGGCGCGCCACGGGAAGTTGTCCTTGACCTTCTCCGTGCCGCGGATGGCGGCGACAACGATGGGGACATGCGCCTTTTGCGCGATCTTGAATGCGCCGTTGCGGAACGGGAGCATCTCCTCGCTCTTGCTGCGCGTCCCCTCCGGGAAAATGCCGAAGGACACGACGTTGCGGCGGATGAGGTCCGCCGATTCCTGAATGGTGCGGATGGCGGCGCGGTCGTCCTCGCGGTCGATGGCGAGGTAGCACGCCTTGTGGATCACCGGACCGACGACCGGGATCTTCAGATTCTCCGGCTTGGAGATGAAGGCGATCCCGCGGCGGCGGAGCACCCAGCCGGCGACGATGGGGTCATAATTGCTGCGGTGGTTGCAGACGAGCAGCCAGCGGCCCTCCGGGATCTTTTCCAGCCCGGAGACATGCAGCCGAATGCGCGAGAGCGCGGTCAGCAGCCCCATCAGATAGCCGGTGAGCCACTGGAAAAACGTGTCCCGCCGGCGCTGGGGCTTCGTAACGTCGATAAAGATCGAGATGATCGCAACGCAGACCAGCATCGCCAGCAGCAGGGCGAAAAAGCCCGCGACGAAAAACACGAGCAGCATCCCGGCAAACGCCAGTCCGCGGTAGCCGATGGCGATACAGCAGGCGCAGGCGCCCGCCGCGCTCAGGATGAGGAAAGGCAGCAGGATAGTCACGGCGACGGGTCAGCCCTCCTGCGTATCCGTTTCCGGCGTCTCCGCCGTCTGGTCGATGACCATCTCCGGCTCGGCGCAGCAGTCGTTTTCCGCTTCCTCCTCCACGGGAACCTCCGGGGACTTGACCGCCGCGATGACCTCCTCGGCGAAGGCGCGGATCTCCTCGCGCTTCATATAGACGGCGGCGGCAGCGCCCGCGGCGATGCCGAGCTTCACCAGTGTTCCGAGCAAACTTTTCTTCTTAGCCATAATATCTATTTTGCCTCCTGAATGAAATTTTATCGGGTCTTCTTTCCTAACTCAGCATTATACCACGCATTTTCCCGTGAATCAATCGGTTATTCGCGCCGCGGTGTGGGAGTTTTTCAAAAAAAATGCGTCCGAAGGGCTTGCATGCGGGAAAACATAGTGGTAAAATCGGGAAAAATTTTGGCAGCGCCGCATAATTCGGCAAGAGCGATTTGCGAGCAAATTTCGCTTCCGAATGAGGCGCATCGACGCAGCAATACTTTGTGTATTGCAAGGAGATGCAACGAAATGCGGGAGGGAAATTTCCGCAAAGCGCCGCAGCCGGCATTATGCGGCGCTGCCTCAGGAAGGACCGGTGAAAAAACCATGCGAGATTACAAAACCGAATTTGAAAACCGCGTCGCCTTCATCCGCCGCAAACTGGACGAGGCGCACGCCGACGGCATTATTTACGGCAACTCCGGCGGCAAGGACTGCACCCTCGTCGGCATTTTGTGCAAGGCAGTCTGCGAGAATACCGTGGGGCTCATCATGCCCTGCGCCTCCAGCCGCAACTTCGGCATCGACCGCGACGACGCGCTCACCGTCGCCGAGCGCTACGGCATCGAGACGCGCACCATCGACCTCACCGCCGTCCGCGCCGCGGAGACCGAGCGGCTCGCGGGCATCACGAAGCTGACGGACGCCGCGCTCGCGAACATTGCGCCGCGCCTTCGCATGACGACGCTCTACGCCGTCGGCGCGAGCGAGAACCGCCTCGTCGCCGGCACGGGCAACCGCAGCGAGGCGTATATGGGCTACTTCACCAAGTGGGGCGACGGCGCGTATGACTTCAACGCCATCGCCGACCTGACCGTGACGGAGATCTACGAGTTCCTCCGCTATCTGGACGCGCCGCGCTGCATCCTCGACAAAGCCCCCTCCGCCGGGCTCTTCGAGGGTCAGACCGATGAGCAGGAGATGGGCGTCACCTACCGCGCCATCGACGCCGTCCTCCTCGGCGGCGAGACAACCGACGCCGAGCGCGCCACCATAGAGCGCTACCACGCCCGCGCCGGGCACAAGCTCCGCATGCCGGACACGTTTGCGTGAAAAAGGTGCCGCCTCGCGGCTTTTCAACAAACAAAATCGGGCGGCTGAGTGCCGCCCGATTTGCTTTCCGGTAAAATAACGCCGATGACATCCTCCGGCGGGACGATGTCGTCGTCATGATAGACATAGCGCGTTTCGTCAAGATTCTCCCTGTTTTCCTGCGGGATATGGTTCACGCCGTTGAGAAAATACCAGCGGTCGCCGATCTTCGTGACGAAGTTGAAACACCTGCGATAATCCTCCCCGTAGTACAGGACGGTCTTCTCCGTCTTGCAGAGAATGGTGAACGCATAGAGCCTGTCGTTTATCCGCTCCGCGCTCTCCACCTTATAGTCGATCAGCTTATCCGGGTCCGCGAAAAAGGCGCTGCGGACAAAATCGCTCTCGAAATGCACATAGTCCGCCGTGTGCTCGATGCCCTCCCGGTATGCGTCCATGTAGGCGGTCAGCACCTCCGTCACCTCGTCCGGAACGCCGCTCTCCTTCCCCTGCGGCGCTCTCCCCGCAAGCAGCCAGACCGTCGCCAGCGCGCACAAAAGCACTGCCCCGACCGCGATCCATATGATTTTTCGTTTTTTCATGAGATACCTCCAGATTCATTTGATCCCCACCGCCGCGTTGCATGCAGCGGTGGGGACCGCCGTGGTTAGCTCAGCTCAGAGGTCGATACAGAGAAATTCAAGGTCCCGGAAACCGTCCCGCTTCCATTATGATTCGTGATATGTCCATAATAGGTGCTCTGGTTGTAGAAATAGATGATTTTTCCATACGACTTCGGAATAAAAACGGAAGACTCAACGCCGGAATTAAAAGTGTACGGATACACTGTGTGGAACGTGTCGTCCGTTGCGGTGTAGTAACACGCTCCCACTTTGACATTCATCCCCAGAGAATGTGTAACGGTTCCCTCGATTAACAGACCCTCATTCTCGAAGGCATCGAATGCTCCTCCAGTAAAGTTTTTTCCCGACGAAGAGTACGTAGTCAAAAGATTGCTGACACGAACTGCCGTCATGGTAAATGGCAGACCGCTTGCGCGAGCCATACCATTTTCAATCAAAATACCATCCTCATCCGCAAGCGTACCAATAGGCTCACCTGCGGCTACGATCCCATGAATACCGTCTCGTGCGTCAACAGCAAAAGCGCTGATTGCACAGGAAAGGAAAACCGCGATTGCAAAAATGAAACTCATTACTTTCTTCATGACTTGTCTCCAATCAGTCGATCTCTTGTTTTTTACATTATCTTTCCGCGTAGCAGACAATGCTCATCTACACACATAGGCATCACCTGTTCCTTTCTTTGTGGTAGGGTTTTCTTAGGACATGTCCTGACTATATTATACAATATTTCATCGTCCACGTCAAATTCGCTTTTTGCACAGTGTTTTAACAATTTTTTGAGTAAAAAGCGCAGACACCTGCGCGTATTGCCCAGCCTCCGCGCCGCGCTCTGCACATTTTCGTGAGCCGCCCGATCCAACTTTCCCCTTGCGCATCTCCCCCATCGCGGTTATAATGTTCTCACAAAATATAGAAAGCATGGAGGAACCGAATTTATGTCATCCAATGTCCGTCCCGCGTCCCTTGCGCGCATTACGACGCCGGAGCTGGCGGAGGCGTTTATCGCCGAGCAGCTCGACGCCCTGCGCGCCCAGATCGGCGATAAAAAGGTCCTGCTCGCGCTCTCCGGCGGCGTGGACAGTTCCGTCGTCGCGGCGCTGCTCATCAAAGCCGTCGGCACCCAGCTCACCTGCGTCCACGTCAACCACGGGCTGCTCCGCAAGGGCGAGCCGGAGCAGGTCGTCCGCGTGTTCCGCGAGGAGCTCGGCGCAAACCTCATCTATGTCGACGCCGTGGACCGCTTCCTCGATAAGCTCGCCGGCGTCGCCGACCCGGAGACCAAGCGCAAGATCATCGGCAAGGAGTTCATCGACGTCTTCGCCGAGGAAGCCAAGAAGCTCGACGGCATCGAGTTCCTCGCGCAGGGCACGATCTACCCCGACATTCTGGAGTCCGGCCCCGTCAAGAGCCACCACAACGTCGGCGGTCTGCCGGAGGATCTGAAGTTCGAGCTCGTCGAGCCGGTCAAGTTCCTCTATAAGGACGAGGTCCGCGTCGTCGGCAAGGCGCTCGGTCTGCCGGACAGCATGGTCTACCGCCAGCCCTTCCCCGGTCCCGGTCTCGGCGTCCGCTGCGTCGGCGCGATCACGCGCGACCGTCTGGAGGCTGTCCGCGAGTCGGACGCCATCCTGCGCGAGGAGTTCGCGAAAAACGACCTTGAGGGCAAGGTCTGGCAGTATTTCACCATCGTGCCGGACTTTAAGTCCACCGGCATCACCGACGGCCTGCGCACCTACGACTGGCCCGTCGTCGTCCGCGCCGTCAACACCGTGGACGCCGTCACCGCCGAGATCGCCGAGCTCGACTTCAAGATGATGCAGCACATCGTAGACCGCATCACCCACGAAGTAAAGGGCGTAAACCGCGTTCTCTGGGACATGACCCCGAAGCCCTCCGGGACGATCGAGTGGGAATGATACCCAAAAGGCTGAAAAGCCTTGAAAATGCTGGACTTTTGCATTACGGAACTGCCCCGTGACAACAAAATGACAACATTTTAGATTATCCAAGAATAAAGAGCTATCTGATTTCTGTTAGAGAAGTCAGATAGCTCTTTTTGTTTTGCCTAAATTTAATCGTTCTTCAGCCGGTCTTTGAAAGCCTCCAGCATCGCATCGCTGAGCTGCTGGGACGGGATTTGCGCATAACCGGAAGTTTCGTCATATTTCGGGTAGTTATAACGCCACTTGTCGTAGTCCTCCCGGTTGATTTTGCCGTTGCGATACTTTTCCGCCTGTTCAGCCCACGTAGTGAGCATTTCGGACAGCTCGGCAGCGTCCTTCCCCTTTCGGGGGTCAACACGCAGAGAAACGCCGTTTCCGTCGGTTTCCACCGTCAGACCGTAGCGGTCCTCCAAGGTGAACAGGGTATGCATCAGGCCGAGATAGCTGTCAATGTCCGGCACGGACAGTGCCAGCGGCGAAACACCCAGCGCACCGGCAAGGCTCTCCGTCAGCTCGGCCTTGGGCGTTCTGTTGCCAGATTCATACTGCGCCATACGGATGTCGGCAGTCTTTTCAGGAAAGCCAACTACCTGTCCCAAGTATTTTTGCGTCATTCCCCGCAGATTGCGGAAAAAGCGAATTCTCTCACCAATTGCCATAGCGATTACGCTCCTCATTTTTATTCTGTGCAATCAGTATAGCATATGAATTTAGGTTATGTCAAGATAACAAAAGCAAAAAAGTTAAATATTTTTCTGCAAACCTCTTGACAATAGCAAATTCGCTTAGTATAATAACTATAGCAAATAGCGTTAAGTATTTGTGAACAACTGAATATCCGTCGTGCGTCACGGTAATGGCGTACCCGCTCGGGCAAATCGGAATGCGGTCAGAAAGTTCTCCGACAATAAACAAGAGAACTATATGTAGATGAAAGTGGTGATGAAATGGAAAACACAAGCTTTATGAGAGTCGAGGAAGTAGCACAGGAACTGGGCGTTTCCAAATCCTACGCCTACAAAATCGTCCAGAAATTGAATGAAGAACTGAAAAGCAAGGGCTTCCTCACGATTTCGGGACGAGTCAACAAACAATATTTTATACCACGCTAGCCGAAAAACAGGACGAGCTGGAAACGGTGCAAAGTCGGATTAACAACTTTGATCAGGGTGTGCAGTCCATCGAGCGATTAGAGAAACGATTTGAAACGGACAGTGAGTTTCAGCTTCCCGATTCGCCCACGCTGATGACCACCAAGACCTACAAACAGCGGTTTGTTGACCCACTCATTAAGAAACTGAAAGAAGTTATCCGAGAGGTGTTCTATCACTACTATCAGGCACTAGACAGCTACCACCGGCTGAACAACGCCAACGGGCGGCTTTACCGGGAAAACGAGCATCTGACCGCAACCAATGACCGGCTCACAGAGGAAAACAACACCCTGCACTCCGAATTGAAGGATTTCCACTTTCTGCGGAAGGTTCTTGGCAGCCGGCAGATCGATAATCTGATTGCACAGGCAAAAGATATGGAGCAGCAGCGAAAGCAAACCCAGCGCACAAGGCGCAGAAATACAAATTTTGAAAGGTAGGAACAGACAATGGCAAAGACGATTTT
>CAVJGI010000059.1:0-13323 GCA_963649145.1 Ruminococcus bicirculans (ex Wegman et al. 2014) | reverse complement strand
GTGTAAGGGGAGGTGGCTGCCGCGCAGCGGCAGACGGAGGGACTGCTGCGGAAAGCTGCGATTTTTGCCGACCTTCCCGGCTCCACCGCGCCTATCTGACCTTGGTGCGAATCCAAGCTGGCATGACAGTCCCTCAGTCGCGCTTCGCGCGCCAGCTCCCCTTACACAGGGGAGCCTTTAAAGGGTGCCGCTTCGCGGCGTAAATTCAAGGAGACCCACACCAAATGGACAAACTGCTCATCATTACCGGTCCCACGGCGACGGGGAAGACGGCGCTGGCGGTGGCTTGCGCGAAGGCGCTGGACGGGGAGGTCATTTCCGCCGACTCGATGCAGCTCTACCGCGGGATGGATATCGGCACCGCGAAGGTGACGCCTTCGGAGATGGAGGGCGTGCCCCACCATCTCATCGACGTCGCCGACCCCGCGGAGGACTGGTCCGTCTCCCGCTGGGTCGAGGCGGCGGAGACCGCGGCGCGGGACATTCTCGCCCGCGGGCGCGTCCCCATCGTCGCCGGCGGGACGGGACTTTATATCGACTCGCTGCTCGCCGGGCGCGATTTCGCCGCGAGCGGGGACGGCGCGCTGCGCGACGCACTTTCCGCGGAATATGACCGCATCGGCGGCGAGGCCTTCCGCGAAAAGCTCCGGACTGTCGACCCGGAGCGGGCGGAAAAGCTCGCCCCGGCGGACAAAAAGCGCCTCGTGCGCGCGCTGGAGGTCTACGAGCTCACGGGCGAGACCATCACCGCCCACGATGCGCGGACGCGCGCGCAGCCCCCGCGCTGGGACTCCCTGCGCGCGGCGCTGACTTACCGGGACCGCGCCGATCTCTATGCGCGCATCGACCGCCGCGTGGACGAGATGGTGCGCTATGGGCTCTTCGACGAGGTCGAGGGGCTGCTGACGGACGGGCTCAGCCCCGACTGCACGGCGATGCAGGCGATCGGCTATAAGGAGATCGCCGACTGCTGCCGCGGGCTCTATCCCCCCGGCGAGGCGATCGACCGCATCAAGCTCGCCTCCCGGCGCTACGCCAAGCGCCAGCTCACATGGCTGCGGCGGGACGCGGGGCTGCACTGGATCGCGTGGGACGGTGCGCCGGACATTCCCGCCGCGCGCGACGAGCTCCTCGCGCTCTGGGACAAAAAATAACGCCCAGCCTTCCTTCTTCGACTCTTTCCGCGCCGCGGCGCGTGTAGAATGGCATCGCATCCGGCAAAAAGCCGGGGCAGGAACCCAAAACTACACACATAAAAGGAGCCGAAGAAAACAAAATGCAGAAAACGCCGAATTATCAGGATCAGTTCCTCGCCGCCGCGCGGCGGGAAAAATGTGTCGTCACCGTGTTTTTGATGAACGGATTTCAGATGAAGGGCATCGTCCGCGGGTTCGACAGCTTTGTCGTCATGGTCGAGAGCGAGGGCAGACAGCAGATGATCTTCAAGCACGCCATCTCCACCATCGCCCCGCCGAAACCGCTGGAGCTTACGGAGGGGACGGAGACATAATCATCAGCGCCGCGAAGCGGCACAATTTAAAGGCCTCCCTGTGCAAGGGAGGCTGTCACGGCGCAGCCGTGACTGGAGGGTTGTAAGCTTCCGGAATATCCAAGCTTGGCGTTTGCGCAAGCTTACAACCCCTCAGTCGCGCTTCGCGCGCCAGCTCCCCTTGCACTTCGGGAGCCTTTAAAGCGGAAAAGAAAGACAGAAAACTATGAAACGAACAGACAGACTCACAACGATCATCGCGGTGCTGCTTTTCCTTGCTATGGCGGCTTATGTGGCGGCTTATGCCCTGCGCTCGCTGGGGGACGCCGTGGTGACGGCGCAGGCGGTCGGCGCGGATTTTGACGTCGGCGGCGTGGCGAGCGGCATCGTCATCCGGGACGAGACCGTGCTCACGAGTACGGAGCGCTACATCGACGTTTCCGTGAGCGACGGCACGCGCGTGGCTGCCGGGGCGCGCGTCGCGACCGCGATGGCGAGCGAGGAGGGTCTCGCCCGCGCCGGGCGCATGCGCGAGCTGGAGCTGGAGATCAGCCGCCTTTCCGCCGCACTCAAGGAGATGGACTCCGCCGACGACCTCACGAGCCGGGACGCCGCGGTGAACGCCTCCGTCTCCGCGCTCGCGAGCGCCGTCGCGCGCCACGATCTCACCGGGCTCGACGGCGTGACGCTCAATCTCGAAACGCTGCTGTTCGGCGTGGACAGCACGGACGTCTCCGCCGAGGAGCTCGAAAAGCTCCAGCGGGAGCTTGCCTCCATGCAGACGAGCACCGACGGCGGCGCCAAGGCGCTCACCGCGCCGACGAGCGGCACCTTCTCCGCCGCCGTGGACGGCTATGAGCACTTTTCCAGCGCGGACCTGAAAAATCTGACGCCCTCCGCGGTCGAGGCGATGATCGACGACGGACGCGAGAGCGCCGAGGGCGCTTACGGCAAGCTCGTCGGCGATTACCACTGGTATTTCGCCGCCGTCATGAGCGCCGTGGACGCCGCGAACCTCGCCGAGGGGCGCACCGCGCGGCTCAATTTCGGCAGGTATTACAGCACGGATATTTACGCGAAGGTCCAGAGCATCTCCGCACCGGAGGACGGGCAGGTCGCCGTCGTGTTCCGCTGCGACACCGCGATGGCGGACACGCTGTCCATGCGCGCCGTGTCCGCGAGCATCGTGTTCGAGACTTACAGCGGCATCCGCGTGCCCGCCGAGGCGCTGCGCACCGATCCGGAGACGGAGGCGACTTATGTCTGGTGCGTGACGGCGATGCAGCTTGAGCGCAAGGACATCGAGATCATCTACTGTGACGACGATTTCGTCATCGTGCGCCGCGAAGCCGACGCCGACGCGCTGCGCGAGGGCAATACCGTGGTCGTCAGCGGCAAGGAGCTTTATGAAGGGAAGGTGCTGGAATGACGGCAGAGCAAATTCTAAAAAATGTGGAAACGGTGCGGAGAAATATCGCGGCGGCGCTCCAAGGCGCCGGCCGCGCCGTTTTGCTTGTTGCGGCGACGAAGATGAACGACGCCGCCGCCGTGCGCGCCGCGATCGCCGCCGGGGTGGACGCCTGCGGCGAAAACCGCGTGCAGGAGCTGGAGGAAAAGGACGCGCAGGGCGCTTACGCCGGCCGCCCGAAGCATTTCATCGGGCATTTGCAGCGCAACAAGGTGAATAAGGTCGTCGGACACGTCGATCTCATCGAGTCCGTCGGCAGCGCGGAGCTTCTGGAGCTCATCGCCCGGCGCGCCGCGGCGCTCGGCATCCGGCAGGACGTGCTGCTGGAGGTGAACATCGGCGGCGAGGCGCAGAAGTCCGGCGTTTCCCCCGCGGAGGTGCCCGCGATGCTGGAAAAAGCGGGAAATTTGCCCGGAATTTTCCTCCGCGGACTGATGTGCGTGCCCCCTGTGCAGGAAAAACCGGGGGAAAACCGGCGGTATTTTGCCGCCATGCGGCAGCTTTTTGTTGACAACAGCGCGAAAAAATACGATAATGTCAGCATGGACTTTCTCTCCATGGGCATGTCGGACGATTATCCCGACGCGGTCGCGGAGGGCGCGAACATGGTGCGCGTCGGCTCGGCGATCTTCGGCCCGCGGAACTACGATATCACGGAGGCAGGCAAAACGAATGGGACTTCTTGACGAACTGAAAAAACTGACCCGTCCTTACGACGAGGACGATGACTTTATCGACGAGGCGGAGGTCGTGGACGAGCCCGCTCCGGCGAAGCCGAATCCCTTTTCCGGCTTCGGCGGCGAGAGCAGCGCGCCCCAGCCGACCGCGCCGAGCGCCCCGCGCAGCGTGCCGCGCCCGAAGGAGGGCAGGGTGGTGAACTTGAACTCCGCCTCCGGCGGCGGACAGACGCAGGTCGTGCTCATCAAGCCCGAACGCTTCGAGACCGCGGCGGAGATCGCCGACCACCTGCGCGATAAGCGCGCCGTGCTCGTCAATCTGGAGACCACCCCGAAGGACGTCACCCGGCGTCTCGTGGACTTTCTCTCCGGCGTGACTTACGCCATCCGCGGAAAGATCACGCGCGTCTCCGCCAACACCTTCATCATCACCCCGCCGAACGTCAGCGTCGTCGGCGAGCTGATGACCGAGCTGGAGAGCTCCGGCGTTTATTTCTGAAAAAGGCTGAAAACACACATTTCCTGACAGAGAAAAATATAAATACAGATAGAGGGGAAATAAGGATATGATCACACCGCAGGCGATCCGGGAGAAAACCTTTGAAAAGGCCGTGTTCGGCGGCTATGATATGGCGAGCGTGGACAGCTTTCTGGAGGAGCTCATCAACGACTTCACGACGCTCCAGAAGGAAAACGCCGTCCTGAAGGCGAAGATGAAGGTCCTCGTGGACAAGGTGGAGGAATACCGCGGCAATGAGGACGCCCTGCGCATGGCGATCCTCTCCGCCCAGAAGCTCGGCAACATGATCGAGGCGGAGGCAAAGCAGAAGGCGGAGAAGATGATCGCCGACGCGAAGGCCGAAGCCGACAAGCTGACGCGCGAGGCAAATCTGGAGGTCGAGGTCGAGCAGGCGCGCCTGACCGAGAGCCGCAATGCGAGCGCCAAGTTCATCGACAGCATGGACATGCTCTGCCGCCGCCAGCTCGATTTCCTGAAGAAGATCGGCGAGATGGACTTCGTCCAGCAGCTCCGCACCGAGCCCGCCGCGGCTCCGGCGGCGCAGCCGGTGCAGACCGCGCCGGTCCAGCAGCCCGCCGCCCAGCCGGAGATCCACGAGACGGTCAAGAGCATCGAGGAGACCGTGGCGAAGGTCATGGACGAGCCGAGCGTCACCGTGCGCCCCGACATCGCGCCCACCGTGGCGGACGATGAGCGCCCGACCCGCGCCTTCGGCATCGTTTCCGACCCCGCGGACGACATCGACAAGACCACCCAGTTCTCGCTGGACGACTTCCGCAAATAATTTCGGCTCAAAATTCAGGGGCGGGACTTTATCCCGCCCCCATCGACGTATATATGGAGACAGAAGAAAAATGGCAAAAGACTTTAACGAGACCCTGAATCTTCCCAAGACCGACTTTCCCATGCGCGCCGGGCTTCCCGCGCGGGAGCCGGAGATGCTCGCCCGCTGGGAGCGCGAGGACGTTTACGGCGAGCTGCTGAAGAAAAACGAGGGCAAGCCCCGCTTTTCCCTCCATGACGGTCCCCCGTTCTCCAACGGCGGGCTCCACATGGGACACGCGCTCAACAAGGCGCTGAAGGACTTCATTACCCGCTCTTACGCGATGCGCGGGCGCTACACGCCCTATATCCCCGGCTGGGACAACCACGGCATGCCCATCGAGAGCGCCATCATCAAGGAGCAGAAGCTCAACCGCAAGGCGATGAGCACGGCGGACTTCCGCTCCGCCTGCCACGATTACGCGGAGAAGTATATCGGGCTCCAGATGCAGGGCTTCAAGCGCATGGGCGTCATCGGCGACTGGGAGCACCCCTACAAGACCATGAACCCCTCCTTCGAGGCGGAGGAGGTCAAGATCTTCGGCGAAATGTATAAGAAGGGCTATATCTATAAAGGGCTGAAGCCCGTTTACTGGTGCCCGAAGGACGAGACCGCGCTCGCCGAGGCGGAGATCGAGTATCAGGACGACCCCTGCACGACCGTTTACGTCAAGTTCAGAATGCACGACGACCTCGGCAAGCTGCCGGGGCTGGATCACGACAAGCTCTTCTTCGTCATCTGGACGACGACGATCTGGACCCTGCCCGGCAACCTCGCCATTGCGCTGAATCCTGAGGAGACTTACGTCATCGTCAAGCCGGAGGGCAGCGACGAGATGTACGTTATGGCGGAGGCGCTGACCGAGCGTGTTATGGGCATCGGCGGCTTCACGGGCTATGAGATCGTGGAGCGGCACCCCGGCGCGTTTTTTGAGAATATGCTCGCCGACCATCCCTTCCTGTCCAAGACGAGCCGCCTTGTCCTCGCGGACTATGTCACGATGGACTCCGGCACCGGCTGCGTCCATACCGCGCCCGGCTTCGGCGCGGACGACTATCAGACCTGCCGCCGCTACGGGATGGACCTCGTCGTCCCGGTCGACGACCGCGGCCGCCACACCGACTATGCCGGCAAGTATGCCGGGATGAAGACCGAGGAGAGCAACCCCGTCATCCTCGCCGATATGAAGGAGTCCGGCGCGCTCTTCGCGTCGGAGGACATCGTCCACTCTTACCCCCACTGCTGGCGCTGCAAGGGTCCCATCATCTTCCGCGCCACGCCGCAGTGGTTCTGCTCCGTCGACGCCTTCAAGGACGCCGCCTGCGCCGCCTGCGACGAGGTCGAGTGGTTCCCCGCGTGGGGCATCGACCGCATCAAGAGCATGGTGCGCGAGCGCAGTGACTGGTGCATCTCCCGCCAGCGCAAGTGGGGTCTGCCCATCCCCGTGTTCTACTGCCCGGACTGCGGCAAGCCCATCTGCACGGACGAGTCCATCGCCGCCGTCGCGGACCTTTTTGAAAAGGAAGGCAGCAACGCATGGTTTGAAAGGACCGCGGAGGAGATCCTCCCCGCCGGCTTCAAGTGCCCCCACTGCGGCTGCGATCACGGCTTCACGCAGGAGACCGACACGCTCGACGGCTGGTTCGACTCCGGCTCCTCCCACTTCGCCTCCATGCAGCGCGATCAGGGCTTCTGGCCCGCGGACGTTTATCTGGAGGGCCTCGACCAGTACCGCGGCTGGTTCCAGTCCAGCCTGCTGACCGCCGTCGGCGCGCTGGGCAAGGGCGCGCCCTTCCGCCAGTGCATCACCCACGGCTGGACCGTGGACGGCGAGGGCAGGGCCATGCACAAGAGCCTCGGCAACGGCATGGACCCGAACGAGATCATCGACAAATACGGCGCGGACCTTCTGCGCCTCTGGGCGGCGAGCGCCGACTACCACGCGGACGTCCGCTGCTCCGACGCCATCTTCAAGCAGCTGAGCCAGAACTATTTGAAGTTCCGCAACACCGCGCGCTACTGCCTCGGCAACCTCGACGGCTTCAACGCCGACGCGCTCGTCGCGCCCGCCGGGATGACCGCGCTGGACCGCTGGGCGGTCACGCGCCTGAACGCCCTTATCGAGCGCTGCTTTGCCGCCTATGACGGCTATGACTTCTCCGCCATCACCCACGCGGTCAACGATTTCTGCGTCGTCGAGATGAGCAACTTCTACCTCGACATCATCAAGGACCGCCTCTACTGCGACGAGCGCGACGGACTCGCCCGCCGCAGCGCCCAGACCGCGCTCTGGCTCATTCTGGACACCATGACGAAGATCATGGCGCCCATCCTCGCCTATACCTGCGACGAGATCTGGCAGGCAATGCCCCACCGCGCGGGCGACGACGGCAGAAACGTTGTGTTCAACGACATGAACCAGCCCTTCGCCGATTACGCCCTCTCCGCCGACGAGATGGCGCGCTGGGAAAAGCTCATCGCCCTCCGCGGCGACGTCAACGCCGTTCTGGAGGCAAAGCGCGCCGCCAAGGTCATCGGCAAGTCGCTCGAAGCGCAGGTGACGCTCGCCGCAGCGAACGACGAGGGCAAGGCTTACCTCGCCGCGCTGGAGGGCTTCGACCTGCCCCAGCTGCTGATCGTCTCCAAGGTGACGGTCGCGGACCGCGCGCCGGAGGACGCCGCCGCAGGCACCGCCGTTCCGTGTGTCGCCGTCGCCGCGAGCGAAGCGCCGGGCACAAAGTGCCCCCGCTGCTGGCAGCACTCCGAGCAGGCGGACGAAGACGGTCTCTGCCCCCGTTGCGCACGGGTCGTGAGCTTTTTGAGAAAGTAAGCCGCCGTCTGTGAGCGTGTAAAAAAGCACGGAAATGCTCCGATTTTAAAGGCCTCCCTGTGCAAGGGAGGCTGTCACGGCGCAGCCGTGACTGGAGGGTTGTAAGCTTCCGGAACATCCGAGCTTGGCGTTTGCGCAAGCTCGTCAACAACCCCTCAGCCGCGCTTCGCGCGCCAGCTCCCCTTGCACAGGGGAGCCTAAAAAACGCGGCATCGTGCAAAACGAGCCCCTGACTCCCGTTCCAAAAACCCGAAGGAGGGAATAGAGAAAAATGCTTTATGCAATCGTGGCAGTGCTGGCGCTGATCGTGGACCAGCTTGTGAAGTACTGGACAACGGTCAAGATCGTCGTGGACACCGGCGAGGCGAAGCTCATTCCGGGCTTCATCCACCTCGCAAACGTCCACAATACCGGCGCGGCGTTCAGCTTTCTGGAGGGCGCGCGGTGGTTTTTCGTCGTGCTCTGCATCGTGTTCGTCGCCGTCGTCATCTATGTGCTCGTGAAGAACATCGTCCGCCAGCCGCTCGCGCGCTGGATGGCGGTGCTCGTCATGGCGGGCGCGATCGGCAACTGCATCGACCGCATCGTCTGCGGCTACGTTGTGGACATGTTCGAGTTCGAGTTTATGCGCTTCCCGGTGTTCAACGTCGCGGATATCTATATCACCGTCGGCGCGGTCATTTTCTGCATCTGCATCCTGCTGGAAAAGCCCGCGAAGAAGACCGCGGAGGCTGCTCCCGCCAAGACCGCCGCGCCCGCGGCGGCTGCGAAGTCCGCTCCGGCTCCGGCGAAAAAGCCGCTGCTGCGCAAGCACAAAAAGGTGGAGCTCCCCGACTTCCCGAAGCGCGCGCCCGCGCCCGCTGCGCCCGCCATCGACCCGAACGACCCCTTCGCCGAGTGGGAAAAGCGCGCCGCGGAAAAGCCGACCCCGGCTCCGGCACCCCAGCAGCCCCAGCCCACCCGCGTGGTCTACAGCCAGCCCGTTATGCAGCAGCCCGCGGCTCCGGCGCACCATGCCGCGCCGCAGCATGCCGCGCATCATGAGGCGCCCGCCGCCCCCGCGCCGCAGCAGCCCACTGCCCCGGCACAGCCCGCCGTTCCCGCGGCGGACAGCGCGGAGTTCGACCTCGACTCCATCCTTGCAGAGTTCAAGGACCTCTGATGGAGCGCTTTATTTTGACCGAAGAGCAGGCAGGAGAGCGTCTCGACGCCCTCCTGCCGCGTTTTGTCCCGGCGCTGACGCGCTCGGCGGCGCAGAAGCTGCAGCAAAGCGGCGCGGTCGCCGTGAACGGCGCGCCGGTGCGGAAAAATTACCGCGCCGCGGCGGGGGACACCGTGGAGCTGACGCTCCCGGAACCGGAGGAGAGCGCCGCGGAGCCGGAGGATATCCCGCTCGACATCGTCTATGAGGACGCGGACGTCATCGCGGTCAACAAGCCGCGCGGCATGGTCGTCCACCCCGCGCCGGGACACAGCGGCGGCACGCTCGTGAACGCGCTGCTGTTCCACTGCGGCGACTCGCTCTCCGGCGTCGGCGGCGAAAAGCGCCCCGGCATCGTCCACCGCATCGACATGGACACCTCCGGGCTGCTCATCGCCGCGAAAAACGACGCGGCGCACCTCTCCCTCTCCGCCCAGCTCGCCGACCACAGCATGTTCCGCATCTACGAGGCGGTCGTGATCGGCAGACTGCGCGAGGACTGCGGCACGGTAAACGCCCCGATCGGCCGCCACCCGGTCGACCGCAAGCGCATGGCGGTCGTCGCCCGCGGCGGGCGCGAGGCTGTCACCCACTGGGAGGTCGTCGCGCGCTACGCCGGTTATACCCACATCCGCTGCCGCTTGGAGACCGGGCGCACCCACCAGATCCGCGTCCATATGGAGCACATCGGCCACCCCCTCGCCGGGGACATGGTCTACGGCAGAAAAAAGCCGGAAAAAGGCCTCGCCGGACAGTGCCTCCACGCCAAGGAGCTCGAATTTACCCACCCCCGCACCGGCGAAAGGATCCACCTCTCCACGGAGCTGCCGGCGTATTTTACCGAGTTTCTGGCAAAGCTGGGGGCAAAAGAATAAAAAAGCGCCCCGCGCGGGAAGAAGGAAGCTGCACCCAGCGTTTCGCTGGCTGCGGCTTCCTTTTTTTGTCCCAAGCGCGCGGCAAGAGGAAAGGGGAAGGTTTGAAATGAGCGGCTCCGCTTACGGCTATGTCCGCGTTTCCACCAGAGAGCAGAACGAGGACCGCCAGCTGATCGCCCTCCGGGATGCGGGGATCCCGGAGGAGAACGTTTTTCTGGACAAGCAGTCCGGCAAGGATTTTGACCGCCCGCAGTACCGGCGGCTGCTGCGGAAAATGAAAAAAGACGATCTGCTCTGCATCAAGAGCATCGACCGTCTGGGGCGCAATTACGCCGAAATTCTGGAGCAGTGGCGCATCCTGACAAAAGACAGGGGCGTCGACATCGCCGTGCTGGACATGCCGCTGCTGGACACCCGGCGCGGCAAGGACCTGATGGGGACCTTCCTGAGCGACATCGTGCTCCAGATTTTGTCCTTCGTCGCGGAAAACGAGCGGGCGAACATCCGCCAGCGTCAGGCGGAGGGCATCGCCGCCGCCAAAGCGCGCGGCGTCCGCTTCGGCAGACCGCCGAAGCCCCTGCCGGAAAACTTCCGCGAAATGCACAAGGCATGGCGCGAAAAAAAGCTACCCCTGAAACAGGCTGCAGCGGCATGCAATATGCCCGTCGGCACATTCTACAGCAAAGCAAGAAAACTCGAAACCGAGGGCGAAGTTTGAAAAGGTGTACTTTTTCAAATTCAAATGCGTATACCTCTCATTATTGATTATACAGGAAATATCCTGCTACTTCAAGGATATTTCCTCTGCTTCCACCATGATTTTAGGCGGTTTGCAAAAGTACACTTTAACAAAAGAGAAATTAGTTTGGGAGGTAAAAATGAAGATGACAAAACCACGCCTGAGAAGCAGACGGACGCTCAGCCTGATACTGGTGCTTTTGCTGTGCACAGCCATGTTCGCTGTGCCGACCGCTGCATCGGACACCGCGGATCGTTTCGATGAGACAAATTGGAATCTTACGCTGAATTCCGGGATTGCCGGACATTACTTTACGCTGTTTCATCGGAACGGAACCTTCAGCTATGTAAACGAAAACCGCGACTTCGGTGCCGGGTATTGGAAGTGCGTGGATGGTCTGCTCCAACTCAGCTTTGGCGGGCTTAACTGGGAAAGCTATAAGCCGGACAGGGATGGCTTTATCTGCACAAAATCCTATAATTCCGCTGCCGGACCGAGTACACCGACTCTCCGTCCTTCTCCCACAGACTACTATACTAAGATATATAACAGCGTCCCTGTCCTCATTAACCAATATCCGGTCGCTTGGACGGACGCAGCACCGTATATTGACGCGCAGAACCGCGTGATGGTCCCGCTCCGTGCCACGGCGGAAGCTATGGGATTAGATGTCTCTTGGGACTCCCAGACAAAAACGGCGGTTTTTACCGGAATCCGAAGGCTTGAGTATTATACAGAATACGAGCTCAAGGTTTATTTTCCCGCCGGTTCCAAATACGCCAAGGTGGAGTATCGGCTGGCCGGTTCTTCCGGGCTCATCTGTGAAAAAACCGTAAAGATGGACACCAGCGCCGTGAATTTGAACGGCCGCGTCTATGCGCCGGTACGCTACCTCGTGGAGGCATTCGGCTGCACGGTCGAATGGAATAATTCCACTCGCTGCGTTTATGTGAGCGATGACGGGCGTATCGACGTCCCAACTCCCGTGCCGATCAAGAAGTTGGCCGACGGGAAATACACTGTCAGGATTTTCGAAGGCGGACTCAGCAACGTCAGCGGCGGTGTCGGCGCTTACGCTGAAGTTCTGGAAAACCGCGGCACGGATGAGTACGGGCATATAAAATATGAGACCGTCGATGTTGCCGTGCTGGTATTTACCGATAAGACGGATATTATTGTGGACAGTTACCACGATTGGGCATACGACTTTAATCCAAGCTCGGAAAGATACGTGCATTTTTCGGATATCTGGGAATTTTTTGAGCGTGTTTACTGCAGCTCCGAAATTGTAACGATTGAGATCAAGGACGGGGAGCTTGTATCTGTGAACATTTATTATCATTCGTAATTTGAAGGGAGCTCATTCAAGTGCGCTTAAAAGAGAGGAAAAGAATAATGCAGAAGAAAAAGTGGTTGGTTTTGGCTTTCTCGGTGCTCACGATCTTGCTGCTGGCGGGCTGCGGGGCAAAAACTGCGTCTGTGTCAACATTAAAAGAAGACCTGCATAACAGCGATAGATTTTCCCGTTTTTCAGAGCAGCTTGGAATGGAGATCACGGATTTGGAAGTGGTCAAACGGCAGACGGACAAGGACGACAGAGTCGACACTGTGTGGGTCAAGGTAAAGGCGGCAGGAGATACCGCCGAGGGCGAGATGTATTATGTGATGACCTACAATCTCTACAACGACGGCTGGCGGCTGGAGACAATAACGGATGACGATGTGGATTTGTGGCATTTTGAACCGCTGTGCGCTCCAAGCGAGGAAGAAGTCCTGACACAGCTGAGCTGCTACGGAGATTACAGCATTCTGGATGAATCTCTTGATATTGAAAACGGGCTGAAAGAGATCGATTTTGAATACACGGAAGACCATTTATACTGCCGCAAAAGCTGCACGGCTCGACTGGCTTGTGAGTTCGAGAGCTACTATTTCGGATATGAAGGCGGCAATATCGGCGGATGGACCTACGCTGTTTTCCCGTTAGATGAAGAAACGGTCTGGGATGTGTGCGGCACATATTACTGTGAGGACGAAGGGAAAGGAGTTAAATTCAGATATCAAATCGATAAGTTTGATGTAGATGATCTCCCGACGTATATATCTTCTGAACCGGATAATGATTGGTACGAAAGATTTTCCGGAGGCAGGGTTGGAGGCTGGCAATATTCTTATGGAATAGAATCAACCAAACAGTTTAGTAATATGACAGAATGTGCTCTTACGGCAGGGCTGCTTGACGAAACTAGTGATGAATATTGCATGAATTATGGATATACGGTCGTGTCGGATAGTTTCGATTTGCGCGATATATCTTATGTTGCAGCAGCAAATAATTGGAATGCGCTTTTAATCGGACCTGATGGTATTTATATGCTTGGTCGCGAAGAGGAATATCGCATAGACGGCAACCGCACCATTCATGTCACCGCGGTGAGAATGATTCGGAAATAGGAGCGCTATGCCGTTCCCGCGGGGCAAAACAGCCCGGACCTCAACGGTTACTCTGTCGCGTTTTGTGTCTGGATCAAGGCGCATCTTATCACGTATGCCTGATTATTTTAAAAAACACTTGATTAAACAAAAAAACACTTTAAGGAGTAAATGATCATGAAGAAGCATCAAATCCGCTCGTTTTTGCTGGGTGTCTGCGTGACGGCGCTTCTGAGCGCGCTCGCCGTGACCGCTGTCGCGGCGGGGC
>CAVJGI010000058.1:0-13751 GCA_963649145.1 Ruminococcus bicirculans (ex Wegman et al. 2014) | reverse complement strand
CTCATTATACATCTTTTATCCAACCTTTCCTTCGTTGGGTATTATACAAGGGGTTGTTGCTGGACTTCCGAAAACGCCAAGCATGGCAATTCCGGGAGCTTACAACCCTCCAGTCAGCCTTCGGCCGACAGCCTCCCTTGCACAGGGAGGCCTTTAAATTGTGCGGCTTCGCCGCGTTGATATGACTTTTTTGACACCCTCGAACACCGCCCGGATGCTCTGTATCCGGGCGGCGTTTGCCTTTTTTCAGTTGTCTCTCAGCGAGAGCAGGCGGTCGTGGTTGGCGCAGCCGCAGCCCCAGAGGGTGCCCTCCGTGTCGAGGAAGAGGCTGAAGTTATAGCCGGCGCTGATCGCGGCGATGGGGGGCAGCGCGGCGATGCGCTCCGGCAGCGCGCGGTCGCGCTTGTCGCCGTGACCGAGGACGCCCTCGCCCATGCCATGGTTGAAGCCCCAGCTCCAGACGCCGCCCTCGGCGCCCAGCGCGAGGGAGTGGTTCATGCCGCAGTCGACGGCGCGGATGCCGCGCAGCGCGGGGACCGGTTCGGGCAGGATGCGGTAAACGTCGTCGCCCATGCCGAGGTCGCCGTGGCGGTTCCAGCCCCAGCCGCGGACCGTGCCGTCCGCCATCAGAGCGAAGGAGCAGCAGCGCGCCGCGCCCATGGAGACCGCGCCACATAGCGGCGCGCCGTCCGGACAGAGGACGAGACCGGGCGCCTTCGGCGCGGGACCGTGACCCTCCGTGCCGTCGCCGCGCTGACCGTATTCGCCGTTGCCCGCGCCCCAGACCGTGCCGTCATCGCGCAGGGCAAACCAAGTGCGCATCCCGGCGCGGATCGCGGTGACGCCGGTCATCACGCTGCCGTCGGCAAACAGGGCGGGCTTTGCGGCGAAGCGCTTCAGATAGGTCCCGTCGCAGAGCTGACCGGTGCTGTTGTCGCCGCAGGTCCAGACCGTGCCGTCGCGCCGCAGCGCGAGCAGCACATTCGTGCCGCAGACGATGTCCTGCACCTCGTCGAGACCCTGCACGGGCTCCAGTCCCATGAACGCGCCCGCCCTGCCGCGGCCGAGCTGTCCCTTGGCATTGTCGCCGCAGGTGAGCACCGTGCCGTTTTTCAGCAGGATGGCGGAGAAATTGTTTCCGGCGCAGACCTTCGCGGCGTCGCCGCCGGCGTAGACGCAGACGGCTTTCCCCGCCGTGGCGCGCAGCGCCTCCGGGGAGACACCGAGCTGTCCGTTCACGTTGCTGCCCCAGCCGAACACGCCCTCGTCCGTCAGCACGAGCGTGTGGCGGTTCCCGGCGCTGACCTGAAGCACGCGCTTGTCAAACGGGAGCCGCCGCGGTGTCAGCACATGGGCGATGGCAGTCGGTGCTTCGCGGTCGCTGTAAGCGGCGTTGCGGTGGCTCAAAAGCCAGTCGCGCACGACGCGGTTCGGGTAGACCTGCTTCCAGCCGTAGTGCGCCCACTCCTCGCCGAGCGTTCCCTCGGCGAACTGGGTGTGGCGGATATGCCCCGGCTTTGCGAGCGAGCAGCGGGCAAATTCCTCCAGCTCCGCCATCGACGCCGCGCCGCTGCACGTTTCGCGCACGACGCGCGCGCCGGCGAGCTCGAAGCTGTTCATGATCTCGCCGAGCCCCTCGGCGGACTTGTCATCGTTTTCGGCGTTCCACGCCCAGATGGGCTTATCCTTCAGCACGCCGACGCGCTCATAGTCGCCCTGCCCGACCGTGCAGAGCATGGCGGCGAACATATCCGGGTAGCGGTAATTGATGAGCCAGCAGCACATAGCTCCCATGGACATGCCGGAGGCGTAGAGCCGCGCGGTGTCGATCGGGCAGTTTTTCACATAGCTCTGCACGAGCCGATAGACCACGGGGAGGTATTTGCCCGCCTCGTAGGTGTCCGGGTCGATCCAGTTGTGCTCCGGGAAGGGATACTGCGGGGAGAGGATAAAGCAGCGGTGCTTTGCCTGCTGCTCCGGCTCCGCCCAGCAGGACGCGCCCTGCGTGCGCAGCAGGGGCATTTCATTGTCATCGCCCATCTCGGCGCCGCCGTGGAAATAGAGGATGAGCCCCGCCTGCTCGCCGGGGGCGAGATCGGGCGTGTAGAGGCGGTAGGGCATGTCGATGCCGGTCTCCGCGTCGTGATAGGTCAGCTTTTCAAACTCGTCCGCGATGGCGTTCACTTCCCGGTCGCTTTCCCGCGGCGTATCCCATGCGGGCAGGATCGCGCCGGAGCAGCTGCGCAGCGGCTCGGTCTGGCGCACGGAGAGCGTGAGCGCGCCGCGCCGGGCGCGGTTCGTTCCGGGGATGGGCGTCAGCGTGTCCGCCGCGGGCTCGTCCGGGTCCAGCTCTATGACGGCGTAGTTCCCGCCGCCGCGATGACCGCGCGCGGGCTTTAAGCCGGCGTAAACGTCCGTGACGGTCCGCCCGGCGACGGTGAAGCTTTGCTTCGTGAGGCTCCGCGCGTCCAGCGCGTCGGCATAGCGCACGATCGCGGCGGTGCAGCGCTGGCCGTCCGGCAGGATCTCGGTGAAGGCGATGATGCTCTGAATGTTGGTGTAAGGCTCCATGTGGGCGCTCGTCCTCCCTGTAGTTTTGTTGCTTTCATTTTATCGCAGGGCGCGGCGGCAAATCAATTCAAATTCCCTCCGGGACTTATTTTTCTTCCGAATAAGTCCGCCGGAAGTGGGGCGATTTCCGCGCGAAATGCGCCATTTATTTCCGGCGCGAATAAATGGGCTGGATTTTTGCATAATCAGAGCCCTTGATTTTGCGGGTTCTTTTGTGCAATATTATGAATGAAGCCGCGAATCACACGCTGGTGCGGCTAAAAATCATTTTTGAAAGGGAGAACAAAATGAAAAAGCTCATCGCTCTGATCCTTGCGCTCGTCATGTGCTTTGCGCTCGTGGCGTGCGGCGGCGGGACAACGACCCCGTCGAACACCCAGACTCCGAGTGGAAACAACGACCAGCCCGGCAAGACCGACGACCAGCCCGGCAAGACCGACCAGCCCGCCGCCTCCCGCGACGCGGACGGCAACGGCCGCATCGACGAAGTTACCTTCGCCCTGCCCGCTGACCCCGTGAACATGCTCCCGTGGGACTCCAAGGGCAACCAGCGCAAGATCTCCTACGCCGCCATCTATGACACCCTGTTCGACTTCATCGACGGCGAGTACGTCCCGAACGTCGCCACCGGCTACACCGAGATCGACGACACGACTTGGGAGATCAAGATCCACGACAACGTGAAGGACTGGGAGGGCAACGCCCTGACCGCCGAGGATGTCGTGTTCTGCTATGAAAACTACGTAAACTCCGGCTTCGCCGTGAAGTTCAACAACTTCAAGAGCATCGAAGCCAAGGACGACACCACGCTCATCATGACCTTCAACGGCCCCAACACCGCCGTCGCCGGTCTGGACCACGTGCTCTGCAACGTCCAGCTCTACACCCGCGCGGCGTGGGATCAGGACAAGTTCGCCACCGCGCCGGTCGCCACCGGTCCGTATAAGCTGGTCGAATACGTCAGCGGCTCCAAGATCGTCGTCGAGGTCAACGAGGACTACTGGAACGCCGAGCCGACCGCTATGCGCCAGCAGAACGCCGACCGCATCGTCTATAACATCGTCACCGAGGGCGCGCAGAACGTCGTCGGTCTCCAGAACGGCTCTCTGGACATCAGCTCCAACGTCCCCGCGGAGAACTTTGAGCAGTTCGCCGCCGATTCCAAGTATTTCACTGCCTCCGTTCCGACGAACGAGATCTACGTTCTGCTCGTGAACTGCGAGACCATTCCGAGCGCCGACATGCGCAAGGCGCTGTTCTATGCCATCGACTCCGCCGCACTCTCCACCATCATCAACGGCTCCTCCCCGACGGTGGCTTACGGCTCCCCCGCCTCCCCGGACTATGTGAAGGACTGGGAGAACATGGAGACCTATTACAACACCTACGACACGGAGAAGGCTGCCGAGCTCCTGAAGGCGAGCGGCTACGACGGACGCACCCTGCACATGACCTGCCTCAGCGAGGAGGCGTATAAGAACATCGCCGAGATGGTTCAGGTCTTCTGGGAGGCGATCGGCGTCAAGTGCGAGATCGAGACGATCGACAGCGCCATCCAGAGCGCTTACTCCACCGACTCCAGCAAGTGGGACATCAACATCACGAACGCCGGCGGCTCCTTCATCGTCAACTCCATGAACCGCCTCTACAACACCACCGACTTCGGCGGCGAATACTCCAACGGCTTCGTCGTGGACGAGAAGCTCTGGGAGCTGTTCGGCAAGGCCAACTCCGCCGCGACCCACACGCCGGAGAACCTGACCGCCATCTATGAGTACATCACCGAGATGGGCTACCACTACGTCCTGATGTACATGAACTCCTCCGCCGTTGCGAGCAACGTTGTCACCGGCTTCTATTACTGGGACAGCGTCATCCTGCCGCACTGCTGCGAGTATAACGTCTGAGCTTATCCCCGCGACCAAAGCCCTCCCCGGCTTTTTGCCGGGGAGGGTCTCTAGGATATAAAAGCGCCGACCCCAGCTCTCTGCTTGTTTGAGGAGTTTTGACTATGGGAAAATTTATTCTGCGACGCCTTCTGGCAACGGTGCTGATCGTGATCGTGACCGCGTTTTTGATCTTCACCGTGCTCTATTTCACCCCCGCGGACCCGACGGACGCGCTGATGGGCGCGAACGCCACCGTGGAGGAAAAGGCTGCCATGGCAGCCAAGCTGGGCATCGACCGGCCCTATCTGGTCCAGCTCGGCGACTTTATGTACAAGACCTTCCTGCGCTTTGACTTCGGAAATTCGTGGACTTACGGAACTCCCGTGTTCCGGGAGCTCGCCAACCGCATGCCCTACACGCTGATCATCGGGCTCTCCGCCATGGTCATCAACCTCGTCATCGGACTGCTGATGGGCATTTTCGCCGGCGTCCACGCCGGCCGCTGGCAGGATTCGCTCGTCATGGCGATCGCGATGATCTTCATCGCCGCGCCGAACTTCTGGGTGGCGCTGATGATGATCATTCTCTTCTCCGCCAAGCTCCAGATCCTGCCGAACTACGGCATCGACACATGGCAGTGCTACATCATGCCCATCATCGCGAGCGCCATCACCGGCATCGCCGTGAACGCGCGCTTCGGACGCAACAGCATCGTGGAGGTCCTGCGCGCGGACTATATCACGACCGCCCGCGCCAAGGGTCTGAAGGAAAGCACTGTGATCTATAAGCACATGCTCCCGAACGCGCTGATGCCCACCATCACGAACATCGGGCGCATCCTCGCGGCGGTCATCGCCGGAAGCCCGGTCATCGAGTCCATCTTCTCCATCCCCGGCGTCGGACTCTATCTGCTGACCGCCATCAATACGCGCGATTACCCCGCGGTGCGCGCCTGCGTGCTCTTCTTCGCGGTGGTCATCTCCCTGATCATGCTGGCGGTGGACCTGACTTACGCCGCGGTGGACCCGCGCGTCAAAGCCAAATTCGCGAGCGGAAGGAGTTGAGAAAAGACGATGACGGAACAGAAAACCAGACCCGCCCCGCAGGGCGAAAAGATCAAGAAGCCCTCGATGCTCCTCGACATCCTGAAGGGCACGGTCCGCTCTCCCGCCGCGAAGTTCGGCGCCGTTTTGCTCGTGCTCATCATCCTGCTCTCGCTTTTGGCGCCGGTCATCGCCCCTTACGGACCGAATGAGCCGGACCTGAAGGCCATGAAGCAGCCGCCCTCCGCCGCCCACATCATGGGCACGGACCAGATGGGCCGCGACCTCTTCTCCCGCCTGCTTTACGGCGGACGCTACTCGCTGGCGCTCGGCTTTGCCGCGTCGATCTTCTCCACGGTCGTCGCCATCGTGCTCGGCTGCTTCGCCGGTTATTTCGGCGGCTGGGTCGAGACGATCATCATGCGCGCCATGGACGTGCTGAGCGCGCTGCCGAGCGTGCTTCTCTGCATCATCGTCTCCGTCGCGCTGGGCGACGGCTTTGTGAACACCGTGCTCGCGCTCTCCATCAGTCAGGTGCCCGCGAGCGTGCGCATTATGCGCGCCCAGATCCTCTCGGAGCGCAGCGCGGAATATCTGGAGGCGTGCGAGGGGATCAACTGCTCGCGCATGTCCGTCATGTTCCGCCACCTGCTGCCGAACACCTGCTCCCCGATGATCGTCTGCCTCACCATGGGCATCGGCGACAACATCACCATGGCGGCGTCGCTGAGCTATATCGGACTCGGCGTCAAGCCGCCCACGCCGGAGTGGGGCGCGCTGCTCTCCGGCGCACGGAACTATATCATGAGCTGCCCCTATATGATCATCTTCCCCGGCGTTTTCATCGCGCTGACGGTGCTGGCGGCGAACCTTCTGGGCGACGGCCTGCGCGACGCGCTCGATCCCAAGCTGAGAAAGTGAGGCGAGAGGGTATATGAACGAAGAAAAATTCCTCTCCGTGCGCGACCTCGTGGTGGAATACACCGCGGGCGGCAGCGTGGTCCACGCCGTGAACGGCGTGTCCTTTGATATGAAAAAGGGCGAGACGCTCGCCCTCGTCGGCGAGACCGGCGCGGGAAAGACGACCATCGCCCGTTCCATCCTCCGCATCCTGCCGAACCCGCCCGCCCGCGTCCGCGGCGGCGAGATCCTTTTTGACGGCACGGACCTGCTCCAAGAGCCGGAGGGCAATATGCTCCATATCCGCGGCAGAAAGATCGCGATGATCTTTCAGGACCCGATGACGGCGCTGAACCCCGTCATCACGGTCGGCAAGCAGGTGGAGGAGGGCATCGCCCTGCATGGAAACTTCAGCGCCGAGCAGTCCCGCGAAAAGGCGCTCGAAATGTTCGACCTCGTCGGCATCAGCCGCGACCGCTTCCATAATTACCCCTACGAGTTCTCCGGCGGCATGAAGCAGCGCATCGTCATCGCCATGGCGCTCGCCTGCAATCCGGAGCTGCTGCTCGCCGACGAGCCGACGACGGCGCTCGACGTCACCATTCAGGCGCAGATCTTGGAGCTGATGGCGGGGCTGAAGGAGAAATACGGCACCTCCACCATCCTCATCACCCACGATCTCGGCGTCGTGGCGCAGAACTGCGATACCGTCGCCATCGTCTACGCCGGTGAGATCATCGAATACGGCAGCAAGTATGAGATCTTCGTCAACAACGCCCATCCTTACACGCGCGGGCTGTTCGGCTCCCTGCCGAGCATGAACGCCGGGAGCCGGAGGCTGAAGCCGATCTTCGGCTCCATGCCGGACCCGACCGCGCTGCCCGAAGGCTGCGCCTTCCACCCGCGCTGCCCTTACGCGCAGGAGGCGTGCCGGAGCGGGAAAATGCCGGTCGTGGAGATGGAAAACGGACACTGGTGCCGCTGCCGCCGCGCCGGGGAGGTATGAGAAGATGGATACGCTGATCGAAGTCAAAAACCTCAAAAAATATTTCAGGACCCCGACCGGCACGGTCCACGCCGTGGATGACGTGTCCTTCACCATCGGGCGCGGCGAGACCGTCGGCGTCGTGGGCGAATCGGGCTGCGGCAAGAGCACGCTCGGCAGGACCATCATCCGGCTTTTGGAGGCGACGGACGGGCAGGTGCTGATGAACGGCGAGGACGTCACCCACGTCCGCGGCCGCGCGCTGCGCGAGCTGCGCGAAAAGGCGCAGATCATCTTTCAGGACCCGTTTTCCTCGCTCGACCCGCGCAAGCGCATCGACACGACCGTCAAGGAGCCGCTCCGCATCGCCGGCGGCCGCAGCCGCAGCGAGATCGACGAGCAGACCGACCGCCTGATGGAGCTCGTCGGCATCGACAAGCGCCTGCGCTTCAGCTACCCCCATGAGCTCGACGGCGGACGCCGCCAGCGCGTCGGCATCGCCCGCGCGCTCGCGCTCGACCCGGAGTTCATCGTCTGCGACGAGCCGGTGAGCGCCCTCGACGTCTCCATTCAGGCGCAGGTGCTGAACCTGCTCATGGACCTTCAGGAGGAGAAGGGGCTCAGCTATATGTTCGTGACCCACGACCTCTCCGTCGTGCGCCACATTTCGGACAGCATCTGCGTGATGTATCTGGGCCAGCTTCTGGAGAAGAGCCCGACGGAGGAGCTGTTCCGCCGCCCGACGCACCCTTACACGAAGGCGCTGCTCTCCGCCATCCCGTCCACGGACATTTTCCAGCCCATGCAGCGCGTGCAGCTGCGCGGCGAGATCACCTCCGCCATCGACCCGAAGCCCGGCTGCCGCTTCGCGCCCCGCTGCCCCTACGCGGCGGAGGCATGCCATGAAACGCAGACGCTGCGCGAGATCGAGACCGGACACTTCGTCTCCTGCTGCCGCGCCGAGGAGCTTGCCTGAAAACCGGACAAAGCATTTTGAATTGAGAAAGGAAATCCCCCGCATGAATATCGAATACCGCCCCGAACTCACCCCGGCGGAGCGCGCGCTGCCGCTCTGCAAATATTACGACCTGCCCCTCAGCGGGCTCGGTCCGCTGTTTCAGGAGATCATGGACCATGGTCCCCTGCGGCAGGACCAGACGCTGACCGCCGCGGAGTGGAAAAAGCATCTCCAGCTCCCCGGTCAGTATGACCGCCCCGTCTTCGGCTACCGCACGATGGACGACGGCACCGGCTACCTCGCGACTTACAGCCACTATGCAAACGCCACGCCGAAGATGATGCAGTGGTATTTCCGCTGGATCAACATCCCCTCGAAGAACCAGCCCGAAGGCTGCGGCAACCTGCGCTACAAGATCTGGTGCCCGCCCTGCCACATTACCCACGGCTTTATCAACGGCAAGGACAAGTTCGGCGGCGTGTTCACCATCGAGGCGCTGGAGCTCGACCCCGCGCAGCAGAATTTTTACTTCACGGTCCGCACCGCGGTGGACCTCCGCGCGCTCGGTCTGACCGAGGAGGAGGAACGGAAGTTCAACGAAGCCGGTGTCTGGATCGACCCGGCGGTGGAGACCTTCTATGAGATCAACGGGAACGATTACACCCACCTCGGCAAAAAGATGGGCGGCTCCCATCTCTGCCTCACCATGTCCCGCCCCTGTCCGACGGGCGGCATGGAAAAGGTCACGCTCGAATGGATCGGCTACGGCGTGAAGGACGGAAAGATCTGGCGCGACGAGACCACGCCGGAATATATGTTCGGCGAGGAATGGCTGCGCATGGCGCTGACCCACACCACCGTGGAGGCGCAGCAGCTCGGCAAATTCCTGCCGGAGCTTTACGCGGAGTATTCCGGCAAGCCGGACGACGCCGACTAAAAAAGCTCCGCGCGGCGCATTTTTCTGAAGAGGGGAGAGCAAAAAAAGCGATGAGCGAGCTTACCATCGAGTTAAATTCCGTCCGGCTCCACGGACCGACGGTCATAACGGTCATCATGCCGGACATCCCGGCGGGGGAGGAGCCGGGGGAATACTACACGGGCTGCCGCTGCCACCCGGTGCTCTGGCTGCTCCACGGCGGGCTGAACGGCGGACGTGACTGGCTGCGCGGCAGCAATGTTGCGCGCTTTTGTCTGGAGCGCGGCATCATGGCGGTCATCCCGAACGCGCCGAACAGCGATTTCGCGAACCACCCGGAGTATGCCGACGGCTTTTTCTTTCAGGACTTTTTCTTCGATGAGCTGATGCCCTTCGTGCGCGGTTATCTCCATGGCTCGGCGCGGCGGGAGGACAACTTCATCGCGGGCTACTCCATGGGCTGCAACGCCGCATGGATGTACGGTCTCGCGCACCCGGAGGAGTTCGGCGGCGTCATCCCGCTCTCCAGCGCGCCGCTCGATTACCGCTTTCTGGAGCCTTACCGCGCGCTCACCGGTCCGGAGCTGCGCCGCGCCGCGGCAGCGGACCCCCTGACCTTCCACAGCGCTTACGGCGCGCCCGGTCCGCTGCGCACCAAGGAGCTGAATCTCATCGCAAAGCACGAGACCGTCGGGGATTTCCTCGATTCCGGCGAGCACACCCGCGCCCGCTTCGACGATGCCGCCGCGGAGGGCATGCTTCCGCGCGTTTACCTCACCGGCAGCAGCAGCGACGCCGCGCTCGCGGAGTTCCGCCGCCACGCGCTCGCCATCGGCGCGAAGGACGTCGCCTTCGACCTGCGCGACGGTCCGGCGCACTCCTTCGCCTTCTGGGACGACGCCATCCGCCGCGGGATGGACCACTTTGCGCTCTGATGAAGGACAACCGGAGCGGCCTGTCCGAGAGCCTCAGAAAATTCGGACTGCACCAGACGGAGCGGCGCACACCGAGCCGCGCCTATGAACGGTTTTTTGAAAATTACGAGGAGACGCGCGAGGGCAGCCGCGTCGTCCGGCGCTACCGCGGCGATTATCGCCTCCGCCCCGGCACGGCGCGGGGGCATCTGCTGCGCAGCCTCGTCTATCTCGCGCTCTGGCTGCTGAGCGCGGGGCTGCTCGTGCTCTGCGCCGTGCAGCCGCTGGACATAAACCGCCGCGCTCTCGCTGCCGCGCCGCAGGCGATCGCGGTCGGTGCGCTCGGCTTCGGCGCGCTCGCGCTCGCGCGCTATTTCGCCCAGCCGCAGCGCTTGGAGCTGCGCCAATACCGGGAGAGCAGCGTGGCGCTCTGCCGCGCATCGCTCGCCGCAGCCGCGGCGCTGGCGCTGCTCGCCGCCGCCTATCTCGCGGGAGGGGAGCCCATCTGGGCGCTGCCCGCCCTCGCCGCAGCCGCCGCCTCCGCCGCAGAGGGCTTGGCGGAGCACCGTCTGGAATACCCGCTGGAAAAAGCCGGGGAGGATCCGGCTGTATAAGCGCGCAAAATCTCAACGGTTTCCAAACCGTTGAGATTTTATTTTCCCCTTTCCAAAGCATCCCCGGTGTGGTAGAATCTTCGGGAAACAGGAAGAAAAGGAGAAAAACGCTATGCTGCATATTTCGCATCTCACGAAGACTTACGGCGAAAAGCGCGCCGTGGACGATCTGAGCCTGCATATTGCGCCGGGGGAGGTTTACGGCTTCATCGGTCATAACGGCGCGGGCAAGACGACGACGCTGAAGGCGGTCGTCGGCATTTTGCAGTTCGATTCCGGGGAGATCACCATCGACGGGAAGGATATCCGCACCGATCCGCTCGGCTGCAAGCGCATCCTCGCGTATATCCCGGATAATCCGGACCTTTACGACTATATGTCCGGCGAGAAATATCTGAACTTCATCGCGGACGTCTTCGGCGTCGGCGCGGCGGAGCGGCGCGAGCGCATCCGGCAGTATGCCGACGCCTTTGAGCTGACGGGCGACCTCGCCCAGCCCATCGCGTCTTACTCCCACGGCATGAAGCAGAAGCTCGCCATCATCGCCGCGTGGCTCCACGCGCCGCGGCTCGTGATCATGGACGAGCCCTTCGTCGGGCTCGACCCCAAGGCGGCGCACATTCTGAAGGGCATGATGCGCGCGCTCTGCGACGGCGGCGGGGCGATCTTCTTCTCCACCCACGTTCTGGAGGTGGCGGAGAAGCTCTGCGACAAGGTCGCGATCATCAAGGGCGGCAGGCTCATCCGCTCCGGCACGATGGAGGAGGTCAAGGGCGACGATTCGCTCGAAGAGGTCTTCCTTGAGCTGGAGGATGCGTCATGCTGAAAACGCTCGTCAAAAAGCAGCTGACGGAGATCTTCCGGAGCTACTTTTATAACGCGAAGAAAAACAAACTGCGCTCGAAGGGCTCGACGGCGGCTTATATCGCGCTGTTTATCCTGCTGATGGTCGGGCTGCTCGGCGGCATGTTCACCTTCCTCTCCGTCATGCTCTGCGCCCCCTTCGCCGAGGTGGGCATGGACTGGCTCTATTTCACGATGCTGGGACTGATCGCAACGCTGCTCGGCGCGTTCGGCAGCGTGTTCAACACCTATTCCGGGCTCTATCTCGCGAAGGACAACGACCTGCTGCTCTCGCTGCCCATCCCGGTGCGTGCGATCATCGCCTCGCGGCTCGTGAGCGTTTACCTGATGGGGCTGATGTATTCCGCGGTCGTCACTGTCCCGGCGGTCATCGTCTACTGGGTCACGGTGTCCGCCGCGCCGCTCGCCATCGTCGGCGGGCTGCTGACGGTGCTGCTCGTGTCCGCCGTCGTGCTGATCCTCTCCTGTCTGCTCGGTTGGGTCGTGGCGAAGATCAGCCTGAAGCTGAAGAACAAGAGCTTTATCACGGTGGTGATCTCGCTCGTGGTCTTCGGGGCGTATTATTTCGTCTGCTTCCGCGCCCAGACCTTCATCGCCTCGCTCGTCACGAACGCCGCGGCGGTCGGCGAGAGCATCCGCGGCGCGGCGTGGCCGCTTTACGCCTTCGGCTTGGTCGGCACCGGCAGCGTCGGCGCGATCTTGGGCGTGACGGCGGCGGTCGCCGCGCTCGCGGCGCTGACGTGGCTGCTGCTCCAGCGGAGCTTCCTCCGCATCGCGACGGCGAGCGGCAAAAGCGGGCACAAGGCTTACCGCGGCGGTGAGACGCGGCAGCGCTCCGTTCCCGCCGCGCTGCTGGGCAAGGAGTTTTCCCGCTTCACGGCGAGCCCGAACTATATGTTAAATTGCGGGCTCGGCACGCTCTTTCTCCTCTTTGCGGGCGTCGTTGCACTCTGGAAGGGCGGCGAAATGTCCGCCATGCTCGCGGCGGCGTTCGGCGGGCAGCCCGATATGCTCTATGTCCTGCTGACCGCGGCGGTCTGCCTTCTCGCCACGATGAACGACACGACCGCGCCCTCCGTTTCGCTGGAGGGCAAGAGCCTCTGGATCGTCCAGTCACTGCCCGTGGAGCCGTGGCAGGCGCTGCGCGCCAAGCTGCGCGTCCAGCTGCTGCTGACGACGCCGCCGGCGCTTTTCTGCCTGCTCTGCACCGCGGCGGTCGCGCCGTGGAGCGCGGCAACGGCGCTCGGCGCGCTGACCGTGCTGCTCTTCGTGCTGTTCACGGCGCTGCTCGGACTTACGGTCGGCGTAAAGCGCCCGAACCTCACGTGGACGAGCGAAATCGCGCCCATCAAGCAGAGCCTCGGCGTGATGCTCGCGCTGCTGCTCGGCTGGGCGGTCGCTGCCCTGATCGCGGGCGGATATTTCCTGCTCGGAAAAGCCCTCGGCGCGGTGGGCTATCTCGCCGCCGTCTGCGTGCTTCTCGCCGCGGGGGATGTGCTTTTCTATGCATGGCTGAAAAAGCGCGGAAGCGCGATTTTTGCAAGGCTCTGAGGCTGCTTGCGCAGCACAAGACCGCCCTGTCGTTAGGCAGGGCGGTTTTGTTTTTCTCGCCTCAAGGCGAGGGGTTAAAAGTTGAATGCGCCTTTGGCGCGATTAAAATTGGAATTTGGGGTGTTTCGCGCTGCGGCGCGACCTTCTTTCCCCTTGTGGGGAAAGAAGGCAAAGGCACAGTCAGAAGGAAAACCCTTTCGATTGGGTTTTCCTCCCGACACCCTCTTTTCCTGAACGACCAAGTGGGTCTGACGACCCCCTTGGAACCCCCCTGTGGTCCAAGCAGCAGCGTTTTAACTGTGGGAGCACTGCCGGGAGCGTGTGCTAAATCGTGGCACCCCTCAGTCAGCGCGGAGCGCTGACAGCTCCCCTTTCGAGGGAGCATTTTTCTAAGGTCGCGGCTTCGCCGCGGATTTAAATTTTGGACTCTTTGGTGTTGGAGCAAATCCGCACGGGCTGCGTCTACTGCCCATAGTAAAACCGGACCAGCTCCGACCTTAGGGGGAATCCAAGGGGGTCGTCAGACCCTCTTGGTCGTTCAGGAAA
>CAVJGI010000057.1:0-13790 GCA_963649145.1 Ruminococcus bicirculans (ex Wegman et al. 2014) | reverse complement strand
ATATTGTAACAGGAGGGACCCTTTCGATTGGGTCCCTCCTTAACTGTGCCTTTGCTTACTTTCCCCACAGGGGGAAAGAAGGTCGCGTCCCGCGGACGCGAAACCAATTCAATTTTAGCGCCCGCAGACGCGTTCAAAATCCCCCCTGAAGGCGCATTCAATATTGAAACCCCCTCGCCCTTTGGGGCGAGAAAATTACCCCCCACACCCCCTTGACAACGCCCAACAAAAGGTCTATACTCCAAGCTAACGAACATTAGTTAGTCAAAGGAGAAAGAAAAATGAAGCTCTATTTCGGAAATACTGTGTCCACGGCGACGACGCTGATGATCTTGATCCTGCTTGCCTTTATCGGCATCACAGCAGCAACGCGCGAAAGCGTGACGTATTGGGGCCGCCGGACCCTGATCGTGCTTGTCCTCGGCCTTGTGATCTGCTGCTTCGCGGCAGCGCGCGACGGGCTGGACAAGACGATCCAGCACGCGATCGACGGCTCCTGTGCGCCGGGGCTCTTCCCGCTGCTTAGCGTCCCGACCGTCATCGGCTGCGCCGGCGCGCTGCTCATCGTGGTCGCCGCCGTCGCGACGCCCATCGCCAAAAGCCAGCAGACCCGCGAGGTCTGGTTCTACCTCATGAGCGGCGGCGTCGTGCTCAAGGTCGCCACCGTCGAGCTCGCGCGGCTGCTGATGAGATGAAAAAAAGCCCCGCCGGTCTGGAAAAACCGGCGGGGCTTTCGGGCATCTTTTGGGTCTCCCGGAGGGAGAGCCAAGGGGCTTATTCGTATAATCCAGCGGCTTCTATGAGCGTCCGGCGGAACTGCTCGCGGACGGAGTCCGGGGCGAGGATCTCCGCGGCGGTGCCGAAGCCGTAGAGCCATGCGAAAAACTTCGGCGACACGGCGACGCTGACGCAGACGGTGAAGTGCTCGTCGTCGACGGGCAGGATGACAGTGTCGCCGCCGAAGCGGTCGAGCACCGCGCCGACGAAGCGGTTTTCAAAGCGCAGGCGCAGCCCCAGCAGTTCGCCGGAGAACATGTGGAACACCTTCTTGGAATACTGCGAGATGTCGACCTTTTCAAACACAGCCTTCCCGTCGCGCGGGGTGCCGAGGGCGGAGATGTCCGTCATCTTGTCCACGCGGTAGTGCTTCAGCTGACCCGCCGCGGTGTCGTAGCCGAGCATGTAGTATTTCTCGCTGTCCCACATGAGCGAAAACGGGCTGATCTCGTACCACGCGCCGTCCCTGCGGAAGCGGCGCTCCTTGTCGACGGTGTAATCGAAATAGTGGAAGCGGATGGCGCTGTCGCCCGTGATCGCGCCGGAGATCTCGTCGACGTTGTAGTAAACGCTCTCGTTCATGCTCTTTACGCGGTTGCGGACATAGACCTGCCGCTGGAGCAGCTGGGCGTCATAAACGCTCGCGAGGCCCTCAATCTTTTTGATGAGGCTGAGGGTCTTTTTCTCCGTGATGAACTTCGAGGACTGCACGCTGTCCACGAGCAGCTTCAGCTCCGCGAGCTCAAAATCGCGGCTGCCGATATAGTAGCCGGTGACCTTTCCGCGGACGACGACGATATCCAGCCCGAACTGGCGGAGCGCCTCCAGATCGTCGTAGAGCGTCTTCCGCTCCGCCTTGATGTCGTGGCGGGCGAGCTCCTCGGACATATCGCGGATGGTGAGCGGGTGCGCCTCGTCGGAGCTTTGCAGCAGGTACTGCATCAGGTATAGAAGCTTCAGCTTCTGATTTGCGGATCTTGACATAGATCAGAAAGTCCTCCCCGCACGTCAGTCCCAGTCGGAGTCATCGCCGCCGCAGTCGCCGGGATCATCCCAATCCGCGTCGGAGCTCCGGGAGGACTTCTCCGTCTCCTTTTGAAACTCCCGATAAGCCGCATACTCCGCGCTCCGCTCCAGAGAATCGAGCATACCGTCGCGGTTGAAATCGAACATGCTTCCGAATCCTTTTTCGTCCATAATTTAAGCCCTCCTCATTTTATATCACTATATCACAGATCGTCCGAAGAGGGAAGACCCGGCGCGTCGGTTTTTTCGCCTGTTTCGTCCTCATAGGTCTCGATCTCGTCTTCGTCATCCTCGTCCTCGTCGTCCCAGTCGTCGTCGATCTGGGAGAGGAGCTCGGCGCGCAGCGCGGCGGGGTCGCCCTCCTCGACGCGGCAGATGATCTTGCTCGTTGTCGTGAACAGAACGCGGGCGTAAAAGCGCTTTCCGACTCGGTCATAAACGCGTCCGGCGCTCATGGTGCCGCCGGCGACCGTGCTCCAGCTGTTCGCGACATAGCCCACGGTGCCGAGCATCGGCATCGTGCAGCGGATTGCCTCCTTGTCATAGTCATTGTCCGGCTCCTTCGCGCAGCGGACGAGCCGCCCGATCCGGAACGGCGCCGGACCGCTGTAATTCCGGAACCCGGTGACGGTGATGAATAGTTCCTTCATATCCTTGTTCCTCCCAAAAATTCAGTCTGCTTTCTCGGTACGCACCCAGTATAGCAGATCAGGTGTCCAAAAAACCGGACTGTCAGGAGGAAAATAAAAAGGACTCGCCTGATTCCGAACGGAATCAGGCGAGTTATGGTTGCGGGGGAAGGACTTGAACCAACGACCTCCGGGTTATGAGCCCGACGAGCTACCGACTGCTCTACCCCGCGATATATCTCAGGGACTTCCTGAGTGCCTGATTATAATAGCACGATTTTGACGGAGAGTCAAGAGCGAATTTCGGTTTTTTCCGGCGAAACGGAAAAATTGGACAAAATACTTGAAAACGGACGGGTAAAATGCTAAACTTTACGTTTGTGATGAAATTTAAAAGATAAAGGGGTCTGATACCTTTGAGAAACCTGAGAAACGTTGCGATCATCGCCCACGTCGACCACGGAAAGACCACGCTTGTGGACGAGATGCTCAAGCAGTCCGGCGTTTACCGCGAGAATCAGGAGGTCGTGGAGCGCGTGATGGACTCCGGCGACCTTGAGCGCGAGCGCGGCATCACCATCATGGCGAAAAATACCGCCGTCACCTACAAGGACACCAAGATCAACATCGTCGACACGCCGGGTCACGCCGACTTCGGCGGCGAGGTCGAGCGCATCCTCAAGATGGTCAACGGCGTTATCCTGCTCGTGGACGCGGCGGAGGGACCGATGCCCCAGACCCGCTTTGTCCTCTCCCGCGCGCTGGAGCTGGGCCACCGCGTGATCGTGGTCGTCAACAAGATCGACCGCCCGGACCAGCGCATCCACGAGGTCGTGGACGAAGTGCTGGAGCTGCTGATGGACCTCGACGCGACGGACGAGCAGCTCGACAGCCCGATGCTCTTCTGCTCCGGCAGACAGGGCACGGCGAGCTATTCCCCCGACCAGCCCGGTACGGACCTCCAGCCGCTTTTCGACACGATCTTGGAGTATATCCCCGCCCCGGACGAGGACGAGAGCGCCCCGTTCCAGATGCTCGTCAGCTCCATCGACTATAACGAATACGTCGGCCGCATCGCCATCGGGCGCATCGAGCGCGGCGTCATCCACCAGAACGACGAGATCGAGGTCTGCAACTACCACGACCCCGACGCCGCGCCGACGCGCGCGAAGGCGGTCTCGCTCTACGAGTTCGACGGGCTCGCCCGCGTCCCCGTGACGGAGAGCGCCGCCGGCAACATCATCGCGATGAGCGGCATCGGCGACGTCACCATCGGCGACACGATCTGCGCCCGCGGCACGGCGGAGCCGCTGCCCTTCGTGAAGATCTCCGCCCCCACGCTGGAGATGACCTTCTCCGTCAACGACAGCCCCTTCGCCGGGCGCGAGGGCAAGTTCGTCACCTCCCGCCAGATCCGCGAGCGCCTTATGCGCGAAACGCTGAAGGACGTGTCCCTGCGCGTCACGGAGACGGACAAGGAGACGGAGTTCAACGTCGCCGGCCGCGGCGAGATGAGCCTCTCCATCCTGATCGAGACCATGCGCCGCGAGGGGTATGAGTTCCAAGTCGGTCCCGCCCGCGTGCTTTACCAGACGATCGACGGCAGAAAGTGCGAGCCGATCGAGCGCGTCGTCGCGGACGTTCCGCAGGAATATGTTGGCGCCGTCATCGAAAAGCTCGGCAGCCGCAAGGGTGAGCTGCTGGAGATGACCCCGGTCGGCAGCCGCATGAAGCTGGAGCTGCTCGTGCCGAGCCGCGGACTGTTCGGCTACCGCAACGAGTTTTTGACCGACACGAAGGGCGAGGGCATCATGGCGAGCGTTTTCGACTCCTACGCCCCCTTCAAGGGCGAGATCGCCCGCCGCAATACCGGTTCCCTCGTCGCGTGGGAGACGGGCGAGAGCGTCACTTACGGGCTCTTCTCCGCGCAGGAGCGCGGCGCGCTCTTCATCGGACCGGGCGTCCCGGTCTACGGCGGCATGGTCATCGGCGAGTGCCCGAAGCAGGAGGACATCACGCTCAACATCTGCAAGAAAAAGCAGCTCACGAACACCCGCGCCTCTGGCAGCGACGAGGCGCTGCGCCTCATCCCGCCGCGCCAGCTCTCGCTGGAGCAGTGCCTTGAGTTCCTCGCGGACGACGAGCTTCTGGAGGTCACGCCGAAGTCCCTGCGCCTGCGCAAGCGGATCCTGGACCACGACCGCCGCATGAAGAGCGTCTACGGCAAAAAGTGAGGAGTTTTTTTGTAAAATCTCTTTACAAACGCCACCGGGTGTGATAAATTAACATGGCTTGTGCCCGCAAACTCAGTTTCGGCGGCTCCTTTCTGCCCCGTCACTTGGTCTGCCGGGTAAAAGGAATATAAGAAAGGAAGTTTTGAAAACCATGATCACCAAAGAGCAGAAGAACACCGTTATCGAAGCCAACAAGACCCACGAGGGCGACACCGGCTCTCCGGAGGTCCAGATCGCCATCCTGACCGAGCGCATCCGCCAGCTCACCGAGCATCTGAAGACCCACCCGAACGACGACCACAGCCGTCTGGGTATGTACAAGATGGTCGGCAAGCGCCGCCGTCTGCTCGACTATCTGACCAGAAAGGACATCGAGCGTTACCGCGCGATCATCGCAAAGCTGGGCATCCGCAAGTAAGGCATATCTGCGCCGCGGAGACCCGTTCCGAAGGGTATGAAGGTTTTATCGGCAGGGGACAATTGAATATTGTCCCCTGTTTTTTCTTACCCGGAAACGCCGTTCCCAAGAGCGGGGAGACCCATTTTTTTAGTATTTGAAGCTGCGCCCGGCGGAAGACGCGGACGCGGCTTCAAGTGCTGAAAATCTGGGTCCTCCTCATTCAAAAAATAATTACCGAAGAAAAGGAGAATCCCGGCATGATCATCAAGCATAAGCAGTTTGACGTCAAGACCTACGAGATGGACTTCTGCGGCCGCCCGCTGAAGATGGAGGTCGGCAAGATGGCTGAGCTCTGCAACGCCGCTGTCTTAGTCAGCTACGGCGAGACCACCGTCCTCGTCACCTGCACTGCCTCCGCCCGCCCGAAGGACGGCATCGACTACTTCCCCCTCAGCGTGGACTTCAACGAGAAGCTCTACGCCGTGGGCCGCATCCCCGGCGCGTTCCTGCGCCGCGAGGGTCGTCCGAGCCTGAACGCAGTGCTGGCGTCCCGTCTCATCGACCGCCCGATGCGCCCGCTCTTCCCCTCCGACCTCCGCAACGACGTCATCCTCTCCTGCGACGTTCTGAACGTCGACCGCGACTGCTCTCCGGAGATCACCGCCATGATCGGCGCCTCCGCCGCGGTGAGCATCTCCGACGTTCCGTTCAACGGTCCCATCGCCGGCATCGTCCTCGGCTGGGACGGAGAGAAGTATCTCTTCAACCCCACCAAGGCCGAGCGCGAGAATAACCGCATGATCACCACCATCGCCGCGACCCACAAGAAGGTCGTCATGATCGAGTCCGAGGCCAAGGAGGTCCCGGAGAACGTGATGTACGAGGGCATCGTGCAGGCGCACGAGAAGCTCCAGCCCGTGCTGGACCTCATCGACCGCATGGTCGCCGAGATCGGCAAGCCGAAGTTCGAGTATGAGCACGCTTCCTTCGATCAGGAGCTCTTCGACAAGATTTGCGCCGACTTCCGCGACGAAGCCGAGCACGCTATGGACACGGACGACAAGAACGTCCGCGAGGAGCGCTGGAACCTCATGATCGACCACTGGCACGAGAAGTATCTCGAAGACCATCCGGATATGGACCAGTACCTCGACGAGATCACCTATAAGTTCCAGAAGAAGATCGTCAAGAACTGGCTGCTTCAGGGCAAGCGCGTCGACGGCCGCCAGATCAACGAGATCCGCCCGCTCGCGAGCGAGGTCGGTTTGATCCCCGGCGTTCACGGCAGCGCGCTCTTCACCCGCGGCCAGACGCAGGTCCTCTCCATCGCGACGCTCGCGACCCTCTCTATGGCGCAGAAGCTGGACACCATCTGGGAGGAAGAGGAAAAGCGCTTCATGCACCACTACAATATGCCGCCTTACTCCTGCGGCGAGGCGCGTGCGGCGCGCAGCACCAGCCGCCGCGAGTATGGCCACGGCGCGCTCGTCGAGAAGGCGCTCGAAGCGGTCATCCCCCCTGTGGAGGATTTCCCCTACGCCATCCGCGTCGTGTCCGAGGTCCTGTCCTCCAACGGCTCCACGAGTCAGGGCTCCATCTGCGGCACCACGCTCGCGCTGATGGACGCCGGCGTTCCGCTGAAGGCGCCCGTCGCGGGCATCTCCTGCGGTCTCATTCAGGACGGCGAGGACTTCACCACCTTTATCGACATTCAGGGCGTTGAGGACTTCCACGGCGAGATGGACTTCAAGGTCGCCGGCACCAAGGAGGGCATCACCGCCATCCAGATGGACCTCAAGAACGACGGTCTGAAGCACGAGATCATCAAGGAGGCCTTCCGCATCACGCGCGAGGCGCGCTTCGATATTCTCGACCAGATCATGCTGAAGGCGCTGCCTGAGCCGCGCCACGAGCTCGCCAAGAGCGCGCCGAAGATGATCAAGATGAAGATCAACCCGGACAAGATCCGCGAGGTCATCGGCTCCGGCGGCAAGGTCATCCAGAAGATCACCGCCGACACCGGCACCAAGATCGACATCAACGACGACGGCAGCGTGTTCATCGCCTCCGAGGACATCGAAGCCTGCCGCGCCGCGCGCCAGACCATCGAGAACATCGTCTTCGAGCCCGAAGTCGGCAAGCTCTATTACGGCAAGGTCGTCCGCATCATCCCGATCGGCGCCTTCGTCGAGCTCGTTCCGGGCAAGGACGGCATGATCCACATCAAGGATCTGGAGTTCAAGCGCACCGAAAAGGTCGAGGACGTGCTGAACGTCGGCGATATGACTTGGGTCAAGGTCACGGAGATCGACGACCGCGGCCGCGTCAACCTCAGCCGCAAGGACGCCATCAAGGAGCGCGAAAAGCTCGGTCTGATGGACTAAGAGAAGCAAAAATCCGAGACCGGGCGGAAGCGAAGCTCCGCCCGGTCCTTTTTTGAAAGGGGTCAAAAGCTATGAAACAACTCAGCCGCGAGCTGCTGGACTTCATCCGCCGGAGTCCGAGCTGCTTCCACGTGGTCGAAAACCTCAAAAATGAGCTGCTCGCCGCGGGCTACACCGAGCTGCACGAGAGTGAGAGCTGGGGCATCGAGCCCGGCGGGAAGTATTTCGTGACGCGAAACGGCAGCTCCATCATCGCGTTCCGCGTCCCGGAAAAGGTCACGGGCGGCTTCGTCATGTCCGCCTCCCATTCCGATAGTCCGAGCTTCAAGCTCAAGGAGACCACCGAGCGCCGCTCCGCCGGCTGCACCCAGCTCTCCACCGAGGGCTACGGCGGCATGCTGATGGCGACGTGGTTCGACCGCCCGCTCTCCGTCGCCGGGCGCGTGTTCGTCCGCGAGGGCGGAAAAATGGTCCAGAAGCTCGTGGACATCGACCGCGACCTGCTCATCATACCGAGCGTCGCCATCCATATGAACCGCAGCGCGAACGAGGGCACGAAGCTCCTCGCGAATATGGACACCCTGCCGCTTTACGGCGGCGCGGGGGCGGGCGGTATCATGCACCTCGCCGCGGCGAGCGCCGGGGTCGCCGAGGACGACATTCTGGGCAAGGACCTCTTCCTCTACTGCCGCACGCCGGGCACGGTGCTCGGCGCGGCGGGCGAGTTCATCGCCTCGCCGAAGCTCGACGATCTCGAATGCGCCTTCGGCTGCTTCCGCGGCTTCCTCGCCGCGGAGGAGCGCGGGACGATCCCTGTCTGCTGCGTGTTCGATAACGAGGAGGTCGGCTCCGCCACGAAGCAGGGCGCGGGCAGCGTTTTCCTGCGCGACACGCTGCGCCGCATCGTCCGCTGTCTCCACATGGGGGAGGAGGACTACCAGTCCATGCTCGCCCGCAGCTTCCTCGTCTCCGCCGACAACGCCCACGCCCAGCACCCGAACCACCCGGAATACGCCGACCGCGACAATTCCCCGGTTTTGAACGGCGGCGTGGTCGTGAAGTTCAACGCCAACCAGCGCTACACGACGGACGGGCGCTCCGCCGCCATCTTCCGCAGCATCTGCGCGGAGGCGGGCATACCTGTGCAGACCTTCAGCAACCGCTCCGACCTCCCCGGCGGCAGCACGCTCGGCTCCATCGCGAACACCAGCGTTCCCGTCTGCACCGTGGACATCGGAATGGCGCAGCTCGCCATGCACTCCGCCTACGAGACCGCCGGCTCCGCCGACGTCGGCCACCTCGTCCGCGCCATGCAGGGCGTCTACGAGGCTGACCCGGTGATTTTTGAGTAAAAAAATAGGAAAGAGCGCGTGTTTTGCGGTCCGCAGGCTGCAAAACACGCGCTCTTTTCTATTCAATTATCAAACACCAGATCGCAGCTGCCCTCCACGCCGAACGCCTCAAAATACCGCTTCTCCATCGGGATCCAGACGCGGAAAAACGTCTCCGCCATATCCGGGTTGCGCTTTTTAATGCGCTCGCGCTGCACTTCCGGCGCGATGCGCAGGAAGACGTGGAGATCATAGCTTTCCGCGAGCGCGGGGTGGAGGGCGTATGCCCCCTCGGTGACGATGAGTCCGCTGGAGTGGATGCGGCGGGGCGGGAGGAGCTGCCCGGTGCCGCAGTCGTAGCGGCGATACTCCGCCGTCTCACCGCGGCGGAGCGGGAGCAGGACCTCGTCGCGGAAGCGCTCGCGGTCGACGTTGCCGCCCGGCTCGGCGAGGCGCGCGGGCGTGCGCTGCGCCGGGCGGAGGAAAAAGTCGTCCATGTGCAGCACGGTGCAGCCGTAAACGCGCTCTATCAGCGCCGCGAGCGTCGTTTTCCCGCTCGCGCTGCCGCCGTCGACGGCGAGGAACACGTCGCCCTTCTCCCGCAGCAGCGCGTCCAGCCGCGCGAAAAGCGGCAAAAAGCGCGCAAAGTCCGCCCGCAGCACGCGGTAAGCCGGGTGATAAGCCGCGCGGAACGCCGGTGAATGGTGCAGCGCCGGAAAGCCCGCGGCGCGCCAAGCGGCGATCTCCGCGCCCGGCACGGGGCAGGGGAGGGGCGTCTCCGCCAGCACGCGGAGCATCGCCTCCAACGTCTCGCGCCCGTCCGCCGCGGGCTCGGCGGAGAGCGCGAAAAGCCGCGCGAGCGTCTCCGGCGACAGCTCTTCCCGCAGCCAGCCGAGATGGACGCGCGCAAAGGCACCGCCGCAGAGCGTCTCCGTCTCCGCCGGAGCGTCCGGCGCCTGCGCCGCCTCGCGCCGGATGAAGTCCGCCGCCGCGTCGGGGCTTTTCACAAGGTGCTCGCAGCCGAAGGCGCTCTGGTGCAGGGCTTTGAAAAGGTCCTGTGCCGTGCTCTCCGGGTATTTTTCGCAGTGGGCGCGCAAAAAGCGCCCGATCTCCGCATCCGTCATATTTTCCGCACCTCCCGTTTTTCGCCATGGTACCACATTCCCCACCGCCGCGCAAGGGAAATCGGGATTGACCTTTTTTGACCGGCGTGGTAAAATCAAATGCCGGTTTTTGAAACGACTTTTTTTCCGGCGGAAACGGAGATAATTTCCCGATGAACCAGACCCTGAAAACGATTTTTTCCCCGCTGCGCGTGCGCAAAATGGTCAGCAGCGCGCTTTATCTCGCGCTCGCGCTCGTGCTGCCGTTTCTGACGGGCCAGATCCCGGAGATCGGCTCTATGCTCTGCCCGATGCACCTGCCCGCGCTGCTCTGCGGCTTTATGTGCGGCTGGCCGTGGGGACTCGCCGTCGGGCTTATCAGTCCGCTGCTGCGCTCCGTGATCTTCGGCATGCCGCGGATGTTCCCGACCGCGGTGTCCATGGCGTTTGAAATGGCGGTCTACGGCGCGGTCAGCGGCCTGCTTTACCGCCTTCTGCCGAAGAAAAAGGGCTATATTTATGTTTCGCTCATCGCCGCGATGGTCGCCGGGCGGCTCGTCTGGGGGCTCGTGCGCTTCCTCATCGCGGGGCTGCAAAGCTCCACCTTCCCCGCCTCCGCCTTCCTCGCCGGCGCGGTGACGACCGCCGTGCCCGGCATCATCGTCCAGATCGTGCTCGTCCCGCTGCTCGTGATGACGATGGAAAAGGCGAAATTGATGTATAACAAATAAAAACCCCGTAATTTCCACCGAGGGAGACCCCAGTCTCCCTCGGTTTTTACACTTATTTCACAAAAATTTCGGAGCGATATTGACAGCTTAGACAAAAGATGATAAGATACGCCCAAATTGGATCGCTTAACCGATAGAGGCGCGGTATCCATCAGTACCGCTTCGCACAAGGGCTCGGAGAGCCGCGGAGCGCGAAAGGGGCCACCGCCGAAGTACCGGACCGGGGTCTCCGTCCCGCCGGCGCTGGGTCGGCAGAGAATATCTGCCGGACTGTCACTTGAAAAAATTTCTTGTGAAGCGCTATCAATGGCTGAGAGAGAAAACGCACCGTTCCCGCCGGGAAAAGGCGGGGCGCGCCGTGCATTTTATCTGCTTCTTCCATGGACCGCTTGACAAGCGGTCCGTTTTCATTATCATCCCGCCCGGCAGGGAGAGAAAGCGCCGGAAGGTCCGCAGGACGGACCGAAGAAAGGAAAATCTTATGAGAAGACTGCTCGCCCTCGCCCTCGCGCTCTGCGCTCTCGTCGCGCTCTGCGCCTGCGGCGGAACTGCCGCCCCCGGCACAACGACCACCCCGGATACCAACCCGACCGCCACGGTCCCGCCCGTGGAGGACCTCACCGGCGTCGACACCAGCAATATCCCCGGCGTCACGGACGGCGTCCTCACCGTCGGCATGGAGTGCGCTTACGCGCCCTATAACTGGACCCAGATGACCGACGCGAACGGCGCGGTCCCCATTCAGAACGTCCCCGGCGCTTACGCCAACGGCTACGACGTGATGATCGCAAAGCGCATCTGCGAGGCCTACGGCTGGGAGCTCCAGATCGTCTCCAGCGCGTGGGATTCCCTCTGCCCGGCGATCCAGTCCGGCACGATGGACGCCAACATCGCCGGTCAGTCCATGACCGCCTCCCGCCTCGAAGAGGTCGACATGGCGGGTCCCTACTACTACGCCACCATCGTTGTCCTGACGACGAAGAACAGCCAGTACGCGAGCGCCCAGTCCATCGCGGACCTCGCCGGCGGCAAGTGCACCGCCCAGTCCGGCACCATCTGGTATGATTCCTGCCTGCCCCAGATCGAAAACGCCGAGCTCCTCGCCCCGTCCGACAGCGCCCCGGCGATGATCATGCAGCTCCAGACCGGCGCGGTCGACTTTGTGTGCACCGATATGCCCACCGCGATGGGCGCGGTCGCCAAGGACGACAGCCTCTGCATCCTGAACTTCTCCGGCACGGACGGCGACTTCCAGTTCGCCGACGAAGCCGAGCGCGCCGAGAACGTCAACATCGGCATCTCCGTCCAGAAGGGCAACAGCGAGCTCACCGCCGCGATCGACCGCGTCCTCTCCGCTCTGACCGAGGAGAATTTCAACACGCTTATGGATCAGGCGATCGCCATCCAGCCTGAGGTATAAAAACACGAATAAGAGCCCGGCGGAGCTGGGCTCTTATTTATAAAGAAGAAACTTTTTTAAGGAGTCATCCCGCATGGAGAAACTCGCCAAGCTGGGGCAGGATATCGTTCTGCTCCTCACAAATTACTGGCCCCTCTATTTAAACGGCGTTAAGAACACGCTCATCCTCGCCCTTGTCGCGACGGCGATCGGCTTTGTGATCGGTCTTATCTGCGGCATTCTGAACACCATCCCTTACGCGAAGACGGACCGCTGGATCAAGCGCTTTTTCTTAAAGCTCATCCGCGTGCTTGTCCGCATTTATGTCGAGGTCTTCCGCGGCACGCCGATGGTGCTTCAGGCGGTGTTCATTGTCTACGGTCTGCCGTATTTCACGAATAACGCCCTGCGCTTCGACAATATCTGGGCAGCCGCCATCCTCATCGTGTCCATCAACACGGGCGCATATATGGCGGAGAGCGTCCGCGGCGGCATTATGAGCATCGATCCCGGCCAGACCGAGGGCGCGAAGGCGATCGGCATGACGCATGTCCAGACCATGACGAGCGTCATCCTGCCCCAAGCCATCCGCAACATCATCCCCCAGATCGGCAACAACTTCATCATCAACGTGAAGGACACCTCCGTCATGTTCATCGTGAGCTTCACGGAGTTCTTCGCCGTCCACCGCTACATCGTCGGGCTGAACAACAAGTATTTCCCCTCCGCAACGATCGAAATGGTCGGATACCTCACCATGACGCTCATCGCCTCCGCGCTGCTGCGTCTGCTGGAGAAAAAGCTCGACGGCGGCGACAGCTATGAGCTCGCGCAGGCGGACCAGCTCGTCATGGCTGCCGGGACTTACAGCCACCCCGACCGCGGCACGCCCTTCGACGAGAAAAACCGCGACTATCCGAACGGGAAGGAGGGGCGCTGAAGGATGAGCGAGAATATTCTGGAGATCCGCCACCTCTCCAAGAGCTTCGGCAATCACGAGGTGCTGCGCGACATCGACTTCGACGTGAAAAAGGGCGACGTCATCTCCATCATCGGCGCGTCCGGCTCCGGCAAGAGCACGCTTCTGCGCTGCGTCAACCTGCTGGAAACGCCCACGAGCGGCCAGATCCTCTACCACGGCGCGGACGTCGCGGGCAGGAGCGTGAAGGCGGCGGAATACCGCAGCCACGTCGGTATGGTGTTCCAGTCCTTCAATCTGTTCAGCAACATGACCGTGCTGCAAAACTGCGTCGTCGGGCAGGTCAAGGTCTTGAAGCGCGACAAAAAGACCGCGGCGGAGCACGCGATGCATTATCTCGAAAAGGTCGGCATGGCGCCTTATATCCACGCCCGCCCGCGCCAGATCTCCGGCGGCCAGAAGCAGCGCGTCGCCATCGCGCGCGCCATGGCGATGGACCCGGAGGTGCTGCTCTTTGACGAGCCGACGAGCGCGCTGGACCCCGAAATGGTCGGCGAGGTGCTCGCCGTCATGCAGGACCTCGCGCGCGAGGGCATGACGATGCTCGTCGTGACCCACGAAATGGCGTTCGCCCGCGACGTCAGCACCCGCGTGGTGTATATGAACTCCGGCGTCATCTGCGAGCAGGGAGCCCCCGCGGAGCTGTTCGGAAACCCGCAGAAGCAGGAAACGCGGGACTTTCTGGCGCGGTTCAGGCAAGGTTAAAACAAAAAAAGAGCAGCCGAACGGCTGCTCTCAGCCTGTCAAAAAAGTCTTATCAACGCGGCGAAGCCGCACAATTTAAAGGCCTCCCTGTG
>CAVJGI010000056.1:0-13818 GCA_963649145.1 Ruminococcus bicirculans (ex Wegman et al. 2014) | reverse complement strand
GTCCCGCGGACGCGAAACAAATCAAATCTTAGCGCCCGCAGGCGCATTCAAATTTACCCTCCCCGCACCCCTCCGGACAAAAAAAGTGCGCCCCGCCTTTCGGCAGGGCGCATGAGATAACTTATTTGTCCAGCTCCAACCGGTCCCCCGTCTCCGCGTCGAAGATATGGACACGGTCGAGGTCGAGAGAGAGCTTCACGAGGGTGTGGTGCAGCCCGCGGACGGTGCCGAGGGTGTCCTCCACGATATTGCTGGGGACGACCGCCTGAACGGTCTCGTCCGAAAGTCGCAGGTGCATGTCAACGGTGCTGCCGAGCAGCTCGCAGACCTCCACCTCGGCGGGGATACCGCCCTGCTCGGCGAGTCCGATATGCTCCGGGCGGATGCCGACGATGACCTTTCTGCCGTCCAGCGCACCGCCGCCGGCGCCGAGGGGCACCGTCTCGCCCGCAAGGGTGAAGAAATACTCCCCGCGCTCAAAAGCGAGCGCCGTATGGACAAAATTCATCTGCGGCGTGCCGATGAAGCCCGCGACAAAGGTGTTCTGCGGACGCTCAAAGACCTCCTGCGGCGTGCCGACCTGCATAATGTGACCCTCGTTCATGATGACGATGCGGTCGCCGAGGGTCATCGCCTCCGTCTGGTCGTGGGTGACGTAGACAAAGGTGGTGTTCAGACGGCGGCGGAGCTTGATGAGCTCGGTGCGCATCTGGCTGCGGAGCTTGGCGTCGAGGTTGCTGAGCGGCTCGTCCATCAGGAACACGTCCGGGTCGCGAACGATGGCTCTGCCGATGGCGACGCGCTGGCGCTGACCGCCGGAGAGCGCCTTGGGCTTGCGCTTCAAAAGGTCGCTGATCTCCAGAATCTCCGCCGCGGCGCGGACCTTTTCGTCGATGATCTTCTTCGGCTCCTTGCGCATCTTGAGCCCGAAGGCGATGTTGTCGTAAACCGTCATGTGCGGGTAGAGCGCGTAGTTCTGGAACACCATCGCGATGTTGCGGTTTTTCGGCTCAACCTCGTTCACAAGGCGGTCGCCGATATAGAGCTCGCCGCCGGTGATGTCCTCAAGACCTGCGATCATCCGCAGCGTCGTGGATTTTCCGCAGCCGGAGGGTCCGACGAGAACGATGAACTCCTTGTCCTCGATCTGGAGGTTGAAGTCGTCCACCGCGACGAAGGATTTGTCATAGACCTTGCGTATGTTCTTCAGCGTCACGCTTGCCATCTGCGCCCGCTCCTTTCTGTTTCAGGTGTTTGCCGCCCCAACGCGCGGCGGCGCGGTCCTGCGCCTTTTCGCGCGCGTCGGACACGAGGCCCGGCACGGTCGCCCGGAGGCGCCCGCGGCCCCAGAGGATGCAGCGCACGAGCATCACGAGCGCCAGCGCCGTCGGCGCGATGAGCAGCGCGATGGCGAGCGCGGTCAGCAGCGTACACCAGTCCTCATAGTAACGCGCGGCGTTTTCCCAGTAGGGGTAGCTGAGCGCGCTCGAATGGATGGAGCGCGTGCCGAACTCGCGCAGCAGCTTCAGCGCGTTCGCGGCGCGGAAGCGGCCCGTGTTCATCCGGAGCTCGCCGTCCATCTGGAAGTTCTCCTGCATCAGCTTTTCCGCGAAATCCTCCACCGGTTCGGGCAGCACGATCTCGTAGCAGCTGATCTTCACATTCTCGTCCAGCGCGGCGAGGCTCGCGAAGGGCATATAGAGCCCCGCGCCGCCGTCATACGCCTTTTCGCTCGCCTTGTCGCTCTCGCGCTCGACGACGCCGGCGACGACGTAGGGCGTGCCGTTCACCTCGACGGTCATACCCGCGAGGTCATAGCCGCCGAAGAGCTTCCATGCGAGCTCCTTGTCGAGCAGCACGCGGTCCGGCGAGGCGTCATGCTCCGTCAGGTAGCTGCCGCTCAGGAGCGTCAGCGGGTGGAAGAGGAAATAGTCCCCGCCCACGCCGAGCACCTGCGCCTCCGTGCCGGTCTTGTCGGAATTGATGCGCACCTTGCCCTCGCCGCTCCATGCATCGGAGAAAAGCGAGCCGTTCTCCGGCGTCTCCAGCGACGCCTCGGTGAATTTTCCGAGCAGCGTCTGGCGGAAGGTATAGATGTCGTTTTCCGTCTTGCCGCCGTCCTCCGTCAGGAAGGCGGAGAGCTGCCTGAACTCCATATCGCCCTCGCCGCCCCAGCGCTCGGCGGCGCGCTGGCTCAGCAGACGCCCGGCAAGGGAGGTCTGGACGCCCATGCAGACGAGCGCGAGCACGAGCAGCGCGGCGCAGACGATGATCCATTTTTTGGAGGGAATTTTCATGCGGTCCCCCGTCCTTTGCGAGTTTTCAAATCTCAGAGATTATCCGGCAGACGCACCATATCGCCGCTTGTGATAGGCTTGCTGCTCGTGGTGATGACGTAGTCGTTCTGGTTCAGCGCGCCGGTGACGGCGGAATTGGTGTCGTCGCTCGCGATGACCTCCACGTCCACGCGGGTCGCGGTGTAGCGGTTGCCGAGCGGACTGCTCTTGACCGTCACGACCAGCACGAAGCTGCCGTTGGAGTCCTTGCGGATCGCGCTGTTCGGCACGACGAGGTCATAGTCGGAGCTCTTCTGCCCGACGGAGAGCGTCAGGCTCGTGCCGTCGGAAACGTCGCCGGTGACATCGAAGGTGAGCAGCTTGCTGCTCTGGGGGTTCTGCGGGTCGGTCTTGATGGCGGTCAGCTCGGCGTTGATGGTGCTGCCCCAGTAGTAGTTCGTCACGCTCGCGGAGTCGCCGACGCGGACGCGGCGCGCCTGCTCGTTTGTGACGGAGAAGCTCATGGTATAGCCGAGGTCCGGGACCTCGATGACGGCGAGGGTGGAGTTTGCCTCCGCCTTGCGCCCGGCGCTGACGGAGAGGGTCTTCACGACGCCGTTGACCTTGCTCTTGACCTCCAGCTCGCCCTCGTCGTTCGCGAGCTCGTCGAGCTCCGCCTGCTTTTCCTTGATCTCGCGCGCCTGCTCGTTGAGGTCGATCTGCTGGAGCTGGGCGCTTTTGTTGCTCTGCGCCAGCGCGTCGAGCGCGGTCTCCAGCGCGGTCTGGCACTCCTCCACGGCGGTGGAGGCGCTCTGCATCTTGGTCAGCTTGTCCTCCGCGTCGGTCTGTGCCTTCGCAGCGGCGTCCGCCTTCGCCTTTTCGACCGTGTACTGCGCGGTCTTGTCGCTCTGGAGATACTCCTCGTAGCTCTCCTCCAGCTCGGCGATCTTGTCCTCGTCGCCCGTCAGGGTCGTGTAAGCGGTGTTATACTGCTCCGCGAGCGGGTAGTCGCCGTTATCCACATAGGAGTGGAACAGGCTCTTCAGGCTCAGCAGGTCATAGTCGCTGGAGGAATAGCTCGGCGGGATGGTGTAACCCGCGGCGAGCGCGGCAACGGCGGGGAGATAGGTATCGAGCCGCTCGTCGACGAAGGCGTTGCGCTCCTCGGTGGTCTTGAGCGCCCAGTATGCGGTGCGCTCGTCCTTCGTGAAGTTGTCGCGGATGAGGCGGCGCGTGAGGACCTTCATCTCCTCGTAAGCATCGGAGTAGAGCAGCTTGTCGATCTCGTACTGCTCCTTGGCCTTGGCGATGGCGGTCTTGCGCTCCGCCGTCTCCTTGTCGGTGACGAAGGGGATCTTGCCGTCGACCATGTTCTCCGCCTGCCACTGCTCAAAGGCGCGCTGGGCGGCGGTGTTGGCGTCCTTCGCCGCTTCGAGCGCCTTCTTAGCGTCCGGAATGGCGTTCTCGTCATCGAGGTTATACTTTGCGTAGTTCGCCTGCGCCTCGGCGAGAGCGTTTTTCGCCTTCTCCACCTCGCGATTTTCCTTGGCAAAGTCGCTGTCGCCGGCGCTGATGAGCGCCTTCTGATAGGCGATCTGGAGCTGGCGCAGCGCTTCGCGCGCCGCCGCGACCTCGCTGCTGTCGCCGGTTTCGAGCGTAAAGAGCACGTCGCCGACGCTGACGTTGTCGCCGGTCTTGACGAACACGGTGTTGACCTTGCGGGTCTGGTCCAAGATCACCTCGTAATTCTCCTTGGCGCTGACGGTGCCGGTGCCGCGGACCTTGGTGACGATGGAGCCGCTGGTGACGACCTGCGTCGCCGCTTCAGGAAGGGAGCGGTTCATGATCGTGTTGGAAAAGAAGGTCAGCACCAGCATAACAGCCAGAAAAATGATGGCTGCGTTCTTGATCCAGCCTCTTTTTTTCACTTGTTGTTCCATAGTTTTTTACCCCTTTATGCTTCCTGAATGTGCAATTCCCTCAACGAGATATTCCTCACCGCGGAGGAAGATCAGCAGCGACGGGAACATATAGACCGTAGCCATAGCGAACGCGAGGCCGATCTCGCCGGTGTTGATGGTGGACAGGTAGACGCTGAGCGGCTGCATGTCCGCGTCCCGGAGCAGGACGAGCGGCTGCTCGACCATGTTCCAGTAGTCGATAAAAACCAGAATTGCGATGGAAAACAGCGCCGAGCGGCACTGCGGGAGACAGATCTTCGTAAAGATCTGCCACTCCCCCGCCCCGTCGATCTTCGCCGCCTCGATGAGCGAGTACGGGATGCGCCGCATAAACTTCGTGAGCAGAAACACGGAGAAGGGCGCGAACGCACCGGGCAGAATGATCGACCAGCGGGTGTCGAGGATGCCGAGCCAGTCGCTGACGAGATAGTTCGGGACCAGCGTTACCTGATAGGGCATCAGCATCAGAATGACGTAGAAAAAGAAGATGAGGCTGCGCACCTTGCCGCGCCAGCGGGTGAAGCTGTATGCGGCGATGGAGGCGATGATGACCTGAAACACGACGATCGGCACCACGAGGATGACGCTGTTCCAGAATTTCACGAGGTATTCCGGCGAGCGGATGAGGCCCGTGACATACTGGCTCATCGTGACCTTGTCCGGGATGAACTTCAAGTTCACGGTCTTGGATACATAGCCGCCGGAGGTGGTCTCAAAGATCATGCCGTAGTTGCTCTTGATCTCGGACTCGGACATAAACGAGTTCGTGATGGTCAGCACCGTCGGCAGCAGGAACAAAATGGCGAAAAACGCGCAGATGAAAAAGAGGATCGCGCGGCCCGCGTAGTGATTTTTTCTCATCCCTCCACGTCCTTTCCGAACCAGTTCTCCAGCGCGAAGAGGAGCGCGATGAGCACCACCATCACGATCGCCATCAGCACCGCCGCGGCGGAAAGGCGCTGATAGTTGAGCGAGTTGAACATGTTGTTCATAAAGTGCTGCAAGGTATAGAGCCCGTCATATGGGTAAGACCCGGCGAGCAGGTAGACCTCGCGGAAAATCTTGAACGAGTTGATGAGGGACAAGATCGTCACGAACAGCACCGTCGGCGATAAGTAGCGCAGCTTGATGGCGAAGAACTTATAAGCGCCGGAGGCACCCTCCACGTCCGCCACTTCGAGCAACTCGCGCGGAATGTTGGCAAGTCCCGCCATGAACAGTATCATATTGTAGCCGAGGTTTTTCCAGAGGAAAAGCAGGATGACAACGAGCTGGCAGTAATCGCTGTTGAGCCAGTCCACCGCCTGTCCGCCGAAGAGCGTCACGAGCTGGTTGACGGTGCCGTTATTGTTGAACAGCACCTGCCAGATGAGCACGATGGACGCGACGGGGACCATCATGGGGCTCAGGAAAAACGTCCGGAACTGGCTCTTGAGCGGGATGCGGCACTCCAGCATCAGTGCGAGCACGATGGCGAGAATGACCGCGAGCGGCACGGCGATGACGGAAAACGTCGCCGTGTTCTTCGCCGCCAAACGGAAGATCGGGTTTTTGATGAGCGTGATGAAATTTTCAAGTCCGGTGAACGCGCCGGCGGGGTCCGTGACGGAATAATAGATCACGACGCCGAAGGGCGCGATGAAGAACAGGCATACGCCGAGGAAGCTTGGGCTTAAAAAGCACAGGCTCCGCAGAAAGTCCTTCATCTTCACGCTGAATCTCATTTGCCGTTTCGTTTTCATGGAAAAGCCTCTCTCTGCCCCGGCGTCCGGAAAAGCGGACGCCGGGGCAGTGTCGGTTCTGAATAATGATTTCTCTCGGAAGGTCAGCGGCGCTCGTTGACCTTGATGTTGGCTTTGCTCTGGACGAGCTTCGCGACCTCGTCAACGCTCTTCTGTCCGGCGAAGAACGCGGCGGCCTCGGAGGTGATGATGTCCATAATGTCCTCGTCGTAGGAGTAAACGCGGGTGGTGGCGTTGATGACGTCCACGATGGAGTCCGCCTCCTCCTGCGTCAGGGCGTACATCTCAACGGTGATGTTGCCCCAGCCCCAAGTGCCCTGAGACTCCTCGATCTTGTTGCCGTTTTCGTCGAGGACGTAGTTGCCGTTCTCGTCCGTGCGCCAGACCGGGGTCATCGCCTGCTTCAGCTTTGCGTCGAACGCTGCCTTGTTGGTCGGGAAGGAGTAGGTGTTCTCGGTCTGATACTTTTCGGTGAAGAACTGACGGACGAACTGCCACGCGGCGTCCTGATTGGCGCTCTTCGCGCTGATGGCGAGACCGCTGTCGTCGATCTCCAGCATATTGCCGACGCCCTCGCTGACGGGGTAGCCGATATAGGTCACGTCGCCGCCGAAGATGGCTGCGTACATGCGGCTGGACTCAAAGTCGCTCAGATACATGGTCATCAGCATCTGCTGACCGCTCGCGATGCGGTCGGTCTCGTCGGTCCACTCGTAGCCCTCGTAGTCAAAGGTCTCCGGGAACTGGGCGGCGAACTCCAGAATGCTCTTGAAGCTCTCGCTGTCGAACCTGCACTCGCCGGTGCTCCAGTTCACGAGCTCGCCCATTTCGAGCGAAAGCATGGTGCGGAGGATATTGTCGCGCGTCGTGTCCTCGCTGAAGGGCGTGCAGCCCTCCGGCATCTTCGCGAGCGCGGCGTTGAACTCATCAAGCGTCCAGCCCGGCTCATCGCCGACGACGCTGGGCGCGCCCAGAACGGTCTGGACGGCGAAGCCCGTCGCGGTGCGGTAGAGCTTGCCGTCGGTCTCGATCGCGCCGAGCACGCTCTGGAAGAGGTCGTCGCGGCTGAGCTCACTGTCGTTGTCGATAAAGGTGTAGAGATCGGCGAGGATGCCCTTGCTGGCGAGCTCGTCGAGCGGCAGGCCGCTGAGGTCGATGATGTCGGGCACCTTGCCGGACATGATCTCGGTCTTCAGCTTCGTAAGACCGGCGGAATAGTCGTCCTCGGTGTTATACTCGGAGTAATCCTGCACCTCGATGCGGTATTCGCCGCTGCTGCGGTTGAAGTCGATGATGGCGCTGCGGGTGCGGTAATCGAGATACTGGGAAGCGTAAGTAACGGTGGTGCGCTGCGGCAGGGAGCTGTAAGGTTTCTTTTCCAGAATGACGAGGTTCGTCTCGGAGCGGCCCGCGCCGGTGTCCGCATTGGTGATGTACCAGCGGTTTTCCACGCCGATGATGCGACCGTCGTCCAGAACGCCGATGTTGCGGGTGCTCAAGTAGCGGGTGTCGACGTCGCAGTTGATCCAGTTGAGGACCTTGGTGGACTCGCCGGTCTCGAAATCGAAGCCATAGAAGTTGGAGCCGTTGGTGTAATAGGCATCATAGTCGCCGCCGCCGGCGATCAGGCTATAGCTGCCCGCATTGCCCGCGGGGCGGACGTCCACGAGGGACTTTGTCTGCGGGTCGATCGCCGCCATGACATAGCCGCCGCGGTCGACCGGCATCGTGCTGCCCGCGGTGGCCGTGCCGATGCCGATGTCGCTGCCGGACGAGGCACTTGCGGCACTGTCATCGTAATAGATAACACGGACCTTGCCGTCCGCGGTGCGGAACATGGAGTTGATCCAGCCGTTTTCGAGCCCCACCATGTAGAGCTCCTCACCCTCCGGGCTCACGACGAGCACGCCGCTGTCGGTCTGGAGATAGAAGTTGCCGTCCGCGCCGACGGTAAGGCTGTTCAGATAGAAGTAGTCCTGCTCCTCGGCGTAGCGGTCAGTGATCTCGGTGAGGTCGAGGCGCTGGACCTCGTTTCCGGCGTTGTCCATCTTGCGGATGAAGTACATCTCGCGGGTCTCAACATTGTTCCACCACTCGTCGGAGTACTTCTCCACATCGTCCGGTCCGCTGTAGATCTGGGCGTAGACCTGCTCAAGCGTCACGATGCTGCCGTCGTCCATCACGGCGACGTTCGCGGTCCAGACACTGGTGGAGTCCGGGTCGAAGCCTTCGGGGATCTCCATCGCCTTCATGCCCTCGATCTTCGTCGCGGTGCCGTCCAGAGAAAGCCAGTAGTAGACCTCCTCATAGGTCCAGTTGCTCCCGACATACGGGTCGTCGATCGCAACGACGTCCTCGGTCGGCTCCTCGTCGAGCGGCTGAACGCCGTCCTCGCCGTCTTCGGGCTCGTCGCCGTCCGCGGGCTTCTCGACGCGCTCATAGCTGCTGACGAGCAGCTTGTCGCCGACAACGCTCACGGAGTCGAAGCCGTTTTCAAAGCTGTCGTTCAGGGAGATGTAAGACGGAACGTAGGTAAATTCCGGCGTCTCCGTCGGCTGGGTGGGGTCGTCCGTCTGCTTGGGGTCATCATTTTGCTTGCCGCAGCCGGCAAAGAGACCGACCGCGAGGCTGAGCGCGAGCAAAAGCGTCAGAATACGCTGTGCCTTTTTCATTTTCTTATGTCCTCCTGTTTTTTCAGGTCCAAAATTTTTCCCTGCTGCCCATATTAGACGCAGCAGAAGGAAAAAAGTTTCACCCTTCTGCAAAAAATATTTAAGCAGGTATTTGCATCATTTTACCATCTTTTTCCGTCCCATTCCCCCGGAGCGAAAAATTTTGGGGTATCACAAGATATGTTAGCATCTTTTTACTGGAAAAGCAAGATGTTGCGCAGGAAAAGCGCCGCGGAAAAATGTTCCCGCGGCGCTCCTCTCATTATATTCCGTCAGCAGGACACATCCGCCCCGTGTGGTCCATCACGTAGTCGCCGGTCAGCAAAATCTCGCTCACGGGAACGATGCGGTAGCCGTTTGCGAGCAGCCACTCTATGACCCCCGGCAGCGCCTCCGGCGTGTGCTTCGCCGCGTTGTGGAACAGCACGATGCTCCCGCTCCCCACCCCGCTCGTCACGCGCTGCGTGATCTCGGCGGCGGAGAGGTCCTTCCAGTCGAGGGAGTCCACGTCCCACTGGATCGTGTAAAAGCCCATCGCCTCGGTGGTGGAGATGACCGTGTCGTTATATTCGCCGTAGGGCGCACGGAACAGCGTCGGGCGCACGCCGGTGACGGCCTCGATCTTGTCGCAGCCGCGGTTTAGATTGTCGCGGATCTGCTCGGGCGAGAGACTGTTGAAGTGGGCGTGGTCATCCGAGTGGGTCATCACCTCGTGCCCGGCGTCGTGGAGCGCCTTGACGGACTCCGGGTATTTCTCCGCCCACGCGCCGACGACGAAGAACGTCGCCTTCACGCCGTAAACACCCAGCGTGTCGATGAGCTGCTGGGTGTCCTCGTTGCCCCACGCAGCGTCGAAGGTCAGCGAGACGCACTTGTCGTCGCGCTGCACGCAGTAGACCGGCAGCTTCTTCGTCGCAGCAGACGCGCTCGTCACCGCACTCACGGCGGAGACGCTCAAAAGTATGGCAGCCGCAGCAAACCCCAGCAGCACACTCCCCGCCACCGCCCGGTTCGTTCCTTTTCCCTTGAACATAAAAGCAGGACCTCCATTGTTGTTTTCGGTACAAACCTTATGCCGGGGTGTCGGGAAAAATGAGCGTCCCCGCGCAGCGTGGAGGCTGCGCGGGGACATATCATTCCGTCATACTTTCTGTTGCTTCTCACAACGAACAGTTTTTGGCTCACCCAAAACGATTCCGGCGGTCTTTCAGTCATGCGGCGGGCGAAGCGTTCGGATCATCCGACCTGTGGACTACCACATACACAGGTCGCAAAAAAGGATAACCCTCCGGCTCCTTCCCATCACGGCGGAGTACAAAACACCGCGATCTTCTATCTCTCCGGGAGAATGTTACGGAGAGACGCCCTTCCTGCCACAACACAGTCCGCATGACCGAAACGCCGCCGGAATGCAGCCTTTATTCGGTAAAACTCGTGACTTTAATCTATCGAAGCATTTCCTATATACTTGTCTAATTGATTTGCAATTTCTTTTATCTCGTCTTCGCTATCTCTTTCAAAGCAATGGTCCCAGTCCCAGCTTGGTCTGCCACGGCGCAAGTAAATGTACAGGCAATACACGGGATAGCTCTCTTCTTTTATCACCTTTCGGTAGTTCCCCAAGTAAAGCAACTTGTCAAGTCCGTGGTTACGCACTACGACCTCTTTTTTTACTTTCCTATACTCCTTTCCAACATGGTACTCTCTTATGTCGCTGAGCTTTATTCTTTTCCCTCCGATTTGAATGAATTGCGGGCATCGCTCCGCATCTCGAACCAATATCTGTTTCGCTGCAAGCCCTTTGCCATTTTCTGCCGGAGTAAACTCTGCTGTCGCCCCGCGGTATGGAAGCTGAACACTTTTCACCTCTGAAATATGCGCGAAATAGTCCTGACCATCTTCTCCTGTGATAAACCCGAAACCCTTTTCTTCATTAAAATACTTGTACCTGCCAACCATATTCACGCCTGCCTTCGCGTTCAGCTTTTTTTCAACGTATCATTTGTCTGACATCAGCTTTTTGCTGCCAGTAAAGCTATCTAATTTCTGCACGAGTTCTCTGATTTCATCTTCACTTTCCCTCTCGAAGCGGAAATCCCAATTTTCTGGAGAACAGGCGCGGTGCAAATAAATATACAGGCAGTATACCGGATACTCTACCTCAAACACCTTGCTGCTATAATTCTCCAAGACTAATTTCCGTCCTTTCTTATATTCCCTTACTATTTCATACTCCCTTATATCGCTGAGTTTTATTCTGTATTCGCCAATTTGAATAAACCGTGGACGGGAGTCGAACGCTTGAACGTGTATATCTACCGCTGCCGCACCTTTATCGTTTTGAATCGGAGTAAACTCTGCTGTCGCTCCGCGATATGGAAGCTGAATGCTTTTCACCTCAGAGATATGCGCGAAATAGTCCTGACCATCTTCTCCTGTGATAAACCCATAACCCTTTTCTTCGTTAAAATACTTGTACCTGCCAACCATGATTGTTCCCGCCTTACAAATTATAGAACAAGGGATCTTGCAGAGAATACCACTCTTCTCCCCGCTTTACCATCTGCCCCAAGCGCACCTTTCTAACCACGATTGAAAAGGTTCTATGAAGCTTGTATCCCAAGTATAACACTACATCGTCACATTTTCAAGAGATTATGACAAAATTTTTCATCTAACGTGATCGTGGCTTACCGGGTAGAATATACTCAAACAGATTGGAAGGGAGCCGATGCGATCTTGCCCGGTGTGGATGTTGTTCAGCGAATCAGGGACTTGTGCGCAGCTTACTCTTGGACTTATTACCGGCTGGCAAAGGAAAGCGGCGTTACCTACTCCACCTTGAACGCTATGATGAAAAAGGGCACGGTCCCGTCCGTCTCCACCTTGGAAAAGCTCTGCGGCGGCTTCGGCATCTCGCTGTCGCAGTTTTTCGCGGAGGACAAAGCCGCCGCAGCGCTGACGGAGGCGCAGAAACAGCATTTGCAGGACTGGAGCGCGCTCAGCGACGAAAACAGAGCCTGCGCCGAAAAGTTTATCCAATTTCTGAGAGAGCGGCAGAACGCCTGACTTCTTTTTAAGACAATATATTATCATTGAAAACCCCGGAGCGCCCTGCTCCGGGGCTTTTCGTTTTCCGGTGCCGCCCGCTGTCCCTCACGGAAGCACGCACGCGCCATTCTCATCGCCATATACTGTTTTGAGGGGGCAGCCCTCTGCCCCCGGAGCTTTTTCTCAAGGAGGATGACTATGGCTGAACAATGCAGGGAGAGCCGCGGCGACGGCTGCGGCATGAATATCGTCCGGCCCAGCGACCGCGCCGCCGGCTGCGGCTGTCCCGTGAGCTGCTTCTGCTGCCCCACGCTCGTCGCCGGTCCGACCGGTCCCACAGGTCCCGCGGGCGCGACAGGCGCAACTGGTGCCGTCGGCGCAACGGGTCCGACTGGTCCAACCGGTGAAACCGGTGCAACGGGCGCAACGGGTCCGACTGGTCCGACCGGCGAGACCGGCGCTACCGGCGCAACGGGTCCGACTGGTCCGACCGGTGAAACCGGCGCTACTGGCGCAACGGGTCCCACCGGTCCGACTGGTGAAACCGGCGCTACCGGCGCAACGGGCCCCACGGGTCCGACCGGTCCCACCGGTCCGACGGGACCTACGGGGACCGTGACACCGGCGGCTGCCGTTGCGGACACGACGGAGACGGGCGAGACCGCGGAGCAGTTCAACGCGCTGCTCGCGAATCTGCGCGCGGCGGGTCTGCTCGCGACCTGAGTGGGACGGCGGCATGGCGCGGCGCATATACGTTTACGCGATCAGCAAAAACGAGGCGGCGTTCGCGCGCCGCTGGATGGCGAGCATGGCGGAAGCGGACGGCGTTTTCGTGCTGGACACCGGCTCGACGGACGGCACGGCGGAGCTGCTGCGCAGCCTCGGCGCGGACGTGGAGACCGAGGTCATCGCGCCGTGGCGCTTCGACGAAGCGCGCAACCGCTCGCTCGCGCGCGTTCCCGCGGACGCGGACCTCTGCGTGTGCACGGACCTCGACGAGGTGTTCCGCCCCGGCTGGCGCGCCGGGTTTGAGGCCGCGCTGGACACCGGCGCGCGGCGGCTGCGTTACCGCTATGTCTGGAGCTATCTCCCGGACGGGCGCGAGGGCGTCGTGTTCCTGACCGACAAGGCGCACCCGCGGCGCGGCTGGCGCTGGGTCGGCGCGGTCCACGAGGTGCTGCGCTGTGAAGGCGCGGAGCCATCGACCGCGGTCGCCGAGGGCGTGCAGCTCGACCACCTGCCCGACCCGGCGAAGTCCCGCGGGCAGTATCTTCCGCTGCTGGAGCTCGCCGTCGCGGAGGAGCCGGAAAACGACCGGAATATGCACTATCTCGGCAGGGAGTATCTCTTCCACCGCCGCTGGCGCGAGTGCGAGGAGACGCTGCTGCGCCATCTTGCGCTGCCGACGGCGGTCTGGCGCGACGAGCGCTGCGCCTCGATGCGCTATTTGGCGCGCGCCGTGCTCGCGCAGGTCAGGCCGCAGGACGCGGAGAGCTGGCTGCTCCGCGCCGCGGCGGAGGCGCCGTGGCTGCGCGAGCCGTGGCTGGACTATTCCGCCCTCGCCGCCGGGCGCGGGGACTGGGGCGGCTCGCTCTGGGCAGCCGAGCGCGCCCTCGCCGTCACGGAGCGGCGGCTGACTTACCTGACAGACTCGGAGAGCTGGGGCGCAAAGCCCCACGACCTCGCCGCCGTCGCCGCCTACAACCTCGGCGCATGGCAGACCGCCCTCACCCACGGCCGCGCCGCCCTCACCCTCGCCCCCGAAGACGCGCGGCTGAAGCAGAATCTGGTTTTTTACGAGGAGAAAGTGAAATGAAAAAGCCGCCGGGAGCACGCTGCGCTCCCGGCGGTGGATTGCGTTTTACCTTGATTTTTCACGGCAGATATGCTATGATGCCCCTGCGACACAAAGTTGATATTACACCCCGGAGAGTGTGCGTTTTTTGCTATGGTAAAAACGCAGGCTCAGTTTTCGCGTGCTCTTTGGGGTAACGGAACTTTGTGTCGCAGCAATGGAGCTATGCGTTTTTCGGTGTGCAGCTTCGTTGAAGCTGCACACTTCAGCTTGTCAAAGAACTTCCAAACCGCCCCGGTTTCTGGTATAATGGAAGAAACG
>CAVJGI010000055.1:0-13921 GCA_963649145.1 Ruminococcus bicirculans (ex Wegman et al. 2014) | reverse complement strand
CAGTCAGCCTTCGGCTGACAGCCTCCCTTGCACAGGGAGGCCTTTAAATTGTGCGCCTGCGGCGCTGTGATATGGCTTTTTCCCAGCCCAACCTCAAACCACGCCGCGCCATTTTTCCTCGTCCGGCGCGAGAAATTCCGCTCTCTGGAAGCGGTCGCGGAGGGCGTAGGGGACCGTGCAGTCGAAGATGGTCTTGCAGGAAACGCCGCGGTCGGGGATGCTGGGGGAATACTCCGGTCCGCTGGAGGGGTCCAGCGGGTGGCAGCGGACGCCGGGGATGGGGATGATGTCCCGGTCGCCCTGAAAGCGCGTGTTCAGCGCCCAGAGCACGTCGTCCGTGTCGTAAATGTCGACATCCTCGTCCACCAGAATGACATGCTTGAGCTCCGGGAACGCCGAGAACGCCAGCAGCGCCGCCTGACGCTGCCGTCCCTCGTCCGCGGGGCAGCTTTTTTTGAACTGGAGCACCGCCATATATTTTCCGCCGCCGCTCCGGTGGGCGTAAATGCCGGTCAGCTTGCCGGGCATCGCCTGCTCGATGAGTCCGAAGATGGACGCCTCGGTCGGGAGCCCCGCCATATTGACGTGCTCCTCGCTCGGACCGATGCAGGTCTGCATGATGGGGTCCTCGCGGCTCGTGACCGCCTTGACGCGCAGGACCCACGCCTCGCTGCTCGCGCGACCGTTATAGCCGGGGAACTCCGGCATGGCAAAGCCCGTGTCCGTGTGCTGGTCCTCGCGCACGCGCACGCCGGGCAGAATTTCGCCCTCGATGACAAACTCCGCGTTCGCGATCGCGCGGCAGTCCACGCTGAGGCAGCGCGCGAGCTCCACCGGCGCGCCGCGCAGCGCGCCCGCGATGGAAAGCTCGTCGCAGCCGAGCGGCGTCGTCGGCGGCTCGAAGCAGGAGAGGATATATGCCGCGGGGTCCAGCCCGATGGACACGGAGATCGGCAGCGGCTGCCCAAGCTCGCTCGCGCGCTCCGCCATCGCACCAATGTGGCGCGAGCCGGGCTGGAGGAAGATCGAGAGCTCGTCCGGTCCCTGCACGCAGAGGCGGTGGATCGTCGCGTCGAAGCGCCCGGTGTCCGGGTGGGCGGCGTAGCAGAGGCCCATGGTGATGAACGGTCCCGCGTCCACCGGCGTGTTCGTCGAGATCGACAGGATGCGCCGCAGGTCAAAGCCGGGGTCGCCCGCGCGGTAAACGCGCTGCTGGCAGGGCGCGGGTCCCTCCGTCAGCCGCGGCGCGACGGGGTGGTCCACGCAGGCGCGGATGACGCGCGGCAGCTCATACTGTCCGCAGCCGAAAAACGCCGCGCAGCGCGCCCGGCTTCCGAGCACGCCGATCGCCACCCGCGCGCCGGGGTGGTCCGCGATGTTCTCGAACAGCATCGCCGGTCCGTTCACGCGCGTCGGTCGCCGCACCGTTCCGCCCGCACCGACGCGGCGGTAGACCCCGGCGAGCTCCGCCGCGAGGTCCACCGGGACCTGCGTCTTCACGAGCTCGCCCGGCATCGACTCCAGCAGCGCCAGCGCGCTGCGCAGATCATGCACCCTGTTTTCCATAAGCTCCTCCGTTTTTCCGGCGTTCCGGCGCCGGTATTTTTTTGCCCAGTATAGCAGAAAAAACCGCCTTTGAAAAGCGCTTTCCGGCATAGCCCGCCCTCACATCTCCCACACCGTTTTCTCCGCGACGACCTCCGTGACGATCGCAAGAAACCTCGCGTTGGTCGGAGCCTTCTCGAAGCTGTCGAAAGCGTCGCCGAAGTACGCCTTTCGTCGCTCGGCGTTGCGGGGGAGCCACGCCTTCTCGACCGCGACGCGGATCGCGCGCTCTACGCACTCCGGCGTGGACGCGAACTGCTCTGCGAGCTCCGGGTAGAGCACTTTTGTCACGCCCCGCAGCTGCGTCCGGTCCTCCGCCGCGCGCATCAGCGCCTCGGCGAGGAAGGCGTAACCCGTGAGATGCGGCGGGATGCCGAACGCCCGCAGCGCAGCCGCGATCTCCGGCGCGCAGTCCCGCCGCGGCTTCGCGCCCCGCGCCGCCTCGCGCAGCCGCCGCAGCAAGTACACCGTGTCGCAGGGCTTCAGCAGATAGTCCGCCGCCCCAACTTCGCCCGCGCGCCGCGCCGTCGCGCCGCTCAAAAACGCCGAGAGAAACACCACCGCGCACCCGACCCCGGCATCCCGCACCGCCTCCGCAAGCGCAAACCCATCCAGCCCCGGCAGCAAAATATCAGCAAGCAGCACCTCCACCGCCGCGCCCCGCACCCCCGCAAGCGCCGCCCTACCATCCGTCGCCATCCCAACGACCTCGAACCCGCCGGAAATAAGCTCAACCCGCATCCGCGCCAGAAACTCCTCCGAAGCATCCGCCAGAAACACCCGAATTTTCTCCATATCAAAACTACCCCTCTCATTTTTACGCCGAAAAAACAGCGTCTTGCGCGTATAGTAGCATGGGCTTGTCGAAAAATACAATCAAAAAATTTCGACGGAAAACGTCGAAAACGAGCGTCGAACCCCCACGCCCCAAGCGGTTGCGCCAAATAAGAAAAAAAGCGAAAAAGCCCGAAAAACCGGGTTTTTCCGCAGAAAACGGCGAATGATCATAGACATTCGCCGCGCAATATGTTATAATAACCCCGCCCGCAAGGGCAGGGCGCTGCTCAAACGGCAGGCGGTTGGTCACACCACCCGAAAGGGGGTGAGACAATGCGACTTACATTTCATCTGGGGCCCTTCACGGTCACGGTCATTGTAAAACGCAGAAACCGCCACTCTGCCAAGTGACGGTTTCTAAGATTACTTAGAGCTATACACTACAGGGACTAACCGCTTGTCGCAGCGCCCTTTTCACTTATCATTATACCACCGTTTCCCCCGTTGTCAATCCCCGCCGCAAGATAAGGCGGGGATTTTTCTATCGCTTTCTCACATGTCATGCCCTTGACACCGCGGGCTGAACGCGGTAAAATGCCCGTAGTACTGTAAAGATGATGCCGCTATGAAAAACACCCCTCCCAAGCTCCCCGGCGTCTACGGCGTGGAAGTGCGCCATACGCTCTGCGATATCTGCACCCCCGGCGTCCACTGCGGGGTGGACGTCTATGTGAAAAACGGCGAGCTGCTGAAGATTGAGGGCACGCCCGGCTTTCCGCCGAACCGCGGCGCGCTCTGTCCCAAGGGCGCGTCCGGGCGGCAGTATGTCCTGCGCCCGGACCGCATCCGCACGCCGATGCGCCGCGTCGGTGCGCGCGGCAGCGGAGAGTTCGAGCCCATCAGCTGGGACGAAGCGCTGTCGTTCGCCGCGGCGGGGCTGAATGCCGCCAAAGCGCGCTCCGGTGCGGAGTCCGCCGTGTTTCTGAGCGGCTACGGCAAGTGGTACCGCCCGTTTTTGCAGCGGCTGGCTTATGACTTCGGCAGCCCCAACTTTCTGACGGAATCGAGCTCCTGCTGGTGGTCGGCGATTATGGCGTCGCGCTGCGTTTTCGGACACGCGACGATGCCGGACCTCCAGAACGCCGCCGCGCTTTTCATCTGGGGCAGCGACCCCTTCAACAAAAACATCCACCAGACACCCGCGCTCTTCGCGCTGAAGGCGCGCGGCGGGAAAATCGTCGTCGTCGACCCGCGGCGCGGTCCGGCGAGCGAGCAGCTCGCGGACCTCTATCTCCGCCCCCGGCTGGGGACGGACGCCGCCCTCGCCGCGGCGATGGCGAACCATATCATCGAAAGCGGGCTCGCGGATTTTGATTTTATCGAAAAATACGTCCACGGCTTCGCGCCTTACCGCGAATATGTCTCGCGCTTTTCCCTCGCGGAGGGCGAGCGCATCACGGGCGTCCCGGCGGCGCTGATACGCGAGGCGGCGGAGCTTTTCGCCCGCACGAAGCCCGCCGCGATCATGACCGGCACGGGGCTCACCCACCATAAAAACGGCTTCAACGCCTCCCGCGCGCTGATGAGCCTCGCCGCCGTCTGCGGTCAGTTTGACCGCCCCGGCACGCTCCGCCCCACACTCGGCGCGGCGACCTTCTGCAACACGCCCGGCGGCTTTGCCTCCCGCGAGGCGGAATTTACCGCGGACGTGCGGCCCAAAACGGCAAAGCCCGCCGTCGGGCTCCCCGACTATCCGCTCTTTGCCGAGATGATGCACGAGGGACAGGCGATCTCGCTCGCGGAGCAGATCGAGTCCGGCGCGCCCTACCCCATCCGCGCCGCGCTGCTCGCGGGCGTGAACCACAAGATGTATCCGGACTCTCCGCGCTTTCTGCGCGCGCTCCGCTCGCTCGACTTCATCGTCGCGACGGACCTGTTCTGGACGGAGAGCTGCCGCAGCGCGGACATCGTGCTGCCCGCCTGCTCCTCCTTCGAGCGTGCGGAGGTCAAGTGCTACGCGAACAAATTTATGTATTACAACCAGCCCGTCATCCCGCCGCTTTACGAAAGCCGCCCGGATGCCGAGATCTTCGCCGGTCTCGCCCGCGCGCTGGGGCTTGACGACCCGCTGCTCTGCGCCGGCTATGACGCCTGCGTGCGCTGGATGCTGTTTGAGCCCTCCGGACTCAGCGACTGGGAGGCGTTCCGCCGCGCGGACCGCCCCGTTCCCGCGCCGAACGCGCGCGGCTATGAATGGGGCACCGCCCTCGCCCGCGGCGTCGCCACGCCGACGGGGAAGATCGAGCTATTCAGCGAGACGATCGCCGCTTACCGCCGCCCGGAGCTCGACCCGCTGCCGGTCTATGCCGACAGCTTCGACGGCGCGGACGCCGCGGAATTTGACCTCACGCTCTGCGCCGGGGCGCGCAATCCCGGCATGCTCCACTCCCGGCTCCACGCCTGCCCGTGGCCGCGCTCGCTGCGCCCGGAGGCGAGCGTCGATATAAACCCCGCCGACGCCGACGCGCGCGGCATTGCGCAGGGCGACATGGTGGAGCTCGCCACGCCGCTGCGCGCCATCTCCGTCCGCGCAAACCTGACGCTCTCCGCCGCGCCCGGCGAGGTCTATATGTATCACGGCTACGACGAGGCGGACGTCAACAGCCTCATCCCGGCGGACCACCGCGACCCCTACACGGGCTTCCCCGGCTACAAGCAGCTCCGCTGCCGCGTCACGAAAAAGGAGGGCTGACCGTCCGATGCGCTACCGCTTTCATTTCGACGAGCACCGCTGCGCCGCCTGCGGCGCGTGCGTCATTGCCTGTCTCGACGAGCACGACGCCGACCTCGCCGCCGGGGACCCGGCGTGGCGCGCCGTCCGCGTCATAGAGTGCGCCCCGCGCTTCCGCTACCGTTCGGAAAGCTGCCTCCACTGCGCCGACGCGCCCTGCATCGCCGCCTGCCCGCGCGGTTGCCTGCGCAAAGACGAGCAGGGGCTCACGGTCTGGGATAACGCCGCCTGCATCGGCTGCCGCCGCTGCCTCGCCGTCTGCCCCGTCGCCGCCCCGCGCTTCGGTCCGGACCGGAAAATGCAGAAATGCGACGGCTGCGCCGCCCGCGTCGCCGCCGGACTCGCCCCAGCCTGCGTCCGCATCTGCCCCACCGGAGCCCTCACCGGGGCGCGCGAGGAATAAAATCTTGAAAGGCACCCTTGGCTCCCCCTCCGGGGGAGCCTTTAAATTGTGCCGCTTCGCGGCGAAAACGGAAAACATCGAACAGCTCCCCGCCGTGGGCGCGGCGGGGAGCTGTTCTGCCTTATTCTCCATATAAAAACAGCCCCTCATACCCCGGATATTCCGCGAGCAGCGCCGTTCCCTGCTCTTCGCCGAGGACGAAGCAGGCGGTGCTGAGCGCGTCGCAGAGCATGGACTCCGGACCCGTGACCGTGACGGAGGCGAGCCCGTTCTGGACGGGATAGCCGGTCTCAGGGTCCAGAATATGGTGCCAGCGGGTGCCGCCGTAGTCAAAATACCGCTGATAATTCCCGCTCGTGACGACGCTGCCGTCAGTCACGGAGAGCACGGCGGCGTTTTTTTCGCTGCCGGGGACGGGCTCCTGCACGCCGACGCGGAAGGGCTCCCCGTCCGGGCGGGCGCCGACGCAGACGACGTTGCCGCCGAGATTCACGACCGCGTGCTCCACGCCCGCCGCGCGCAGGTCCTCCGCCAGCCGGTCCGCGATATAGCCCTTTGCGACCGCGCCGAGGTCCAGCACCGCACCGGGCGCGAGCATGAGCTCGCTACCGCGGAGCGAAACGCCGTCCATCCCGCTGCCCGCGAGCGCGGCGGCGACCGCAGCGGCGTCCGGCGGGGCGGGGGGTTCCGCCGCGAAGTCATAGAGCGCGCTGACCGCGCCGAGCGTCACGTCCAGCGCGCCGCCGCTGCGGGCGGAGACGTCGATCGCGCACTCTAAAACGGCGCGGAGGTCCTCGCTGACCGTGCCGCCCCCGGCGGCGTTCAGCTGCGCGAGCTCGCTGGTATCGCGCGTGCGGGAAAATACCGCCTCATACTCGGCGCAGCGCACGAGCGCGGCGCGCGCCGCCGGGACGTCCGCCTCCGCATAGACCGTCACGCGCACAACGGTGTCCAGCGCAAAGGCGGTCTCCGTCCGCGCCGCGGTGCTCCCGCCGCAGCCGGCGAGAAAAAACGGGCAAAGCAAACAAAAAGCTATGATATGATAAAGAAGTTTTTGGCTTCGGCGCATGGGTTCCTCCTTGCTTTTACCGCGGGGCATGGTTTATAATGCATGCAGTGTGCTTTATTACACTGAATCCATTATCCGACGAAATCAGCAACATATCAAGTGCATTTTTAAAAAGGAAAAGAGAGAATCAGGGAAGGAGACTTGAATATCGTGTCATTCAAACGACTGCACGGCGCGCATGTGCCCCACCGGAAGCACACGGCGGAGCTCGCGCCCGTCCGCGTGCCGGTTCCGGCTTCGATCACGGTGCCGACCTCGATGAACATCGGGCGCGCGGCGACCCCCGTCGCGAAGCCCGGCGACCATGTGACCGTGGGGCAGCTCATCGCCGCGGCGGAGAGCCCGATGGCGTCACCGATCTATTCCGGCGTGTCCGGCACGGTGAAGAAGCTCGGCGAGCAGCTGCTGTTCCACGGCGCGCTCTGCCAGACCATCACGATCGAGAGCGACGGGGAGCAGACCGTCTGCCCGGACCTCGCGCCCCCGGAGGTCACGGATTTCGACAGCTTCATCGCCGCGGTGCGCGCGAGCGGCGTCGTCGGGCTCGGCGGCGCGGGCTTCCCGACCGCCGTGAAGCTGAATGCCGACCCCGCGCGCGTGGAGTTTCTCTGCATCAACGGCGCGGAGTGCGAGCCGTATATCACGGCAGACACCCGCACGATGCTCGACGACGCGCCGCTGCTCGGCGAGGGCTTCCGCCTGCTCCACCGCTTTTACCCGGCGGCGAAGATCCTCATCGGGATCGAGAAGAATAAGCCCGCGTGCATCGACGCGCTCCGCCGCGAAACGGCGGCGCTCGACTATGCCGAGGTCTGCCCCCTGCCGAGCCTTTATCCGCAGGGCGGCGAAAAGGTCCTCGTTTACACCACGACGCGCCGCGTCATCCCGGAGGGCAAGCTCCCGCTGGACGTCGGCTGCATCGTCCTGAATGCGACGACCCTCGCCGTGCTGACGCGCTATATCCGGACCGGCTTCCCCCTCGTGGAAAAATGCGTCACGGTGGACGGCAGCGCCGTTGCGGAGCCGAAAAACATCATCGTCCCGATCGGGACGAGCCTGCGCGACGTGCTGGAAGCCGCCGGCGGGCTGAAGTGCGAGCCGAAAAAGGTCATCATGGGCGGGCCGATGATGGGCGTCGCCGTGCCGGACCTCGACCAGCCGGTCGTCAAAAACACCGGCGCGGTGCTCGCCTTCGCGGAGGCCGACGCCGTGCTCCCGGAGCCCACGGCGTGCATCCGCTGCGGGCGCTGCATCGACGCATGCCCGCTGAAGCTGATGCCCGTGGAGCTGGAGAGCGCTTACGCCCGGCGCGATGCTGAGGCGCTGAAGGCGCTGAAGGTGACGCTCTGCATGGAGTGCGGCTGCTGCGCCTTCGTCTGTCCGGCGCGGCGGCGGCTCGTGGAATCGAACAAGCTCGCCAAGGTATTCTTGAACGCAAAGCTGCGCGAGGAAAAGGAGGCGGCAAAATGAACAAGCTCTATGTCGGCGTGTCGCCTCACCTGCGTGCGCCGCGCTCCACCCGCGCCGTGATGGGCGACGTGCTCATCGCGCTTGCGCCCGCGCTCGCGGCGTCCGTGGTGCTCTTCGGGCCCCGCGCGCTGCTGCTGACGGCGGTCTCCGCCGCTGCCTGCGTGCTCTGCGAGCTCGTCTGGGAAAAGCTGATGCACCTGCCCGTGACGGTCGGGGACCTCTCCGCCGCCGTCACCGGCGTGCTGCTGGCGTTCAACGTTCCCGCCTCGATGCCCGTGTGGCAGCTCATCGTCGGGGATGTCGCCGCGATCATCGTCGTGAAGATGCTCTTCGGCGGGCTGGGCAGAAACTTTATGAACCCCGCGCTCGTGGGCCGCATCGTGCTGATGTTCTCGTTCACGGGCAGCATGACGAGCTATCCCGCGCCCTTCGCGTGGCGCGGTGCGGACGCCGTGAGCTCCGCCACGCCGCTGGCGCAGACCGGCGCGTGGAGCTGGGCAAACTCCGTCCATCTCTTCCTCGGCGACCATCCCGGCGTGCTGGGCGAGACATGCGTGATCGCGCTCGCGCTCGGCTTTGTTTACCTGCTCGTCCGCCGCGTCATCAAGCCGATCATCCCGCTCTGCTATCTCGGCTCGCTCGCGCTCTTTACATGGCTTTTCGGCGGCGCGCAGCCCCTGCTCAGCATCTTTATGGGCGGCGCGGTGCTCGGCGCGGTGTTTATGGCGACGGACTATGTTACGAGTCCCTTCACGAACTGGGGCAAGGTCATCTTCGGCGTCGGCTGCGGACTCATCACCGCCGCCATCCGCGTGTTCGGCAACTATGCCGAGGGCGTCACCTTTGCCATTTTGCTGATGAACATTCTGGTGCCCTACATCAATGACTGGACCCGCACCAAGCCGTTGGGAGGTGCCGCGAAATGAAAAAGGAAAGCACTTGGAGCGCCATCGGCAAGCCCATCGCGGTCCTCGCCGCGATCTGCATCGTCGTCGCGGCGCTGCTGGGTCTGACCCACGAGGCGACCGCCCCCATCATCGCCGAAAACGCCCGCATCGAGGCGGAGGCGGCGCGCGCCGCCGTTCTGGAGGGCGCGCAGGGCTTTGAGGAGATCGACTGCGACTGCGCCGCGCTCGGCATCACCGGCGCATGGCGCGAGGTGAGCGGGCTCGGCTATGTCGTCACCGCCTCCGCCCGCGGCTACAAGGGCGACGTCGCCGTCACCGTCGGCTTCGACGGCGAGGGCAGGATCGTCGGGCTGCGCGCGGACGTCTCCACCGAGACGAGCGGCATCGGCTCGAAGGCGGGCGACGCGGCGTATTTAGACCGCTTCCTCGGCCTTGCCGACAGCTGCGGCGAGGTGGACACCATCACGAACGCGACCTATTCCTCCGCCGCCGTCCGTCAGGCGGTCGGCGCGGCGATGGCTGCCGTGAACGCCATTCGATGAAAGGAGGCGGGAAGAAACTATGAAACAAAGTAAGTGGAAAATTTTCACGAACGGCATTTTCAAGGAAAATCCCGTTCTCATCCTGCTGCTCGGCTGCTGCTCCGTGCTCGCGATCTCGGTCACGGTGTCCGGTGCGCTCGGCATGGGCGCGGCGCTGACCTTCGTGCTCGTCGGCTCCAACGTTGTCATCTCCCTGCTGCGGAAGATCATCCCCGACAAGGTGCGCATCCCCTGCTTCATCGTCGTCATCGCGACCTTCGTGACGCTCGTGGAGATGATCGTCGAGGCTTATCTTCCGGGGCTTTACCGCTCGCTCGGTATTTTCCTCGCGCTCATCGTCGTCAACTGCATCGTGCTCGGCCGCGCGGAGATGTTCGCGAGCCGCCACGGCACAGTCGACTCCCTGCTCGACGGGCTCGGCATGGGCATCGGCTACACGGTCGTCATCGTTGGCATCGCCGTCGTCCGCGAACTGGTCGGCAGCGGCACGATCTACGGGCTGCGCATCATCCCGGAGGGCTATCAGATCGGCATCATCGCCCAGACGCCCGGCGGATTTTTCTGCTTCGCCGCGGCGATGGCGCTGCTCATCCGCTGCATGAATAAGAAAGGCAAGAAGTTTGACCCGCGCATCGGCTGCGACGGCAGCTGCGGCAACTGCGCGATGCACTGCGCCGAGGGCGAAAAGCCCGCCGACGCCGGAAAGGAGGACGCGGAATGAAAGCCCTGCTCATGATCGCCTTCACGATGATCTTCACGGAGAACTATGTCCTCGTCCAGTTCATCGCCATCTGCCCCTTCCTCGGCGTTTCCCAGAAGCTCGATTCCAGCCTCGGCATGTCCGGCGCGGTCATCTTCGTCATGACGCTCGCCTCCGCCGCGACTTACTGCATTTACCGCTCGCTGATGGTCCCGCTCGGACTGGAATATCTCTCCACGATCATCTTCATCCTCGTCATCGCGGCGCTTGTCCAGTTTGTCGAGATCTTCCTGAAAAAATTCGTTAAGCCGCTTTACAGCGCGCTCGGCATTTACCTGCCGCTCATCACGACGAACTGCGCTGTGCTGGCGGTGACGCTGCTGAACGTCACGAACGGCTACGCGGACGCCTCCGTGAGCTACGGCTGGGGGCTGCTGGAGTCCTGCGTCAACGGCTGCACCGCGGGCGTCGGCTTCGGGCTCGCGCTCGTGCTGTTCTGCGGCGTGCGCCGCGCGATCGAGCGCGCCGAGCCGCCCCGGAGCTGGCGCGGGCTGCCGATCACCCTCGTCGCCGCCGCGCTGACGAGCATGACCTTTATGGGCTTCACCGGCATTGCCGATAAGCTCTTCGGCTAAGGGAGGGGGAAACGCTATGAGTCCTGTTCTGACCGCCGTTTTGCTCCTCGCCGCCATCGGCGCGGTCTGCGCCGTGCTGCTCGCTGTGGCGTCGAAGTATATGTCCGTCCCCGTGGACGAAAAATTCCCCGCCGTCCGGGAGTGTCTGCCCGGTGCGAACTGCGGCGCCTGCGGCTATGCCGGCTGCGACGGCTATGCTGCCGCCCTCGCGAGCGGGGAGGAGACCAAAACCAACAAGTGCATCGCCGGCGGCGCAGAGGTCGCCAAGGCGCTCGCGGACACGCTCGGCGTCGGCTTTGAGGACGTGGAGCGCAAAAACGCCTTCGTCCACTGCCGCGGAAAGTGTGACCGCAAGAGCGAGCTTCAGGGCGAGCACAGCTGCGCCGCGGCGAAGCTGCTCTTCTCCGGTGACCGCGCCTGCGCTTACGGCTGCCTCGGTTACGGCGACTGCGCCGCCGTCTGTCCGGAGGGCGCGATCGCCGTCGCCGGCGGCGTCGCCCGCGTCGACCCCGCGCGCTGCACCGGCTGCGGCATTTGCACGAAGACCTGCCCGCAGCACATCATCGAGGTGCTGCCCGCCGCGGTGCGCCCGCTCGTCGCCTGCTCCAGCCATGACAGGGGACCCGCGGTGAAAAAGATCTGCGCCTCCGGCTGCATCGGCTGCTCGCTTTGCAGCAAAAAATGCCCCGCCGGGGCGATCCGCATGGAGCGGAACCTCCCCGTCATCGACTACAGCGTCTGCGTCGGCTGCGGCACCTGCATCGCCGCCTGCCCCTGTAAGGCGATCGCCGACTCCTCCGCCTCGTGAAGCGCACGCGGCGAAACGATCTGCTGCTCATTTTAGGGGCGCTGCTGCTCGCGGCGGCGCTCCTTTTTGTGCTGCGCCTGACGCGGCGGACCGGCGGCGAGGCGGTCGTCTCGGTCGGCGGCGCGGAGTATTGCCGCCTGCCGCTTACCATCGACGCGGAGCTCGCGCTCCCCTGCGGCAACACGGTCTCGGTGCGCGGCGGCGCGGTCTGCGTCTCGGACGCCGACTGCCCGGACCGCGTCTGCGTCCGCACCGGCTGGGTGCGCGCGGACGGGGAGACGATCGTCTGCCTGCCCCACCGCCTCGTGGTCGAGGTCGCGGGCAGCGCGGCGCGCGGCACGGACGCGGAGACGGGCTGAGGAGGCGTGAGGATGCGGACGAAAAAAATCGCGCTGCGCGCTCTGCTCGTCGCGCTTGCGCTGGTGCTGAGCTATCTGGAATCGCTGCTGCCGCCGCTCGCCCATATCGCGCCGGGGCTGAAGCTGGGGCTGCCGAATATCGCGGTCGTTTTCGCGCTCTACCGCCTCGGCGGGCGCGACGCGGCGGCGATCTCGCTGCTGCGCGTGGCGCTCGCGGCGCTGCTGTTCGGCAGTGCGCTGTCGCTGGCTTATTCCGCCGCGGGCGCGGCGGTGAGCCTTGCCGTGATGCTGCTCCTGCGCCGCAGCGGGCGCTTCGGCTGCATGGGCGTCTCTGTCGCCGGCGCGCTGGCGCATAATCTGGCGCAGCTTGCGGCCGCGGCGCTGCTGCTCGGAACGCGGCGGCTGCTCTGGTACCTGCCCGCGCTGCTGATCGGCGGAACGCTCGCCGGGATCGCGGTCGGCGTCGCCGCCGCCCTGCTCGTGAAGCGCGTAAAGCTGTAAAAAATCCCCGCCGGAAAAAGCGGCGGGGATTGACAACGGGCGAAACGGTGGTATAATGATAAGTGAAAAGGGCGCTGCGACAAGCGGTTGGTCCCGGTTAGTTTATGTTTTCAAAATGGAAACCGTCACTTGGCCGAGTGGCGGTTTCTGCGTTTTACAATGACCGTGACCGTGAAGGGTCCCAGATGAAATGTAAGTCGCATTGTCTCACCCCCTTTCGGGTGGTGTGACCAACCGCCTGCCGTTTGAGCAGCGCCCTGCCCTTTCGGGCGGAGTTATTATAACATATTGCGCGGCGAATGTCCACAATTTCTCGCCGTTTTCTGCGGAAAAGCCCGGTTTTTCGGGCTTTTTCGCTTTTTTTCTTATTTGGCGCAAACGCTTGGGGCGCAAGGGTTCGACGCTCGTTTTCGACGTTTTCCGTCGAAATTTTTTGATTGTATTTTTCGACAAGCCCATGCTACTATACGCGCAAGACGCTGCTTTTTCGGCGTAAAAATGAGAGGGGTAGATAGATATGGAGAAAATTCGGGTGTTTTTAGCGGATGCTTCGGAGGAGTTTCTGGCGCGGATGCGGGTGGAGCTCATTTCCGGCGGGTTCGAGGTCGTTGGGACGGCGACGGATGGTAAGGCGGCGCTCGCGGAGCTGCGGGGCGCGGCGGTGGAGGTGCTTTTGTGCGACATTTTGCTGCCGGGTTTGGACGGATTTGCGCTTGCGGAGGCGGTGCGGGATGCCGGAGTCGGGTGCGCGGTGGTGTTTTTGTCGGCGTTTCTGAGTGGGGCGACGGCGCGGCGCGCGGGCGAGGTCGGGGCTGCGGACTATCTGCTGAAGCCCTGCGACACGGTGTATCTGCTGCGGCGGCTGCGCGAGGCGGCGCGGGGCGCGAAGCCTCGCCGGGACTGCGCGCCGGAGATCGCGGCGGCGCTGCGGGCGTTCGGTATCCCGCCGCATCTGACCGGCTACGCCTTCCTCGCCGAAGCGCTGATGCGCGCCGCGGAGGACCGGACGTGGCTGCGGGGTGTGACAAAGGTGCTCTACCCGGAGCTTGCGGAGCAGTTCGCCTCCACGCCGGAATGCGTAGAGCGCGCGATCCGCGTCGCGGTTGAGAAAGCGTGGATCCCCCGCAATGAAGACCGCCGGAAAGCGTACTTCGGCGACGCCTTCGATAGCTTCGAGAAAGCCCCGACCAACGCGAGGTTTCTTGCGATCGTCACCGAGGTCGTGGCGGAGAAGACGCTGTGGGAGATGTGAGGGCGGCGAATCTTTCAATTTTCGCCGCGAAGCGGCACAATTTAAAGGCTCCCCTGTGCAAGGGGAGCTGGCGCGAAGCGCCTGAGGGGTTGTACGCTCGC
>CAVJGI010000054.1:0-13936 GCA_963649145.1 Ruminococcus bicirculans (ex Wegman et al. 2014) | reverse complement strand
CATTATACATCTTTTATCCAACCTTTCCTTCGTTGGGTATTATACAAGGGGTTCTCTTTAAAAAAGAAAAGCCGCGGGACCCCCCGCGGCTTTCTTTGCTTATTGCTCTTTTTTCTTCAGCTCCTCAAGGATCTGCGCCAGCAGCTCCTCGGTGGTGGGCTTGGGCTCTTCGGGCGCGGGCTCCTCGGCGGGCTGGGCTGCCTTTTTCTTCGCCTCCGCCGCCTCGTGCGCCTTGTTGAACGCCTTCACGATGAGGAACACGACGAACGCGACGAGGATGAAGTCGATCACCGCGCCGACGAAGGTGCCGAAGCCGATGGTGATCGCCTCCTTGACGACCTCGCCCGCCTCATTGAGCTCCGCGGGGCGGACGATGAGGTTCAGCGCCGTCATGTCGCGGCTTCCTGTGACCCAGCCGATGAAGGGCATGAACACATCGTTGACAAGGCTGGACGTGATCTTTCCGAACGCCGTCGCGATGATGACGCCGACCGCCATATCGAGCACGTTGCCGCGCATGATGAAGGCTTTGAACTCGCTGAAAAACTTTTTCATCTTTTGTTTTTACCCTCTCTTTTTGTTTTAAATTTATTTTTGTGCCCGGACAGAAAACACCGCCCGGAGCTGTTTCTTATTTGTTTGGTACAAGAATTTCCTTGCCGCCCATATACGGACGCAGCACTTCGGGGATGGTGACGCTGCCGTCTGCCTGAAGGTGGTTTTCGAGGAAGGCAATGAGCATGCGCGGCGGGGCGACGACGGTGTTGTTGAGCGTATGCGGCAGATACATCTTGCCGTCCGCGCCCTTGACGCGGATGCGGAGACGGCGCGCCTGCGCGTCGCCGAGGTTGGAGCAGGAGCAGACCTCAAAATACTTCTGCTGGCGCGGGCTCCACGCCTCGATGTCGCAGCTTTTCACCTTCAGATCGGCGAGGTCGCCGGAGCAGCACTCCAGCTGGCGCACGGGGATCTCCATCGAGCGGAAGAGCTCCACGGAATAGCGCCACATCTGCTCGTACCACTTCATGGAGTCTTCCGGCTTGCAGACGACGATCATCTCCTGCTTTTCGAACTGGTGGATGCGGTAAACGCCGCGCTCCTCGATGCCGTGGGCGCCCTTCTCCTTGCGGAAGCAGGGGGAATAGCTCGTCAGCGTCTGGGGCAGCGCGTCCTCCGGGAGGATCTGGTCGATGAATTTGCCGATCATGGAGTGCTCGCTCGTGCCGATGAGATAGAGGTCCTCGCCCTCGATCTTATACATCATAGCGTCCATATCCGTCTGGCTCATGACGCCCTCGACGACATTGCCGTGGATCATGAAGGGCGGGATACAGAACGTAAAGCCCTTGTTGATCATAAAATCGCGCGCGTAAGCGAGCACCGCCTCGTGCAGGCGGGCGATATCACCCAGCAGGTAGTAGAAGCCGTTGCCGGAAACTCTGCCCGCGGAGTCCATATCGACGCCGTTGAAGCGCTCCATAATGGCGGTGTGGTAAGGAATCTCAAACTCCGGCACGACCGGCTCGCCGAAGCGCTGGACCTCGACGTTGCAGCTGTCGTCCGGTCCGATGGGAACGCTCGGATCAATGATATTCGGAATTTGCAGCATAATGTGCCGGATCTTCTGCTCTAACTCGGTCTCCTTGACCTCCAGCTCCGCGAGACGGTCGGCGTCCACCTTGACCTGCGCCTTGACCTTTTCCGCCTCCTCCAGCTTGCTGGGATCCTTTTTCGCCCGCCCCATCAGCATGCCGATCTGCTTGCTGAGGGCGTTGCGCGCGGCGCGCAGCTCGCTTGCCTCCGTGATGGCGGCGCGGTTTTCCGCGTCGAGCGCGATCACCTCGTCCACGAGCGGAAGCTTCACGCCCTGAAATTTCTTGCGGATATTTTCCTTGACGGCTTCGGGGTTTTCCCGAACAAATTTAATGTCCAGCATCTCTTTTTTCCTTCTTTTGGTATAGATTTTTAACTTTTTCTTTATTTCGTGCTCCGCAGCGAGGAGAAGAGCCGGAGGTTTTCGATGAGCTTTTCCCGGTCCTCGCTGCCGTAAAATTCGATCTCGATCTTGCCTTTTTTGCGCCCGTCGACGAGCTTTACCTTGCGTCCGAGGGCGTTTTCGAGCTCGCGTTCGACCTCGCGGACGTAATCCACGCTGACGGCGGGGGGCTCCTCCTCCTTTTTCGGCGCGCTCTGCGCCTTCGCGAGCCGCGCGGCGAGCGCCTCCGTCTGGCGCACGGAGAGCCCGCGCGCGATGACGGTCTCCGCCGCCTCAAGCTGCATTTTTTCGTCCCGGATGGGGATCAGCGCGCGCGCATGCCCGGCGGAGAGCTGCCCCTCCTCCACGAGCGAGAGCACCGCGGGCGACAGACTCAGCAGACGCAGCGCGTTCGCCACCGCGGGGCGCGATTTTCCGACGGAGGACGCCGCCTCCTCCTGCGTGAGCCCGTAATCCTCCATCAGCGTGCGGAAGCCGCGCGCTTCCTCAATGGGATTCAAGTCCTCGCGCTGCAAGTTTTCCACGAGCGCGAGCTCCATCGCGCGGCGGTCGTCCGCCTCGATGATGCGCACCGGCACCTCCGTGAGTCCCGCGGCGCGGGCTGCGCGCCAGCGGCGCTCGCCGGCGATGATCTGGTAATAGCCGCCGTCGATGGCGCGGACCGTGATCGGCTGGATGACGCCGTACTGCCGCACGGACTCCGTCAGCTCCGCGAGCGCGTCCTCGTCGAAGGCATAGCGCGGCTGGTCGCGCCGCGGCTCCACCTTGCTGATCGGCAGCTTTGTCTCGTCAAGCCCCCGTCCGGGCAGATCGTCGCCGAACAGCGCGCCCAGACCGGTGCCGAGACCGCCTTTTTTTGCCAAATCCTTCACTCCTTCCTCTGTTTCTTCAAAAATTCGTTCGCGAGATGCAGATACGCCCGCGTGCCCTTGCTCGATTTGTCATAGGCGATGCAGGGCTTTCCGTGGCTCGGCGCCTCGGAAAGCCGGACGTTGCGGGGGATCTTCGTGTCGTAGACCTTGCCCGGAAAGTGCATCCGCAGCGCGCTCTCGACGTCCAGCGCGAGCTTGGTGCGCGCGTCGTACATCGTGAGCACGAGCCCCTCCAGCTTCAGATTCGGATTTATCCGCTGGTTGACGCGCTTGATGCTCGCAACGAGGTCGCTGAGCCCCTCCAGCGCGTAAAATTCGCTCTGGACCGGCACGAGCACCGTGTCCGCCGCGACGAGTGCGTTCAGCGTCAGCAGCTCCAGCGAGGGCGGGCAGTCGATAAAAATATAGTCGTAGCGCTCCCGCAGCGGCGCAAGGCGCTGCTTCAGCAGCGTTTCGCGCCCTTCTTGGTCCACAAGCTCCACATTCGCGCCCGCGAGCTCGCTGTTCGAGGCGATGACGCAGCCGTAGCTTGTGAAAACAACGGCGTCCTTGGCGTCCACGCCGCGCAGCAGCACATCGTAAATGCTCTTGACGCGGTTTTTGTCGATGCCCATGCCGGTCGTGGCGTTGCCCTGCGGGTCGCAGTCGACGAGCAGGACCTTTTTCCCGCGGTTTGCAAGGCTCGCTGTCAGGTTGATGGCGGTCGTGGACTTGCCGACGCCGCCCTTCTGGTTCGCGATCGCAATGATTTTACCCATAATGTTCTCCTGTGAGTCAAATTGCGGTCTTATTATATCAGCCCATGCATGATTTTTCAATGTTTCACGTGAAACTTTTTCCGAATGTTTCACGTGAAACACCGCACTTGACAGCCGCGGCGCTTTGGACTAAACTTAAGACGGAGAAATAATAGCCGCAGGAGGGCTTACAATATGAAATGGATCGAGGCCGCCATCACGACCCGCAGCGAGGAGATCGACGCGCTCTGCGAAAAGCTCGGCACTTACGACATCGGCGGGATCTGCATCGAGGACGAGGCGGATTTCAAGCGCTTTTTGGAAAACAACCACCAATACTGGGATTACGTGGACGACGCGCTTGCCGCGCACTATGACGGGCTCAGCCGCGTGAAGTTTTACGTCGAGGACAGCGATGCCGGGCGCGCGCTGCTGGAGCAGATCAAGGCGGAGCTCGGCTGCGCGCTCACGACGACGACCGTGGACGACGCGGACTGGGAAAACAGCTGGCAGCAGTATTATGAGCCGCTGGAGATCGGCGAAAAGCTGCTGGTCGTCCCGGAATGGCTCGACGCGGAGCCGGACGGACGCACCGTGCTGCGTCTCGACCCCGGCATCGCCTTCGGCACGGGGAGCCACCCGACAACGCGGATGTGTCTCGAAGCACTCCAGCGCTTCGCTGCGCCGGGCAAAACCGCGCTGGACCTCGGCTGCGGCAGCGGGATCCTCGGCATTGCAGCGCTGCTGCTCGGCTGCGAAAAAGTTCTCGGCTGCGACGTGGACCCGAAGTCGCCGGACGCTGCGATGGCGAACGCCGCGCTGAACGGGATCGGTGAGGACCGGCTGAAGCTCTTCGCCGGCGACCTCCTGCGCGATGAGGGGATGCGCCGGGAGCTCGACGGCAGCTACGACATCGTGCTCGCGAACATCGTCGCGGACGTGATCATCGCGCTCGCCGCCTTCGTGCGCCGCTATCTGAAGCCCGGCGGGGCGTTTATCTGCTCCGGCATCATCGACGGCAGAGAGGATGAGGTCCACGCCGCGCTCACCGGGGCGGGGCTCGCGGTTGAAGACCATCTCCACGAGGAGGAGTGGCACTGCTTTGTCTGCAAAGCCTGAGAAACCCGAAAGATTAGCTTGACAATCTTTTGACTATTAGGACCCGTATTATTGTCAGATACCTGATAATGATACGGGTCCTAATTTTTTGGTACTTTTTGTGTCGCATGCTTGACAACATAGATTTTTTGTGCTATTTTGTGGTTATCGTGCATAGAATCCCGGTGACGCGCGAGTGAAATGTGCAGTATGTACAAAATTCGACAGGTTAAATTTGGGAGGAAAGACGAAAATGAAACGCAAGACCATCGCACGGATCCTGACCGCGGTGCTTGCTCTGGCGCTCTGCCTGAGCCTCTGCGCCTGCGGCGGCAAGAAGCAGGACGCCAAAGAGGGCGAGACCGCTTGGAACATCGGCTACAACACTTGGGGCGCCGGCGACGCGACCTTCGACTTTATGGCGACCGTCATCGAGCAGGCGCTGGACGCCGCGGGCGCGACCTACAGCCGCTCCAGCGACGACCACATGGCGGACAAGGAGCTCCAGAACATCCAGAACTTCATCTCCGCGGGCGTGGACGGCATCGTGATGCAGACCTGCGCGGACTCCATTTTCCCGGAGGCGACGAAGAACTGCATGGACGCGAAGATCCCCTTCGTGATGAGCACCTTCTCCGGCACGGACGAGGACCGCGCGGACGCCAACGCCAATAACCCCTATTACCTTGGCACCGCGACCTCCGATATGTACGCGGAGGGCTACCTGATGGGTCAGGAAGCCGCGGCGGACGGTCACAAGACCGCCCTGCTGCTCGGCGGCAACGTCGGCGACGCCCACTTCGAGATGCGTATCGCGGGCTTCACCCAGTCTTTCGTGACCGAGGCAGGCGGCACCATTCTGAACACCGCCCGCTGCAGTAACCCCGGCGAGGGTCAGGAGAAGGCGAACGCCATGCTCTCCGCCACCCCGGACGCGGACTGCCTCTTCGCCATGGTCGGCGACTATGTCCCCGGCGCGGTGAACGCGATGCGCACGCTGGAGATCGACATGCCGATCTACTGCTCCAACATCAACACCGACACCATTGAGTACATCCGCGACGGCAGCGTCGTCGCCGCCACCGCCGGCAACGACCTCGTCGGCACCGTCGCCGCCTGCCTGCTCATCAACTACCTCGACGGTCACCAGATCCTCGACGAAAACGGCAATCCCCCTGAGCTCACGAACTCCGGCTTCGTCGTCGATCAGGACAACATCGACGATTTCGAGGAGATCTTCAAGACCAAGGCGGAGCCCTTCCAGAAGGAGACCATTCAGACCCTGCTCTGGCGCTACAATCACGACGTCACCTACGCGGACTTCGAGAACTTCGTGAACGAGCAGCTCCAGCTCGACAAGATCATCGAGGCTTGGAAATAAGCTGAGAGACACACACTAAGACCCGGCACAAGAACAAATTCTGGGGACCGCGGCGATTTTTGAAAAGTCCCGCGGTCCCCGCGCTTTATTTGTTCCGCCTTCTTCCAAAGGAGTGAGGTTATTGGAAAAAACAAAGAAAAAACGGAGCATGGAGACCGTCACCGGCGCGCGCTCGTGGCTCTCGCTCGCGATTCTGGTCGCGGCGATGGTCGTCGTCGGCGTGATCGTGAACATCTGCGTCGGCGGAAGATTCCTGACGGGGAAAAACATCGAGATCATCCTCTCCAACAGCGTTTACCCGACCTTTATCGCGTGGAGCCTCTGCTTCCTCTTCGCCTGCGGCTACACGGACATGTCCATGGGCGGCGTGCTCGTTGTCGGCTCGTTTGCGGTCTGCGCCTTCGGCAATGCGTGGGGCTACCCCGGCGTCATTCTCGGCGGTCTGCTCGTCGGAACGCTGCTGGTGTTCATCAACTTCGGCATTTTCGTCGTGACGCGTATCCCCTCGTGGATCGCGAGCATCAGTCTCGCGCTTATCTATGAGGCGGTCAGCGTGTTCACGCGCAACTGGCGCGTGACGAAGCCCTACGTGGACACGGAGCTGCTGCGGTCTTACCGCGCGCTCGGCGAGTGGCCCATCAACATCATCCTGCTTGTCGTGGGCTTCCTCGTCGTCTACTTCGTCTATAACCGCACCGCCATCGGGCTCAACATCCGCGCCGTCGGCGGCAGCACGGGCGTCGCCCGCGCGATGGGCATCAGCATCCCGAAGACCATCCTCGGCGTCGGGCTCATCTGCGGCGTGCTCGTCGGCGTGGCGTGCATCGTGCAGGAGAGCTATAACGGCAAGACCTTCGCCACCACGGGGCTCACGAGCATCCAGATGATCTTCAAGCCCCTCGCCATCGCGCTGCTGGCTCAAATTTTGCAGAAGCGCATCAACATCATCGTCGCGGTGCCGTTCTGCTCGATCATCATTTACGCGGTGTTCAACATCATGACATTCTTCGGCGTCCCCTCCGGAACGCTTCAGGACGTGTTCCTCTGCGTGTTTGTCATCGTGTTCGGCGTCGCGGGCCAGCGCGGAACAAAGGAGGTCGTGAAATGAACGAAAAACGTGACGTTGTGTTCACCATCCGCGGCCTGAACAAATATTTCGGACCCACCCACGCGAATAAAAACGTCGATTTCGAGCTCTGCCGCGGCGAGATCCGCGGGCTCATCGGCGAAAACGGCTCCGGAAAATCGACGCTCATCTCCCAGATCGCGGGCATTTACCCGCCCGACACCGGCGAGATGCGCATCGGCGGCGAGCTCTACGCCCCCGCGAGCCCGCTGGACGCCTATGACCGCAAAATTTCCATGGTCTTGCAGGAGCTCGGCGTCGTCGGAACGCTGCCGGTCGGCGTGAACGTCTTTCTGGGCAGAACGAAGCAGTTTACCAAGGGCGGCGTCGTGGACCTCAAGGCGCTCAACCGCGCGGCGCAGGCGGTGTTTGAAAAATGGGACCTGCCCATGCCGCCGCTGAACGCGAGCCCCGGCACGATGCTCATCGAGTCGCGCAAGATGGTGGAGCTCGCCCGCGCGCTCTCGCTGGAGCCGAACATCCTGCTGCTCGACGAGGTGACGCAGTCGCTCTCGATGAATAACCGCGAAAAGCTCTACGCCCTGCTCCGCCGCCTCAAGGCGGAGGGCCGCAGCGCCATCGTCATCACCCACGACGTGGAGGAGATGCTCCGCATCACGGACACCGTGACCGTCCTGCGCGACGGCGAGGTCGTCGGCAACGTCGTCTCCGCGGAGACGACGCCGGACGAGATCAAGCGCATGATGGTCGGCAGAGAGATGCGCGGCGACTATTACCGCTCCGACCGCGCGCCCGACTTTTCCGACGCCGTCGCGCTGGCGGCGGACGATCTCTGCGTCGACGGCGAGCTCGATCACGTGAGCTTCGAGGTCCACGCGGGCGAGATTTTAGGCTTTTGCGGACTCTCCGACTCCGGCATCCACGCCGTCGGCAAGGCGCTCTATGGCCTCAGCCACTTAAAGCAGGGCGCGGTCCGCCTCGCGGACGGCACGGAGATCAGAACGCCGATGCAGGCGCTCGCGAGCGCGATGGGCTATGTGCCCAAAGACCGCGACGCCGAGGCGATGATGATCGACGACAGCGTGCGGGAAAACTTCTGCATGCCCTCCCTCGGCGAGCTGACCGGCGCACTCGGCTGCGTGCCGCCCGCGGCGATGAGGAAGCTCGCAGAGGAGATGGTGGAGCGCCTCAGCGTGAAGTGTACGGACATTTTCCAGCCCGTCAGCGCCCTCTCCGGCGGCAACAAGCAGAAGATCAACCTCGGCCGCTGGCTCGCGAAGGACCTGCGCGTGCTAATCCTCGACTGCCCCACCCGCGGCGTCGACGTCGGCGTCAAGGCGTATATTTACGCGCTGATGAAGGAAGCGAAGAAGAAAAACATCGCCATGGTGCTCATCTCCGACGAGCTGACGGAGGTGCTCGGCATGGCGGACCGCCTCGTGGTCATGAAGGACGGGCGCATCACGCGCACGATCGACCGCGGCGGCGCGTTTACGGAACAGGCGATCATTGAGGTGATGATATGAAGAAAAAATTCAGCCGTCTGCGCCGCCTGAAGCTGCAGGATCTGGTGCCCTTCATCGCGTTCGTCGCGATCTTCCTGTTCTTTACCTTTGCAAGCTACAACGAGCGCACCGGCGTCTTTATGATGCTGACGGCGCGCAACCTCAGCACGATCTTAGACCAGACGATGATCACGCTCGTCGTCGCCTGCGGAACGCTCTTCGTCGTGGCGCAGGGCAGCACGGACCTGTCCGTCGGCGTCAATCTGGCGCTCGCGGGCGTCATCGGGTCCTATGTCGCCTCCGTCACCGGCATCGCGTGGCTGATGATCCCCGTGACGCTCGCCGTCGGCGCGCTGATGGGCTGGCTGAACGGCTTCCTCGTCGCGCGCCGCAAGGTCTCCAGCTTTATGGTGACGCTCGCGATGCTCATCGGCGTGCGCGGACTTGTGAACTATCTTCAGGTGTTTACGGGCGTCCAGCGCCTGCCGGATTCGCTCGCGTTTCTGAACAGCAGCGCCTTCAAAGTGCCGGTGTTCCTCGTCATCCTCGCGGTCTCGGCTTATGTCTTCGAGTTCACGAAGCTCGGCCGCTACAGCCGCGCCATCGGCGAGAACGAGACGACCGCGCGCTTCATCGGCATCCCGGTCCGCCGGGTGAAAACGCTGGCGTTCGTGCTCTCCGGGCTGATGGCTGGCGTCGGCGCGCTGTTTTATATCTCCACCGTCGGCGCGACCAGCAACCAGATGGGCGTGTTTCTGGAGATCCGCGTCGTCATGGCGATCTTCCTCGGCGGCGTGCTCGTGACGGGCGGCTCCTCGGCGAAGTTCTATAAGCTGCTGCTCGGCTCGTTCTCCATCCAGATCATCATCAGCGGACTCGCCCTGATGGGCAAGTCGGACAGCCACATCGCCCAGACCGTCGAAGGCGTGCTGCTCATCCTCATCCTCTTTGTCAGCATTCTCGCCGGAAGGCGGAAGCAGAAGGAGCCGGAGGAGGAAGAAGCCGCGGCGCCGAAGGCGTCGGGGAAGGTGGAGTATCCCGAATAAAAGCAGCGATCCCGCTCGGTGGGTTCCGGGCGGGATCTTTTTTGGATTGAGGATCAAAGAGATTTCGATTTAAAAGTTTCCGAAAAAGATGCCGCCGGCACGCAAGCGCCCTTGGCTCTCCCTCTGGGAGAGCTGTCAGCGAAGCTGACTGAGAGGGCTGCGAGCTGCCGAGCCATCCAAGCCCGGCGTTCTCGCAGGCGAAACCCCTCAGTCAGCGCTTCGCGCTACCAGCTCCCCTTTCAGGGGAGCCAAGAAGCGTGTGCGTCGGATTCTGCCGCAGCCAAGAAGAAAAGCACCAGCCCTTGCCTCCCCTGAAAGGGGAGGGGGACCGCGAAGCGGTGGAGGGGTTCCCGCGGGCTTCGGCGCAGCTGCTGCATGGCGCGAGGACCCTCTCAGTCAGCGCTTCGCGCTGCCAGCTCTCCCAGAGGGAGAGCCAAGGGCGCTTGTGCGCCAGTGGTGTCCTCGGATTTTACCCCCAAATATCACAAAATGCGGGACTGTTTTCAGGCAGTCCCGCATTTCGCGAAAAAAGAGAGAGGTGTATGGAAAAGAAACTCATCAAATTTAGTAGAGCCGGTTCAGGTCCTGAAGCTCGACCTCCACGGTGAACTCCTCCCCGTCACGCCATAGCGTGAGGCTCAGCTTATCGCCGATGCTGTGGGCATTGCGGATGGCGAGCACATCGTCCGTTGCGCTGACGGGCTGCCCGTCCACGGCGGTGAGCACGTCGCCCACCTGCACGCCCTTGGCTTCCGCGTCGCTCCCGGCGGATACGGCGGAGACATAGAGCCCGTCGGGGAGCTCATAGCGCTCGCGCAGCGCATCCGTGATGGCGCCGACCGTGATCCCGATGCCGGGACGCCCGGCGACCTCGCCGTTTGCAAGGAGCTGGTCCGCGACCGCCTTGACCGTGGCGGAGGGGATCGCAAAGCCGAGACCCTCGACCGCGACGGAGCTGCTGCCGGACATCTTCATATTCGTGATGCCGACGACCTGCCCGTACATGTTGAAAAGCGGTCCGCCGCTGTTGCCCTCGTTCAGGGCTGCTGTGGTCTGGATGAGCGTCATCGTTCTGCCGTTCACGCTGATGCTGCGGCTGATGGCGGAGACGATGCCGTCTGTCATCGTGCCGGAGAGCTGGTCGCTGAGCGGGTTGCCGATGGCAACGACGCCGTCGCCCACGGTGAGCTCGTCGCTGCTGCCGAACACCGCGGCGGGAAGTCCGTCCGCGTCGATCTTGAGCAGGGCGATATCGGTCTGGGTGTCCTCGCCGACGAGCAGGGCGTCATACTCCGTGCCGTCCGCCAAGACGACCGCGGCGCGCGTTGCGCCGTCGATGACGTGCTCGTTTGTGAGGATATAGCCGTCGGCGCGCATCACGATCCCGGTGCCCCACGAGTAGCCGAGCTGCCCGTCCTTGTAGGCGCGGATGCCGACCACACTGGAGACGCAGCTGCGGTAAAGCTGCTGCAAGCTGAGCTCCGGGAGACCCGCGGCGCTCTGAAGCTCCAGACTGAGCTCCGGCGCGGTGTCCGCCCGCTGAAGCGAGCTGCCGGAATAAGACGCCGACTGGCTCTGGTAATAGTCCTCAAAGAAGCTGCGGAAATCGTCGGGAAGCTCGTCCGCCGTCTTGGGTGCGTCGCTCTCGGTCGGGGTGACGACCCGGAACGTCCAGTTCACGCTGCGAACTCCGCCGTAAACCGCGGCGAGCAGCACGAGCGCCCCGCAGATGCAGAGCATCGTGATCTTCAGCCCGCGGCGCTCTCGCGGCTTTTTCGCCTTGCCCGTCTGCGGCGCAGCGCCTTGGTCATACCACGCGCTGTGCGGATAGCGGTCGTCCATTTTTTCGCTTCCTCCCTGAGGTCAAGTGTAGAATAACAGATATTTATGGGGAATCTGTGAATTGCTCGTGAAGCTTTTGTGAATAAAAAGCCTCATTTTTGTTTCAGCGTCAGCGAGAAGGTGAATTCTGTCACCCCGTCGCGGCTTGTGACGACGATATCCTCGCCGTGGTTATTGAGGATGGTCTTCACGATGTAAAGCCCAAGCCCGTAGCCGTCGCGGTCGGCAGAGCGGGACTTGTCCGCCTTGTGGAAGCGGTCGAAGAGCAGCGGCAGCTCCTCCGGCGGGATCGTGGGCCCGTGGTTGCGCACGGAGACGTAAGCCCGCTCGCCCTGCTTGAAAAGCGAGACGCCGAGCTCGCTCGACGGGTCCGCGAATTTCACCGCATTTTCCAGCAGATTATAGATGACCTGCGTGATGGCGTCCGCATCGCCGCAGACCAAGATCGGGTCCTCCGGCAGCAGCGCGGCGACTTCGAGATGCTTGGCGTTTATCTTGCTCTCAAAGAGCACGAGCGTCTGGGCGAGCGCGTCCGTGATGTCGAAGCTGCGCTGGCGGAGCGTCTCGACGCCCTCGCTCTGCATGCGGCTGAGGTCGAGCATGCTGCGCACGAGGCGGTTTAGGCGCTTCGTCTCGCTCGAAATGGTCTGAAGATATTTTTTCTCCTGCTCCGGCGGGATGGTGCCGTCCAGAATGCCGTCGGCGAAGCCGGAGATCGTCGTCATCGGGGTCTTCAGCTCGTGGGCGACGTTCGCGACGAACTCGCTGCGCCGCCGCTCGCTCTGTTCGAGCGCCTCCGCCATCTGGTTGAACGACGCCGCGAGCGCGCCGAGCTCATCGTCGCGGTCGGCTGTGACGCGGGCGGAAAAGTCGCCATGCGCGAACTTGACCGCCGCGGCGGACATGTCGTTGATGGGCCGCGCGCGGTATTTGGAGAGCACGTAGCTTAAAATGAGCACGATCACCATGATCGTGAAGGACACGATGAGGAAGGCGTCGAGCAGCTTCTGCCAGACCTGCGTGACGTTCGTGTAGGTCGAGGCGGCGAAGGCGTAAGCCAGAATGCGGCCCGTCGAGCTCGTGACGGGGAGCGCCGCGGCGTAGCGCGGCTCGTCATAGAGCCCGCCGAGGGTGGTCACGCCGCTGAAGCTCTGGTCGCTTTCGAGGCTCAGGCGGATATTCTCCGGCACCTGCTCCCCAAGGTGGACGCAGCGCGGCGCGCGCTCGGCGCAGATCATGATGGTGCCGTCCGTCGTGGTGATGAAGCAGTGGTTGCCCGTGCTGCTCGCGATGGCGCTCATCGCGATGCGGAAGCTCCAGTCGTCGAGCTCGCCGTCCTGCACGTAAGCGCTCGCGAGGCGGCTTAATTCCTCGGCGTTGCTCTCGATGGTCGTCTGGCGCTCGCGGAGCGTGTAGTTCCTGCCGACGAGCACGAAGGCGGCGCCGAGCATGATGAATGCCAGCATCGTCAGCGACGCGGCGGCGACGAAATTTTTAAAGTAAAAGCTGCGCAAGCGTCATCATCCCTCGCTGAGCTCAAATTTATAGCCGACGCCCCACACGGTCTTGACGGACCATTTGTCGGAAACGCCCTCCAGCTTCTCGCGCAGGCGCTTGACATGGACGTCCACGGTGCGGCTGTCGCCGAAATAGTCGAAGCCCCAGACCTCGTCCAAGAGCTGGTTGCGCGTAAAAACGCGGTTCGGCGAGGCGGCGAGGTGGTAGAGCAGCTCCATCTCCTTCGGCGGCGTGTCGACGCGCTTGCCGTCCACGATGAGCTCGTAGGAGTCGAGGTCGATGATGAGCTTGTCAAATTCGAGGCGCTTTTTCTTCGTCTCCTCCGGCTCGTCGCTGCGGCGCATGACCGCGTGGATGCGGGCGAGCAGCTCCTTGACCTCGAAGGGCTTCGTCACATAGTCGTCTGCGCCGAGCTCCAGCCCGCTCACCTTGTCCGGCGTCTCGCTCTTGGCGGTCAGCATGATGACCGGCACGCGGCTCGCCTTGCGGATCTCGCGCAGCACGCCCCAGCCGTCCATGACGGGGAGCATGATGTCCAGCAGCACGATGTCCGGCTGGAACACCCGGAACTGGGCAACGCCGTCGCCCCCGTCCGCCGCGCGGCAGACCTCAAACCCGTCCTTCTCCAGATAAAGCCGCAGCAGCTCGGCAATGTTGCCGTCGTCCTCGATCACAAGCGCTTTTTTCGACATAAAAGATCACTTCCCGAATTGCAGATTTATTTTATGTTACAATTATAATATTATTTGCAGGTGATGGGTGAACAAAATGTTAAAAAAAGTATTAACAGCGCCGCAGGCGCACAATTTAAAGGCCTCCCTGTGCAAGGGAGGCTGTCAGCCGAAGGCTGACTG
>CAVJGI010000053.1:0-14395 GCA_963649145.1 Ruminococcus bicirculans (ex Wegman et al. 2014) | reverse complement strand
AAGAGAACCCCCGCCTTCGCTGCATGAAAGCGGGGGTTCTTTGACGGGCTGAAGGGCTCTTTTGTCATAGACAAAAGAGCCCTTTTCGTGGAGCGGATGACGGGAATCGAACCCGCGTTGCCAGCTTGGGAAGCTGGAGCCCTGCCATTAGACGACATCCGCAAAGCTCGTTCAGCATACCACATCCGCGGCGAAAATTCAAGAGGGGAGATGGAAGAAAATTCCGAAAGTTTTTCAAAAAAGTCATATACTTTCCCGCAGAATGTGGTAAAATAACTCGAATGGACCAAAACTTGGCTTTGGAAGGGCTGGTTTTTCATGCAGATCAGGTTCTGGAAAAAGAAAGAGACCGCGCCGGAGCGACCGGAGCTTGCGGTCGCCTTCGCCGCGCCGGAGCAGGGGCTCAGCGCTGCGCAGGCGGCGGAGCGGGCGGACGCCGGCTATGCGAACACCCCTGTCGCGCCGCCGGGCAAGACCGTCAAGCAGATCATCCTCGGCAACATTTTTACCTATTTCAATATGATTTTCCTCCTGCTCGCCGCCTGCATCATCGCCGTGCGGAGCTGGAACAATCTGATGTTCATGGGCGTCGTGATCGTCAACACGGTCATCGGCATCGTGCAGGAGCTGCGCAGCAAAAAGACGCTCGACAAGCTGAATCTCTTAAATGCGCCCCACGGCACCGTCGTGCGCGACGGAGTTGAGCAGGAGCTGGACACCGCCGCGCTCGTGCGCGACGATGTTGTCATCTTCCGCAGCGGCGACCAGATCTATGCCGACGCGGAGGTCCTCTCCGGTGAGTGTCAGGTGAACGAGGCGCTCGTCACCGGCGAGGCGGACGAGATCAAGAAAAAGCCCGGCGACGCGCTGCTCTCCGGCAGCTTCCTCGTCTCCGGCAGCTGCCATGCGCGCCTGACCGCCGTCGGCGCGGATAGTTATGTAAACCAGCTCACCATCGCCGCCCGCCGCGGCGGGAAGCGGAAGCAGAGCGAGATGATGCGCTCGCTGACGAACCTTGTCAAGTGGATCGGCTTCATCATCATCCCCTTCGGTGTCATCCTCTGCATCAAGGAGGTCAGCTGGCTGGGCCGCACCATGCAGGAGGGCGTGGTCAGCACGGTCGCGGCGCTCGTGGGGCTCATCCCGGAGGGGCTTTACCTGCTGACGAGCCTCGCGCTCGTGGCGAGCGTGCTGCGTCTGGCGCAGAAAAAGGCGCTCGTCCACGAGATGAGCTGCATCGAGACCCTCGCGCGCGTGGACACGCTCTGCGTGGACAAGACCGGCACGATCACGGAGAACAAGATGATCGTGGACAGCGTCCACCCGCTCTGCCCGGACCGCTACACGGCGGAGGACATCGACCTCATCATGGCGGACTATGTCGGCGCGATGCGCGACGATAACGACACGATGGCGGCGCTGCGCGGCTTTTTCCGCGGCGCGCCGCGCCAGACGGCGATCGGGACGCTGCCCTTCACCTCTGCGAAAAAATACGGCGGCGTCAGCTTCGACGCGGAGGAGACCTATCTCCTCGGCGCGCCGGACGTGCTGCTCGGCGCGCGGGCGGGGGAGTACAGCGAGGTCATCGACTCCTACGCCGCGAAGGGCTGCCGCGTGCTGCTCCTCGCGCTCTATGACGGCGCGCTGGAGGACGAGACGGTGGACAGCGCCAAAATTTTCCCGCTTGCGCTGCTGCTGCTCAGCAACAAGCTCCGCCCGGAGGCTTATGACACCTTCCGCTACTTCGCGTCGCAGGGCGTCGCGATCAAGGTCATCTCCGGCGACAGCGCCGTGACGGTCAGCGAGGTGGCGAAGCGCGCCGGGATCGACGGCGCGGAGAACTATGTCGACGCCCGCACCCTGACGGACGACCGCCAGATTGCGGACGCCGTGGAGCGCTACACCGTCTTCGGCCGCGTCACGCCGGACCAGAAGCGCCGCATCGTGCTCGCACTGAAAAAGAAAAAGCACACCGTCGCCATGACGGGCGACGGCGTGAATGACGTGCTCGCGCTGAAGGAAGCCGACTGCTCCATCGCCATGGCGTCCGGCAGCGAGGCGGCGTGTCAGGTCAGCAACATCGTGCTTCTGCGCTCGGACTTTTCCGTCATGCCGAGCGTCGTGGCGGAGGGCAGGCGCGTCATCAACAACATTGAGCGCAGCGCCACGCTCTTCCTCGTGAAAAACATCTTCTCGTTCACGCTCGCGCTCGTCTCGCTGATCTTCACGATGCCTTACCCCTTCACCGCCGCCCAGCTCAGCCTTGTGAGCAGCCTTACGATCGGCTTCCCGGCGTTCATCCTCGCGATGGAGCCGAACGAGAGCCGCGTGACGGGGCATTTTATGCGCAACGTCATCTCCCGCGCGCTGCCCCCGGCGCTGACGGACTTTGTTCTCGTCATCGGCGTGATGCTGTTTTACTACGCCTTCCACATCGACCCGCAGATGATGAGCACCATCTGCGCCATCACGGTCGGCATCGTCGGCATTCTCGTCATCATCCGCATCTGCCAGCCGCCGACGCTCATCCGCAAGCTGCTGATCGCCGCGGTCTGCATCGCGTTCATCTTCAGCGCGCTGTTTCTGAAGAGCCTCTTCACCCTCGCGCCGCTCGACTCCGCCGGCATGCTCCTCCTCGCGACCTTCGCCCTGCTCGCGTGGCCCGCCCTCAGCCTCGCCTACCGCACGCAGGCAGCCATCGCCAAAAAGCTCACCGAGCTCCGCAGCGGACGGCATGCCAAGAAGGCTGAGTGACCGATCCGGAACTAAAAATCCGCCCCGACCGGGGCGGATTTTTTTCACTTGACATGACGGACACACCGAAGTATAATTTGTGGGAAAAGTTATACAAATCGGAAACGGAGGTCGAAGCGCTTTGAAAATGAAGATGCCGAAGGGCAAGTATATGTGCGCGGTGAAGATCGGAGACAAGGGGCAGATCGTGATCCCGAAGGCGATCCGGGAGATGTTTGAGCTGGAGCCGGGGGACAGCGTGATGCTGCTCGCGGACCAGAAGAAGGGCGTCGCCATCGTGCCCTATGAGGAGCTGCGCTTTCCGGGCGTGGATATGGAGGAGGAGGAAGAATGAACGCGATCGAGATCAAGGACCTGCGAAAGACTTACGGCGCCGTCACCGCCGTGGATGGGCTGACGCTCAGCGTCGGCGAGGGCGAGCTTTTTGCGCTGCTCGGCGTGAACGGCGCGGGCAAGACGACGACGATCCGCATGCTGACGGGACTCGCCGCGCCGACGGGCGGGGACGCGCTGCTCTGCGGCAGCAGCATCGTGCGCGAGCCGGAGGCGGTCAAGACGCTGAGCGCCTGCTCCCCGCAGGAGACGGCGGTCGCCCCGAACCTGACCGTGCGGGAAAATCTGGAGCTGATGGCGGGGATCTACGGCGTGGCGCAGCCGAAGCGAGCCGCGGAGGAGATGATAGCGGAGATGAATCTCGGCGAGGTCGCCGCGCGCCGGGCGCGGACGCTCTCCGGCGGCTGGCAGCGCCGGCTCAGCATCGCCATGGCGCTCATCACGGGGCCGCGGGTGCTGTTTCTGGACGAGCCGACGCTCGGACTGGACGTGCTCGCGCGGCGCGAGCTCTGGCAGCATATCCGTGCGCTGAAGGGCAAGATGACCATCGTGCTGACGACGCACTACATGGAGGAGACGGAGAGCCTCAGCGACCGCATCGGCGTGATGGCGCACGGAAAGCTGATCGCGGTCGGAACGGCGGCGGAGCTGATGGAGCGGACCGGGAAGACCACATTTGAGGACGCATTTGTTGCCATCGCCGGCGGGGAAGGGGTGCAGGCATGAGAAGCGTATATTTTGCGCGCCGCGTGGCGAAGGAGCTGCTGCTCGATGTTCTGAGCTATATTTTCTGCCTCGGCTTTCCGATCTTTATGCTGCTGCTGTTCACCTGCATCAACGCGGCGCTGCCCGCGGAGGCGCGGCAGAGCGTGTTTGCCTTGAATTCCATCACACCGGGCATCGGCATGTTCGGACTGACCTTCGTCATGCTCTTCACCGCGCTCCAAGTTTCGCGCGACCGGGAGAGCAGCCTGCTCCAGCGGCTTTTCACCTCGCCGATGACGGCGGCGGACTTTCTGCTGGGCTACACGGTGCCGATCCTCATCCTCGCCGCGGCGCAGGCGCTCATCTGCTTTGCCGCGGGCTGCGTCATCGGACTTTTCACCGGGGAACAGCTCAGCGTTTTAGGCTGCCTGCGCTCGATCGCCTCGCTTTTGCCGGGCGCGCTGCTTTTCATCGCGCTGGGGCTGCTCGTCGGCAGCGTGATGAACGATAAGGCTGCGCCGGGCGTCACGAGCGCGCTCATCACGGGCGCGTCGCTGCTCGGCGGCGTCTGGATGCCGCTGGAGCAGATGCCGGGGCTACTGCGAGTCTGCCGCTGGCTGCCGTTTTACCCCTGCGTCCGCGCCGCACGCAATGCGATGGCGGGCACCGGCCCCGTCTGGGGCGACGAGGCGCTCGTCCTCGCCTACGCCGCCGCGTTTGCTGTTTTCGCAGTTCTGGCGTTCCGGAAAAAGATGAAGCAGTAAGAATGATGTATCCACCCAGACCCGCCCGGCTTTCTCCGCCGGGCGGATGATTATTTTGTGCAGAATGTCTGCCCGTCTCATCCTTTCGGCTATTTACAAATCACCCCGCGGGGCTTATAATCGGGGGAGAATTACTGCGCGGAGGGGAGGGGTAACGCCTTGAATCGCGACGGGATCATCATGTCGCCCGCGCTCAGCAGCGGCTTCGCCGCGGCGCTGGAGCGGGGTAGGGCGGTGCTTTTCTCCGCGCCCTGCGGTTACGGAAAGACCGCGGTCGCCCGTGCGCTGCTCGCCGGACGGCGGACGGCCTATATAGACGCCCGCGCGGAGGAGCTTACTCTGCCGGACGCTTCCGGCGATTGGGATGTGCTGCTGCTCGACGAGCTGCCCGCCCTGCGCGGGGAGGACTGCCGCGCGCTCTGCGCCCTGCTGCGCGATGCGCCGGAAAAGCGCTTTGTGCTGCTCTCACGCGGTCCGGTCCCCGGCTGGCTGCTGCCGCTTCAGGCGGCGGGGGAGCTCACGGTCTTCACCCGCGCCGCGCTGACGCTCGGACCCGACGAGGCGCTGCGCCTCCTCCGCGCCAAGGGCGCGGAACCGGCGGGGCGCATAAGCGACATCCTGCGCCGCACGGAGGGCTATCCGCCCGCGCTCATCTCTGCCGCCCGCCATCTGCGGAGCGGCGGCTATACCGAGGAGACCGCCGCGGCGGTCCGCGCGGAGCTTTTCGACTATTTCGACACGGCGGCCTTCTGCCGCTTTGACGCGGCGCTGCGGCGCTTTCTGCTGGAGCTCGCACCCTATGAGCGCTTTGACCTGCGCCTTGCCGAGCTCGTCTGCGGCGGCGGGGCGGGGGGGAGCGGCTCGACCGGCTGATGGGCGAGTCCGCCGTGCTCAGCGGCGACGGCGTAGACGGCTATCGCTTCCACCCCTTTTTCCGCGATTTTCTGCTCTGGGAGGCGGAACGGGAGCTCGGCGAGCGCGAGCGCGCCGCGCTGCTCGGCGCCGCCGGGCGCTATTTTGAGCGCCGCGGCGAAACGCTGCCCGCGCTCGACTGCTATGTCCGCGCCGGGGACTTTGAGAGGACGGCGGCGGAGCTTGCGCAGTGCGCCGAGCCCGGTCCGGCGGCGGACCTCGCCGCCCTCGCGCGCTGCTATGACGCCCTGCCGGAATCGGCTTACCGCGGCGCACCGGCGCTGCTGTGCGGACGCGCCATGCTCCTTGCCCGGCGGGACGACATCGCCGCGTCGGAGCACGCTTACCGCGCGCTGGCGCAGCTTTCCGAGCCCGGCGCGCTGCGCTGGCTCGATCTCGCTCTCCCGCAGCGAACGGCGGCGGAGCTTGCCGCGGCGCTCGCGCAGGAGGGGGAGACCCCGCCCGTCCCGCTGACCGGCGGCTTCGGCATGGGCGCGTGTCTCTGCGCGGAGCGGCGGTTTCTGGCGGGCGGGGACGTTTCCATGCTGCTCCCGCCGCTGCTCGCCGCGCTGCGCGAGGTCCAGCGCCGCGGCGCACCGGAGACGGAGCTCGCCGTCGGCGCACTGCTCGCGCGCGTGCGCTTGGACGCGGGACGCCCTGCGGAGGCGCGCCGCTCTCTCGTACTGCTGCGCGCCCGGCTCGCCGAGCTCCGACGAACGGAGCTGCTGCCCGCCGTGGATGCACTGACGCTTCAGTTCGACCTCCGCGGCGACGGCGCGGAGACCGCCGCGCGCAGCTATCTGCGCGACAGCGCGCCGGCAGGTCCGATCGCGGATGTCTGGCAGATCGGGCAGTACCTGACCCGCGCGATGGCGGAGCTCGCCCTCGGCCGGGATGCCGACGCGCTCGAGACGCTCGCGCCGCTCCCCGCGCTCTGCACGCGCTTCCACCGCCGCATCGACGGCGTGACCGCCGCACTGCTCCGCGCCGCCGCGCTCCGGCGGCTGGGGCGTCCGTGGGAGGCGGAAGCCGCCGCCGCGCTGGACGAAGCGGAAGCGCAGGAACTCTGCCGCGCGGTGAGCGTGCTGGGCGCTGCCGTGCTGCCGCTGCTGGGCGACCGGCGCGGCGCGCTGGCGGACGCCGTGCGCGAGCAGACGGCAAATTATCCGTCCTTCCTCCGCACCCCCGCCTCCGCCGCAGCCGTCCCGCTCACCGCGGCGGAAAAGCAGGTCCTGCGCCTGCTCGCCGAGGGGCGCAGCAACGCGGAGATCGGCGAGGCGCTCGGCGTCGGCATGCCGACCGTAAAGACCCACGTCAGCCATATCCTGAAAAAGCTCGGACTCTCCCGCCGCGCCGAGGCGCGGGCGGCAGCCGGGCGCTATCTGTGACCACACCCCCCCGGAAAGGAATCACCCCGCTATGAAACGAAGCTATACGCCCGTCCCGCCGGACCGCGACCCGAAGGTGCTCGGCATCTTCACGCGCGATAAAAGCTTTTACCGCACGTTCTTCCCCCTGCTTTTCGTCATCGTGCTCCAGCAGCTCGCCGCGCTCGCGGTCAACCTTGCCGACAACATCATGCTCGGCCGCTACACGGAGCTCGCCCTCTCCGGCGCGACGCTCGTCAACCAGCTCCAGTTCGCGCTCCAGCAGATCGCGGCGGGCATCGGGCTCGGCATCGTCGTCCTATCCGCCCAGTACTGGGGCCAGCGCCGCACGGGTCCGATCAAGAAGATCATCAACATCGGCATCAAGACCGGCTTTCTCGTCGGTGTCGTGTTCTTCGTGCTCTCCAAGGCGCTGCCGACCGGCATTTTGTCCCTCTTCACGAACGACGCCGCTGTCATCGCCGAGGGCGCGCGCTACCTGCGCGTCATCTGCTGGACTTACCTCGTCTTCTCCGTCTCCAACTCGCTCATGTACTCCCTTCAGGGCGTCGAGACCGCCGCGATCGGCACGGTCATGAGCCTCAGCACCATCTGCATCAACATCTGCCTGAACTACTGCTTCATTTACGGCAATTTCGGCGCGCCGGAGCTCGGCATTGTCGGCGCTGCGGTCGCCACGCTCGTGAGCCGCATCGTGGAGCTCATCATCATCCTCGTCTACGTCCTTTTCGTCGACAAAAAGCTGAAAATGCGCCTCGGCGAGCTGCTGGGCTTCGACTTCACCTATCTGCGCGACTATGTGCGCGTCGCCGCGCCCATCGCGCTCAGCGGACTGCTCTGGGGCGTGGCGCAGGCGGCGCAGACCGCCGTTCTGGGGCATATCAGCGCCTCCGTCATTGCAGCGAACTCCATCGCTGTCATCGTCTTCCAGATCTTCGCCGTCGTCGGCATGGCGAGCGCGAACGTCGCCTCCGTCACGATGGGCAAGACCATCGGGCAGGGCAGACTTGATCTGGTGCGCTCCTATTCCAAGACGATGCAGGGCATTTTCATCCTCATCGGCGTGCTGTTCGGCGGCCTGATGTTCGTGTTCAAGGACTGGATCGTCGGGCTTTACACCGTCTCGGACGAGACAAAGGCGCTCGCCGTCAGCTTTATCTCCGTCCTGAGCCTCACGACGATGGGCAGCTGCTACGAATACCCCGTCGAGGGCGGCATCATCGCCGGCGGCGGCGACACGAAATATACCGCGCTGATGGATAACCTCTTTATGTGGCTGTTCACCATCCCCACCGCCGTCCTGAGCGCCTTCGTCTTCCGCTTCCCGCCCGTCGTCACCTTCTGCTGCCTCAAAGCCGACCAGCTGCTCAAGTGTATCCCCAACGCCATCGTCTGCAACCGCTACCGCTGGGTCCGGATATTGACACGCGAGGAGTGAGGAAGGGCGACCGGGATTGCATAACGCGCGCGGGCGTGGTATAATAGGAAAAAACGCGGAGGTGCAGCCACAATGATGTATCCGTTTCTGACGCTCGACGACGGCACGGAGATCGTCCATTCCGAGACGCTTGAGGGCGGACAGGTAAAGGTCTATGTGGAAAAGCCGGACGAGAACGACTGCTTCCACAGCGCAGAGTGCTATCTCCCTGCTTATCGCTGGGAGAACGTCCGCGGCTTCACAGACGCCGAGCTCCGGCGCTATCAGGAGGTCCTCGCGTCCACGGCGCACCTCATCATGCGCTTCGCCGCAGAGGGAGGAGTCGAAAATGCCGCAGATTTTTAAAGTCGGCTCCTACTGGGTCTTTTTCTGGGCAAACGAAAACGACCCCCTTGAACCGGTCCATGTCCACGTCTGTCAGGGGACGCCGAACGGCAATGCTACCAAGATCTGGCTCACAAGAGCGGGCGGCTGCATTCTCTGCAATAACAACTCCCGCATCCCGGAGCGCGTTCTCCGCAACATCATGGACGTGATCGAGGCCCGCAGCGGCGAGGTCGTTGAAAAGTGGACAGCCTTTTTCGGACAGGCGCGGTTTTTCTGCTGACGAAAGGTCTGCGCGCAGCAGCTTTTGTTCATACCGCCGGTCGAACCCGTGCTTTTTGCCCGGATTCAACCGGCGGTTTGGTGCATTTTTGCGGCTGCGCGGTGTAAAATGGCGTCAAAGCGGAAAGGAGACGCACGATGGATAATCTCAAAACAGGGGCGCTGATCAAGGCGCTCCGCAAGGAAAAGGGGCTCACGCAGCGCACGCTCGCCGAGCAACTGCACATCACGGACCGCGCCGTTTCCAAATGGGAGCGGGGGCTTTCCCTCAATTAAGGATACTTCTACAACAACCCAAACCCACGCTTACAAACACCTTGCAGAAAATTGAACTCAAATGACAGGAGACCATACCTGGCCCAACAGGGCCGGGTATGGTCTCTCTTTTTATCTGCCTTTCATTTCCCGCTTGCCCCCTCTCTATCCATAAGCGTGGAAATCTGCGATTTTCGGTGTGTTTTCCTACCTCTTGGATATACGGGAGAGGGCTGTATTTTTCGCTAAAATGGTCTTGCAATCGCACCTGAACCTTGAAAACTTCATGACCGTCCGAACGGGATATGTTCCCCGGCGAAGTGCCGCATTCAGCGCACCAAAGGGAACAAAACGCCGGGAGCGCACCTCCGGGCAGGAACGGCGTTCGGGCAGAGCGGCAAAAACGGCTGTCAAAATCAAAACAAGTGAGATGGGCGAAGAACTTTTCTCTGCTGTGGTGTCACCCATATAAAATAATGAGCCATCAGGGAGCGAACAGGGTTCGCCGGTAGTCAAGGCATTTCGCCCATTCGCAAAAACACAAACGAAACGGCAAAGACAGAAAGTGGCTCCCACGACCAGCACATCATGGGCAGCAATTCCAGCCGATGACCGTTTATCAAAAAGAATCGCTCTGCGGCAAACGGGTATCGTGGTTTGATACGTCCATTCTACCACAGAGCGCAGACAAGAACAGGAGTGAAATATGAATGACAAGAGAATCTGAAACCTATCGCAATGAGATCAAATCCTACATCGTCCGCACCGGCATGACCATGACCGAGGTAGTGGACCACCTTTCCGACGAGTACGGCTGGAGCCGCAGCGTTCCCAATCTCTCCGGCAAGCTCAAGCGCGGCTCGCTCCGCTACGGCGAGGCGGTAGAACTGGCGGACGCACTGGGATATGACATCGTATGGCAGAAACGGGGGCGATAACGATAGAGAGCAAAACCTACGGCTATATCCGTGTTTCCAGCAAAGATCAGAACGAGGACAGGCAGCTTATCGCCCTGCGGGGTAAGGGTGTAAAGGATGCGTGTATCTATATCGACAAGAAATCCGGCAAGGATTTTGACCGACCGCAGTATAAGAGGCTGGTCAAAAAATTAAAGCCGGGCGATTTGCTCATAATCCAGAGCATCGACCGGTTGGGACGCAACTATGAGGAAGTGCAGAATCAATGGCGCGTGCTGACCAAGGAGAAGGAGGTGGACATCTGCGTCATTGATATGCCGCTGCTGGACACCCGGCAGGGCAAAGACCTGCTGGGAACGTTTATCGCTGATCTTGTCCTGCAAATTCTGTCCTTTGTGGCGCAGAACGAGCGTGAATACATCCGAAAGCGTCAGGCAGAGGGCATCGCAGCGGCCAAGGCAAAGGGTATTAAATTCGGCAGGAAACCGCGCCCCCTGCCTGAGAATTTCTATGAGGTACACAAAGCGTGGCGGGCGAAAAAGCTGACGCTGAAACAGGCGGCGGCAGCCTGCAATATGCCCGTCGGGACGTTCTACGGCAAGGCAAGGAAGTTTGAAAATGCCACTTAAACAAATCGTTCCTAAAATTTGCAAATGTGTACTTTTACAAATCCTATCACAAATCTGTGTTTAGTATAAGTTTACAGGAAGCGAGTTGAAAATGCAATAGGTTTCAACGTTGTTTCTGAACTGATTTTTCCAATTTGCAAAAGTACACTTTGGCAAACTGACAAAACGGAAGGATATTGAGGGGTGAGGAAAAATGATTAGGCCTGAATCTTGCGGTTGGAGAAAGGCAATGCCTGAATAGGGATGATTCCCCTCGAAAATCATCCCGCTTGTCGCTTTGGGCATAGCAATCTGCTCATTCAAGCAGAAGAAATCTGTTAATTAGAGAAAACGATTTGGAGGTAACCAGTAAATGAAACGATTTTTAGCGTCTCTGCTGGCTGTTGCCATGATCCTGTCGCTGGGTGTCTTTCCGGCGGTTGCTTTGAGCGATGGCGATACTGCAGATGTTGTTCTTACAATCACTCCCAACATCACATCAGCTGAAGCAGGAGATGATGCAATCAGCGTAACTTATACCATAAAAATTACGCCTAAGGACAGTACCATCAAGGTGGGTGCATTCGCGTGCACATTGAATCCCACAGATGGAATGACATTGAGCGAGAAAAAGCTTGCTGCCGCCGAGAAGAATAAGGGCGGTGACGGCTACTGGGTTGCTACAAAAGCACTTCAGCGCTCGGAAGATGAGGAAACCGGCGCCATCACGGGCTATTTTGAAAAGCTTGAATATACGGCTGCATCAAAATACCTCGCAGCTAATGGCGGAACTAACGAGTACTGTCTGAGTACTGAGGCTGACGTTATGACGATTCGGGCAACCATTGCAGCCGGTCAGACGGGAAGTTACACTCTGGGTGCACTGGACTTCAAAGTTGCTGACCCTCTTGGTTATGAGATTGCGAACACAAAGGTTGTCGCCACACCTGTCGTGATCACCGGCAAGGCTACGCCTGTCGCCACGCCCGTTTCCGTAACCGGTCTGACACAGCCTGCCAAGGGTGCAGCCCCGGTCGCTACCGCCGCTGTGGCCCTTCCTGTCGGCCTGACCGTCAACAGCCTGTCTTGGAGTCCTGCTGTAAGCAGTACGTTTGCCCCGAGCACTGCCTACACCGCCACACTCGGCTACACAGTGGCAGATGGCTATTGTTTGCCTGAAATCCCGACGGTGGCCACCCCCACCGGTGCCGCAAGTGCCAGCATTGACGTCGTCAACCAAACCATCACAGTGGCGTTCCCCGCAACAGCGGATAAGGACGCACAGACTATCTCCGCTGAAAATGTGACCGCCGTCTATGGCAACACCAACGCAAAAGTAAACGCTGACCTGACCACCGGTGACGGTGCGCTCAGCTATGCCATCAAAGAGGGCGCGGCCGCTGATGTGGTCGACGTGAACAGTACAACCGGTGCACTGACTGTCAGAAAGGCCGGAGCCACAACTGTGGTCATCACTGCTGCGGAAACGGACGACTATGCACAGACCACCAAGAAAGTTACTGTAACCGTCTCTCCCAAGAGCATTACGCCTACTGTAACTGTTAATATTCCCACTGCGGGCTATACCTACGATGGTACGTCAAAAACTCCCGGTGTCACTGTGAAAGACGGCACAACGGCACTTTCCGTGGATACGGACTACACTCTGTCCTACACCAACAACATCAACGCCTGTACGAACACCGCCAAGGTGACCGTTTCTGCTGCAGCAAACAGCAATTACACCTGGACTGCTGTAGAGGAGACCTTCTCCATCGGTAAGGGTGAGCAGACTATTTCCGGCGGTGATTTCTCCCTTCGTGTCGGCAGTTCTGTCGCACTCAGCGAAAAGTTCGGTGCTCCCGGCAGCCTGAGCTATCGGCTTGTCGCCGGCACGGGCAATGGCACGTGCAGCGAGAACAACATTCTGACCGGAACTCAGATTGGCACGCTCACACTCTCGGTCATCGCCGCAGCAACCGACAACTACAATGAATCCACCAAGGCGGCAACCGTCACCATCACCGCCAAGGATGCACAGACCATCTCCGCCGAAAATGTGACCGCCGTCTATGGCAACACCAACGCAAAAGTAAACGCTGACCTGACCATCGGTGACGGTGCGCTCAGCTATGCTGTCAAAGAAGGCGCGGCCGCTGATGTGGTCGACGTGAACAGCACAACCGGTGCACTGACCATCAAAAAGGCTGGTACGACAACCGTGGTCATCACCGCCGCCGAGACCGAGCAGTGTGCAATGCAGACTGCGGAAGTCACCGTAACGGTTGCTCCTAAAGAGATTGCCGCTCCTGCGGCTGATACCATGGTCTATACCTACAACGGGAAAGAACAGACCTATCAGATTGCCGCTTCGGATGCCTACACTGTAACCGGGAATGTACAGGCAAACGCGAACGAGACCGGCTATCCTGTTGCTGTGGTTCTAAAAGATAAGGATAACACCGTCTGGGCCGACACAAAGGATACCATCGACAAGTCCTTTACCTTCCAGATCAGGAAGGCAGATATCACCATTAGCGCTGATAATAAGACCGCTTACGTAAAAGACGCCGTTCCCGAACTGTCCTATACCATCAAGGGTCTTGCAGCGAGCGATACGCTCCAGAAAGAGCCTACTGTTGCCTATGAGGCCACCCCGGATATGACGAAGGCCGGCACGGTTGCAATCCTGGTTTCCGGCGCTGAGGCTCCCGTCGGCGACAATTACAACGACATTGTCTATGTTAATGGCAAACTGACCATCACGAACAGGTCCTCCGGCGGTGGCGGCGCGGTCTCCAGCACCTACACCATCACTGTGAAGGACAGCAAGAACGGCACTGTCACTGCAGACCGCAAGACCGCTTCCTCCGGCAGCACCGTCACCCTGACGGTTTCCCCGAATCAGGGCTGGACTCTGGAGACCCTCTCTGTCACCAACTCCAGCGGCAAGGAGATTGACCTGACCATTGTCAAGGTCGGCGAGAAGTACACCTTCAAGATGCCTGCAAGCAATGTCACCGTGAAGGCCACCTTTATGGAGGACAACACCATCCTTAACTATTTCGTGGATGTTCCAACCAATTCCTATTATTATGATGCGGTTCTCTGGGCCGTTGACAAGGGAATCACCCAGGGCACCGATGACAGCCACTTCAGCCCCGACGGCATCTGCACCAGAGCGCAGGCCGTGACCTTCCTGTGGAGAGCGGCGGGCAGCCCCGCACCCAAGTCCGGCACCATGCCATTCACCGATGTGCCATCCGGTGCGTACTACGAGACGGCAGTGCTGTGGGCCGTGGAGCAGGGTATCACCAAGGGCACCAGCGACACGACGTTCAGCCCCGATGCGACTTGCAGCCGCGGCCAGATTGTCACCTTCCTGTACCGGAGTGAACAACTCAACGGAAACGGCATGCAGGACGCATGGTCGTTCAAGAATCCGTTCACTGACGTAGACGCTGACAGCTATTACAGCGAGCCCGTGATGTGGGCGGTTGCCAACGGCGTCACTACAGGAACCTCCGACACGACCTTCAGCCCCGACGACAACTGCACCCGGGCCCAGATTGTCACCTTCATCTATCGCTGCATGAAGTGATTTGGGAGCATTAGAACCACAGACAGTTCCTTTATGACCGAAAGGGGGCGGCGGCTCTGTGAACCGCTACCCGTCAAGAGGACAGTGAAAAAAATTAAAGTTTTCCCGGCCAGC
>CAVJGI010000052.1:0-14461 GCA_963649145.1 Ruminococcus bicirculans (ex Wegman et al. 2014) | reverse complement strand
AGGCTGTCAGCCGAAGGCTGACTGGAGGGTTGTAAGCTTCCGGAACATCCGAGCTTGGCGTTTGCGCAAGCTTGCCTTCTTTCCCCGCAAAGGGAAAGAAGGTCGCGTCCCGCGGACGCGAAACCAATTAAATCTTAGCGCCCGCAGGCGCGTTCAAATTTTCTCATCCGCGCCCGCAGGCGCAAAATTACCCTGCTGCCGCAGTGCGATTACGCCTCATCCTCCGTGTCCAACCCGGCGAAAAATTCATCATAGCCGCAGGCGTAGATTTTCCGCAGCTCGATCAGAACGCTTGCGCGGATGTTCAGCTCGCCTGCCTCATATTTTGCGTAAGTGGTCCTGCCGATATCGCAGCCGCGGCGCTGCAGCTCGGCACAGAGCTTTTCCTGAGACAGACCGGATGCAGCGCGCAGGCGGCGAAGATTGTCGCCCATGCAGCGATCCCGGCGGATCTTTTGTTCCATTTTTCTTCCCCCGTTCCGCATTTTTTGTCCAGTATTGGTTGCAACTGGGTCAAGTTTATGCTATGATCGGAGATAATATTGACCGCTATACTGGTCAAAATGCGTGAATGAGGTTATTTTTATGCCGGATTACAAAAGAATGTATCTTGAACTCTGTGCAGCTGCCGATTCCGTGATCGATCCGCTGGAAAAGCTGCCGCTTGCGCGGAAGTATGCCGCTGTCCTCCGTGCGGCGCTGCTGCGCGCGGAGGAGATATATATTGACACTTCCTTTACGGCGCGGCAGGAAGATGACAAAATCCTGCGCCTGACGCGCGGCGACAACTGACAAGCCCCAACACCCCTCTTGCATTTTTCCTCCGAAGTTGATAAAATGGAAAAAACGAAAGGGAGGGCGAGCGCGGATGAATGTCAGCGTGAAAGAGCTGGAGTCGGTCGTTGCGGTGTATCAGTACCGGAGCTTTGCGGAGGCGGCGTATCAGACGGCGTTTTCCATTTCGGCGATCTCCAAGCATGTGCAGCATGTGGAGAGCGAGCTCGGCGTCCGGCTGTTCAACCGGAAAACATATAAAAACAACAAGCTCCTGACCGCGGAGGGCGAGCGCCTTATGCCCTATATCCTCCAGACGACGGACACAACCCGCTTCCTCGAACGGCTCGCGCAGGAGATGACGAGCCAGACGCAGGGCATCCGCATCGGCTGCATCGAGATCATGTCCGGCAGCGTCATCGATCGCATCCTTGCCGACTTTACGCTCAAATTCCCCGATATCACCATCCAGAACAACTACATGCACCTGCGCGAGATCGTCCACGGGATCGACACACTGGCGCTTGACTGTTCGTTCTTCCTGCTCAACCGCGACAACCCCAACTCCGTGATCGAGGTCGTGCGCCGCATGGCGACGGACCGGCTGCGCATCTATATGGGGCAGGGCCAGTCCGAGATGCAGATCGCCATCCGCAGCGACCACCCGCTCGCGAAGCAGGACAGCATATCCCTCCGCGACCTCGCGGGGGAGACCTTCCTCCTCGATCTTGACGCCAAGCAGTTTCCGGAGAGCGTCCTCAGCCTGACCCACCTCATCGGCCGCAGCTTCGACCAGATCCACAAGCGCTACATCGACTCCAAACGCCAGAGCATGGTGCTTGAGATCGTCGCGGCGGGCGGCGGCGTGTTTCCAAAATGGGATATGCTCAAAACCGAGTACCCCGGCGTCAAATTCCTCCCCGTGCGCGACTGTCCGCGCGAGGTCTCCTTCCTCTTCCTGTTCCACGAGGAGAACAACCATAAGGATTTCCACGAGTTCCGCCGCTTCGTCGAGACGAACTACGAGATGGAAAGACTTCTTTAATCCGATAAAGCGCCGGTTTCCAAAATGGAAACCGGCGCTCGGTTTTGGCGCTTGATTTTTCGGCGCGCGGGTGCGAAAATATACTTGTAAAAACGGACCGCCGGTTTCCGGCGTCTGGAATAATTCAAAAAGGAGAAAAAGACATGATCATTGATGTTAACATGCATCACCTTCCGGAAGATCTGTTCACCAATGAGGAAGTCCTGAACGGCTTTCTGACCACCGCTCCGCGCGGCTTCGGCGAGATCGCTTCCATGGGTATGACCGAGGGCGGCAAGCGCCAGCTCATTCTGGAGAAGCCGAAGGGCTACCAGAACCTGAACTACGTCGAGGGCGACTACAACCTCGAATCCAAGATCAACGCGATGGATGAGAACGGCGTCGACATCGGCCTGCTCCGCGTCCCCGTGTGGCAGGAGTGGCTCCGCCTCGATACCTGCAAGATCGTCAACGACAACGCTGCCGATATGTGCAAGCGCTCCAACGGCCGTCTGTTCGCCAACGCCTGCGTTCCCCCTTGGGGCGGCAAGGAGAACATCTACGAGCTTGAGCGCTGCGTCAAGGAGCTCGGCATGGTCGGCGTTCAGGTCGCCTGCCACTACGGTCAGCTCTACCTCGACGACGAGGTGTTCCGTCCCTATCTGAAGACCATCGAGAAGCTCGACATCCCCGTGGTCGTCCACCACACCCCGCTGCCCGTGCGCTGGGAGTCTCTCTATGAGTACACCAACCTCCGCCGCGAGCTCGGCCGCGTCATCGATCAGGCGACCGCCGTCGGCCGCGAGCTGTTCAGCCACATGTTCGACGAGATGCCCGGCCTGAAGTTCATCCACACCATGTTCGGCGGCAACTGGTTCGCGAACTACAACCTGCTCACCCCGAAGATGGGCAAGAAGAAGGAAGCCATGCAGCGTCTCGACGCCACCGAGGGCGACAAGATCCTTGGCTACCTCAAGAACAACCTCTACTTCGACACGACCCACCCCGCTTCTTGGGGCAAGGATCAGGTCGAGTGCGCCATCAAGGTCTGCGGCGCCGATCACCTGCTGTTCGGCTCCTCCTTCCCGGTGTTCTACAACTGGCAGGCGCAGGGTGTCGAGTTCATGAAGAGCATCGACATCACCGACGAGCAGCGCAAGCTCATCATGAGCGACAACGCCATCCGTCTGTTCAAGCTGCCGGTCTGAGACCGACTCGCTGCGCGCAAAACCGCACAATAAGAACCCGCCGGGGCTTAGCCCCGGCGGGTTTTCCAAAGAAACCCCGCGTTTTTGCCGGAAAAGCTGCAAAAAACGATTGACAAATCGGATCTCTATTTATATAATATAGAATGCAGTGAGTTGCTGAAACGGCGTAAAACCGGCTGATGGACTCGCTGCTTTTTTTCTTGTCCAATGATCAGTTGGAAAACTGTTTATGTTGGAAAACTGCAAGAAACAATTTTAAAGGAGGAAAAATCAAATGGCACCTCAAGTTGGTATCCCCGAACAGGCATGGGAATTTCTGTCCGATATGGTCGATAACTGCGTCGGCCGCGCTGTCAAGGGAACGAAGAAGGAAGTTCTGATTCTGGTCCACAAGGACGGTCTGTACGGCGGCGACAACCTGATCGACGAAGAAGCGATCAGCTGGATGTCCACTGCCTTCACCTCCCGTGGCCATCGCTGCTCCATCCTGTGGGTCGATGATCCCCAGCTGAAGCACGAGTGGCGTTATCCCCCGGTGGTCAAGAAGGCCATCGAAGGCGCTGACATCATCGTCAACACCCCGTGGCAGATGCCCGTCGAGGAGATCGCTGATTTCCGCGGCCACATCGAGTGCTCTCACCTGAACGACCCCGCCCGCATGACCGAGCAGGCCAAGATCGACTTCCCGCGCCGCCCGGACAAGCAGCCGAAGGGTCTGGATTACGATGCCGGTACTTGGATGGTCCGTGTCTTCCCGGTCACTGCTGACCTGATGATGACCGACTGGGCTCGCACTCCGTACGAGCTGACCATCATGCTCCGCCACATCAGCTCCGAGCCGTTCATGGCTCTGGACAAGCCGACCGCGTTCACCATGACCGATCCGAACGGCACCAACCTCACCGGTTTCACCGTCAGCCCGCTCAAGCGCGAGGACGAGAACGGTGTCGGCGTTCCGGGCATGCCCTACGACTCTTGGCGTGAGGAGTCCAGCCACTATCTGCCGGTTCCTGAGTGGGTCCACCCCCCGATCAACTGCACCCACGTCAACGGCGTTCTCTACTTCAAGGAGATGCTGCCTTGGTGGAGCAAGTACATCGACATCAGCCCGTACTGGGATGAGCCCATCAAGATCACCGTCGAGGAGAGCAAGATGGTCGGCATCGAGGGCGGCGTCGAGGCTAAGAAGCTCTATGCCTTCCTGAAGGAGATGGAGGAGAAGGTCGGCGACAAGATCTGGCTGTTCGATACCTTCCACTTCGGCATCCACCCGAACGCTCACGTCAACTACTATCAGTGCCCGAACGACATCTATCGCCGCACGATCGAGCATATGGATTGCTCCAACGTCCACTGGCACCTCGGCTCCGCCGGCGGCCATCCGGGCTACAACTTCTATCCGCACATCACCGGCGATATCCGTCACTGCACCCTCAAGGTCGGCGAGAACTACGTCTACAAAGATGGTTGGCTCTGCTGCCAGGACGACCCGCGTCTGCAGGAAGTCATGAAGAAGTACCCCGGCCGTCCGGGTATCCCTGTGAACCCGAACACGCTGGTCGAGCTGAAGAAGTAAGATCAGCCCTGAACAAGGCATCTTGACTTGATTCAAGACGCAAGGGTTTTGTACCGTGCGTGCAAAACCCTTGTGTCATGTGACCTCAGAAAAATTTTTAATTTAGGAGATTTACTGCAATGAGCAAACTGATCGCATACGTCGGCAGCGGTTCCGGCGGTATCGAAGTTTTCGAGATCGGCGAAGGCGGCAAGACCATCACCGCGCTGAACAATGGCGTTGCCGAGCCGGGCTACGCCGGATTCCTTGACTATGCCAAGGGCAAGCAGGTCCTCTACGCCGTCGACGAGCGCAAGGACGCCGGCCGCAACGAGAAGGTCCCGACCACCGTTATGGCGTTCAAGGTCGACCCCGCCACCGGCGCGCTGAAGCTGATCAACAAGCAGCTCACCATGGGCTGCTCCTGCGCCTCCGTCTGCGTTGGCCCGGATGAGAAGTACATCTTCACCGCCAGCCACGGCAAGTTCGACCACGTCGTCAAGGTCGTTGAGACCACCGACGGCCACTGGGTCAACCAGTTCGTCTATGACGACTCCACCATCGCTCAGTATCCGCTGAACGAGGACGGCTCCATCGAGCCCTGCTGCGACTGCATGGTCCTGACCGGCGCCGGCATGGATCCGAACACCTCTCCTCAGGCGGGCGGCCACTCTCAGGCTTCCGCTCACGCCCACATCGTCAAGGTCGATCCGTCCGGCAAGTTCCTTGTCGCCTGCGAGAAGGCCTCTGAGAAGATCTACGTCTACCGTCTCGGCGGCGAGAAGCTGGTTCTGGCGTCCCTGTTCCAGGCTCCGCTCCGCACCGGTCCGCGTCACTGCATCTTCGACAACAACGGACACATGTTCATGACGTGCGAGTTCTCTTCCGAGATCTGGAGCTTCAACTTCGACTCCGAGAACGGCATCCTCTCCGTCGCCGATCGTCAGTCCACCGTTCAGCCGGGCTTCTCCGGCCGCAACGAGCTGGCTACCGTTCAGGTCACGCCGGATGGCAAGTACGTCTACGTCAACAACCGCGGCGAGGACACCCTCGTTGGCTACTCCATCGCGGCTGACGGCAAGCTGACCCGCATCCTCTCCATCGGCGTTGGCAAGTGCCCCGCCGACCCGAAGGACGCTGTCCGCGACATGAAGATCAGCCCGGATGGTTCCTTCCTGCTGGTCCCTGTCCGCCCGGACAACGTGGTCCGCAGCTACGCCATCGGCGCCGACGGCCAGCTGACCCCGATCACCGAGGTCCCGGCAAACAACCCCGTGTTCATCCAGTTCGCGGAGCTGTAATTTAAATCAAAAAAAGAGGAACGCCTTCGGGCGTTCCTCTTTTTTGCAAAATTCCGCAAAACTTCCCCGCGCAGCGGGAATTTCATCCGGGCAAAAGCCCGGATTTCATCTGCATAGCAGATTTCATCCGCCCCCTTTAGGCGGATTTCACTCTAAAAATGCCAAGCCAGAATGTTTCCCCTGCGTGCGGGAAATATTTGCATTATCGTCCAATTTATGTTATAAAGAAAAGCAGATTACGATTTTTACCGCCCGCCGGGTTCGGCGGGGGAGGAGGGGCTTGTGGGTGTTCACGGAAACGTCGCGGTGCGGCGCGTTTTGCTTATCGCGCTGGTGCTGGCGGTGCTCGCAGCGCTTGCCGGCTGCGGCGGGTTTGCGGCGGGCAGGACGGCGGCTCCGGACGAGCCGCTCGCGGTTTTGATGTACCACCACTTCGTCGCTGACGGCGAGGAGTGCAGCGAGTGGACGACCACGGACGTCTGCTTCCGCGAGGACCTCGCGTGGCTGCGCAACAACGGCTATACCTTCGTCCTCCCGCGCGAGCTCGCCGCGGGGGAGCCGCTGCCGGAAAAGGCGGTCATGCTCACCTTTGATGACGGCTACAACAGCAACTACACCATCGCTTACCCCCTTCTGGAGGAGTTCGGCGCAAAGGCGGTCATCGCCGTGATCACGAGCATCCCGGACGTCATTGACTGGTCGCTGACATGGGACCAGTGCCGCGAGCTGGAGGCGTCCGGTTTTGTGGAGATCGGCTCCCACACCCACGCGCTCCACGCCCAGAACCCGACTTACGGCACCTACGGCGTCCAGCGCTGGAAAGGGGAGAGCCGGGACGATTACACCGCGCGCGTTTCCGCCGACCTGCAAACGAGCGCCGATAGGCTCGCCGCCGAGCTCGGACACGCGCCGGTCTATCTCGCTTACCCCCACGGCGCGACGGACGCGTGGGCGGACGAGCTCGTCCGCGGGCTCTTCGCCGTCACGACCACGACAAAGGCGCAGATCGCGGACGCCGCCGACGGGCTCTATGACCTGCCGCGCTTCAATATGAACGAGCAGAACAGGCCGTGGATGTTCCTCGAATGAGGCTTTTCCCGCTTTTTCGCAAAATTGACGGAAATGCGCACATTTTTCCCGGCTTATGCTTGATTTTTCCGTCATAGGGGTTTATAATACTCGCGGCGAACAAGAAAAATTTACCCGGAAATCCGGGCAGTTGGAGGTTTTTTATCATGAAAGAAGTCTATCTGGTAAACTGCTGCCGTACCGCGGTCGGCTCCTTCGGCGGCTCCCTCAAGGATGTCCCCGCCGTGGATCTCGGCGCCACCGTCGTCAAGGAAGCGCTGAACCGCGCCGGCGTGAAGCCGGAGCAGGTCGATGAGCTGATGTTCGGCTGCATCCTGACCGCAGCGCAGGGCCAGAACCCCGCCCGTCAGGTCGGCATCAAGGCCGGTCTGCCGTTCAGCGTTCCCGCTTATACCGTCGGCATGGTCTGCGGCTCCGGTATGAAGAGCGTCATCGAGGCTGCCCGCGCGATCAAGGCTGAGGACGCCGACATCGTCGTCTGCGGCGGTACCGAGAACATGTCCGCTGCTCCCTACGCTCTGCCCGCCGAGCGCTGGGGCGCCCGCATGGGCGACAAGAAGGTCGTTGACACGATGATCAAGGACGGCCTTTGGGACGCTTACAACAACTACCACATGGGCACCACCGCCGAGAACATCTGCGACGTCTGGGGCATCACCCGCGAGGAGCTCGATGAGTTCGGTCTGAACTCCCAGCTCAAGACCGAGGCTGCTCAGAAGGCCGGCAAGTTCGACGCGGAGATCGTTCCCGTCATGATCAAGAAGAAGAAGGAAATGGTCGAGTTCAAGGTCGACGAGTTCCCGCGCGCCGGTTCCACCGCCGAGGGCATGGCGAAGCTGAAGGGCGCATTCCCCTGCGGTCCTGAGGGCGTCGAGGACGAGATCGTCCACACCTTCCAGCCGAGCGAGGTCCACGAGGCGGACGCCCGCAAGCACACCCCGCGCGTCACCGCCGGCAACGCTTCCGGCATCAACGACGGCGCTGCCGCCATCGTTCTCGCCTCCGGCGAAGCGGTCAAGAAGTACGGTCTGAAGCCGATGGCGAAGCTCGTCAGCTGGGGTCACGGCGGCGTCGACCCGAAGATCATGGGCGTCGGTCCCGTTCCCGCATCCCGTCAGGCGATGGAGAAGGCCGGCATGAAGATCGAGGATATGGACCTCGTCGAGGCGAACGAAGCCTTCGCCGCCCAGTCCATCGCGGTCGCCCGTGAGCTGCACTTCGATATGAGCAAGGTCAACGTCAACGGCGGCGCGATCTCCATCGGCCACCCGGTCGGCGCTTCCGGTGCGCGCATCATCGTCACCCTCATCCACGAGATGGCGAAGCGCGAGGACGCCAAGCACGGCCTCGCCACCCTCTGCATCGGCGGCGGCATGGGCGTTGCCACGATCTGGGAAAAGTGCTGAAATAACAAATAAACACCGCCCGGCGGCGCGAGAGATCATCTGCCGCCGGGTGAGCGCAAATGTAGGAGGAAATTGAAAAATGCCTAAGTTTGTATCCATCGAAGAGGCCGTGAAGCTCATCCCCGATGGCGCCACCGTGATGTTCGGCGGCTTCATGGGCTGCGGCAACGCGCACAAGTTCATCGACGCTCTGAGCAAGAGCGGCGTGAAGGATCTGACCATGATCTGCAACGACGCCTCCATGCCCGGCGGTCCGATGGGCGAGGACTACTATGGCGTCGCCAAGCTGGTCCACAATCATCAGATCAAGAAGCTGATCGCCACCCACGTCGGTCTGAACCCGGAGGTCGCGACCCAGAATATGCAGGAAGGCACCCTTGAGGTCATTCTGGTCCCGCAGGGCTCCCTCGCTGAGATGATCCGCGCCGACGGCGCCGGTCTCGGCGGCGTCCTGACCCCGACCGGCGTCGGCACCATCGTCGAGGACAACCCCCTCTGCCTCGGCAAGCAGACCATCAACGGCAAGGATTACCTGCTGATGGCTCCCGTCCACGCCGATTTCGCCGTCATCGCCGGCGCGAAGATCGACAAGGCGGGCAACGTCTGGTACAAGGGCGACACCAGCAACTTCAACATCGTGATGGCGACCGCCGCCGACACCGTTATCGCCGAGGCGGAAGAGATCGTCGATCGCATCACTCCTGAGGATGTTCGTACCTCCGGCGTGTTCGTGGACTATGTTGTCGAGGGAGGAAAATACTAATGGAAAAGTCTGAGATCAAGGCATTTATCGCCAAGCGCGTTGCAAAAGAGCTGAAGGACGGCGACGTCGTCAACCTCGGCATCGGTCTGCCGACGCTGGTCCCCAACTATCTGCCGGAGGGCATCCATGTCACCCTGCAGAGCGAGAACGGCATCATCGGCACCGGTCATGTGACCGACGAGAACCGTGACCCCATCCACGTCGTGGATGCCGGCGGCTCTCCCTCCGCTGTCAGCGAGACCGGCTGCTTCATCGACTCCTCCGTCTCCTTCGGTCTGATCCGCGGCGGCCACGTGGACGCCACCATCCTCGGCGGCCTTGAGGTCGATGAGGAAGGCTCCCTCGCCAACTGGATCATCCCCGGCAAGAAGATGCCCGGCATGGGCGGCGCGATGGACCTGCTGGTCGGTGCGAAGAACGTCATCGTTGCGATGGAGCACACCGCGAAGGGCAACCCCAAGATCCTGAAGAAGTGCCGTCTGCCTTACACGGCGGTCCACTGCATCACCAAGATCATCACCGAGATGGGCGTTATGGAGTGCACGGACAAGGGCCTTGTCCTGACCGAGTATAACCCCGAATTCACCGTCGAGCAGATTCAGGCAGCCACCGAAGCGACCCTGATCATCAGCCCGGAGCTGAAGAGCATGATCTGACTCAAAAAAAGAGACCGGCTTTGCCGGTCTCTTTTTTTTGAACAAATGCACCCCACCGCGAAGTTTGTGAAAAAAGACGGAGCCCTGCCGAAAAATGTCGTTGACAGGGCGGGAAAAATCAGGTATGATATTCGCGTCTCAATTGGGAGTATCATCAGAGTCTTCCGAAGCAAGATAGTTTGACCGCCGGTTTTGCGAAAGACCGGCCAAGGCCATACGGACAGCCGGGTCGAATGCCGCATGCGCCGCGATGAAATAAGCGCGGCTCGGCAACTTGTTGTTGCCTTATTGATTGAGTTAAAAGCTCAGTTTCAAAAGTTGGTTACTTATAAACCGATGCCGCATGGCATAAAACTTGTGAAATGGTCAATAAGAGTAGTAAAAGTAATCTTTGCTATATAGACTCTAAACCCATTGGGAGCAGCACGCTTTTCGTACCGTAATATGGTGCGGGACAGGGTGCGCGTTCGCCCGATATTTTTGCAAGTGATATGCCGGAACCGACATATCACTTTTATTTTTTCCGGAGGGAGCGCGCAGAGTATGAAAAAGATCGTGGAGCTTCGCGGCGTCAGCAAGTCCTTTGACGGGGAGACCGTTCTGGACCATATCGACCTCGACATTTATGACAACGAATTTTTGACCCTGCTGGGTCCCTCCGGCTGCGGAAAAACGACAACGCTGCGGCTCATCGGCGGCTTTGAGCAGCCGGACGAGGGCGACATCGTGTTTATGGGCGAGCGCATCAACGACGTGCCGCCCCATAAGCGCAGCGTCAACACCGTGTTCCAGAAATATGCGCTCTTTCCGCACCTGAACGTGTTTGAAAACGTCGCCTTCCCGCTGCGCGAGCGCAAGCTGCCGCGCGCGGAGATCGAGCGGCAGGTGGAGGAGATGCTCGCGCTCGTGAAGCTCTCCGCCCTCGCGTCGCGCCGCGTCGCCGGGCTCTCCGGCGGCCAGCAGCAGCGCGTCGCCATCGCCCGCGCGCTCGTCGCGAAGCCCAAGGTGCTGCTGCTCGACGAGCCCCTCGCCGCGCTGGACCTGAAGCTGCGCAAGGACATGCAGCAGGAGCTGAAAAAGATCCAGAAGGCGACCGGGATCACCTTCGTTTTCGTCACCCACGATCAGGAGGAGGCGCTCACGATGAGCGACACCGTCGTGGTCATGAGCGAGGGCAGGATCCAGCAGATCGGCACGCCCATCGACGTGTATAACGAGCCGAAAAACGCCTTCGTCGCCGACTTCATCGGCGAGAGCAACATCCTCGACGGCGTGTTTCTGGAGGACTACAAGGTCCGCTTCTCCGGTCACACCTTCGACTGCGTGGACGCCGGCTTCGCGAAGCGCGAGGCGGTGGACGTCGTCGTCCGTCCGGAGGACGTCGACATCGTGCCCGAAGAGCGCGGCCACCTCCGCGGCGTCGTCACCTCCGTGACCTTTATGGGCGTCCACTACGAGGTGATCGTCGACATCGGCGGCTTTAAGTGGATGATCCAGACGACCGATTTCGTGGACGTGGACGAGCATATCGGGCTCTTTATCGAGCCGGACGCCATCCACATTATGAAAAAATCCGAGTATTCCGGGCTTTACGGCGACTATTCGTCCTTCTCCAACGAGCTCGACGAGCTCGCCGAGCCTGAGGAAGACGAGGTGGAGGAATGACGTCTGCCGCCAGCAGGACCCGCCGCACCGGACGGCTCCAGCGCGCGCTGCTGGGTCCCTATTCCGCGTGGGCGGCGCTCTTCGTCGTCGTCCCGCTCGCATTCGTGGCGTATTACGCCTTCACGGACAACAGCTTCGCCTTCACGACGGAGAACATCACCCGCTTTTTCACCGCAAAGAGCAGCGTCACCGCCGCGGATGGCACGGAGACGGAGGTCTTCACCTACCTGCTCATCTTCCTCCGCTCGCTGAAGCTCGCCGCCATCTCCACCGCCGTCTGCCTGCTGCTGGGCTACCCGATCGCCTATATCATGGCGCGCGCGAAGGAGCGCACGCAGAAGATCATGATGACGCTCATCATGCTGCCTATGTGGATGAACTTCCTCATCCGCACCTATGCGTGGATGACCATCTTGCAGGACACCGGCATTCTGAACAGCCTGCTCTCCGCGCTCGGTCTCGGCAAAGTCCATATCATCGGCACGGAGGCAGCGGTCGTCATCGGCATGGTCTATGACTATCTGCCGTATATGATCCTGCCCATCTTCTCCATCACGGCGAAGATGGACACGCGGCTGCTGGAGGCGGCGCGCGACCTCGGCTGCAACAGCGGCTCCGTGCTCCGGCGCGTCATCTTCCCGCTGTCGCTCCCCGGCGTCATCTCCGGGATCACGATGGTGCTCATCCCGTCTATCAGCACGTTTTATATCTCCCAGAAGCTCGGCAGCGGCAAATTCTTCCTCATCGGCGACGCCATCGAGGGACAGTATGTCGCGAATAACCTGCATTTCGCCGCGGCGATGGCGTTTATCCTGATGATCATCCTGCTGCTCTGCATGGCGGTCATGAAGTATGCCGCCAACCGCAAGACTTACGGAGGAGGTGCCCGCAGATGAAAACTGCCTCCAAGATCTATACCGCGATCATCTTCATCTTCCTCTTCGCGCCGATCGCCATCCTGCTCGTGTTCTCCTTCAACGAGGCGAAGAGCCTTTCCGTGTTCTCCGGCTTCTCGCTCAAGTGGTACCGCGAGCTGTTCCGGGACACCAACACGCTCGCGAGCGTGAAGAACACGCTCATCCTCGCCGCCTCCGCGATGGCGATCTCCACCGTGATGGGAACGGCGGCGTCCGTGGGCATTTACCGCCTGCGCAGCCGCTGGTACCGCCGCGTGATGGACACCGTGACGGATATCCCGATGACGAACCCGGACATCATCACCGGCGTTTCCCTGATGCTGATGTTCGTCTTCGCCGGCAGACTTTTCGGTCTGCGGGACAGCCTCAGCTTCTGGACGATGCTCATCGCCCACGTCACCTTCTGTCTGCCTTATGTCATTTTGCAGGTGCTGCCGAAGCTCCAGCAGATGGACCCGGCGCTGCCCGAAGCGGCGCAGGACCTCGGCTGCACGCCCCTGCGTGCGTTTTTCAAGGTCACGATCCCGGAGATCAGCTCCGGCATCGTCACCGGCGCGATCATGGCGTTCACGATGAGCCTTGACGACTTCGTCATCAGCTATTTCACCTCCGGCACCGGCTTCCAGACCCTGCCCATCAGCATCTACAACATGACGAAAAAGACCGTCACACCCAAGATGTATGCCCTCGCGACGATCATCTTTTTCGTGATCCTCGCGCTGCTGCTCTTCAGCAATCTGAGCGACAACGAGCAGTCGCGCGCCCACCGCGCCGCGCGCCGCAGCCGCCGCCGGACGCGCCGCCCGCTCGGAAAAAAGGCGCTCATCCCCGCCGCCGCGGTGCTCGCTGCCGCGATCGTGTGCCTCGCCGTGTTCGCCGGGAAGCGTCCGCTCGTGCTGAACGTCTATAACTGGGGCGAGTATATCTCCGACGGCAGCGAGGACAGCTTCGACACCGTGAAGGAGTTCGAGCGCTGGTATGAGGAGACCTACGACCGCCGCGTGACCGTGAACTACACCACTTACGCGAGCAATGAGGATATGTACAGCAAGCTCGCCTCCGGCGCGGTCAGCTACGACGTGATCATCCCCTCGGACTATATGATCGCGCGCATGGCGGCGGAGGATATGCTCCTCCCGCTCGATTTCGACAACATCCCGAACTACCGCTACGTTGACGAGGCGTTCCACGGGCTCTATTATGACCCCGACGACTGCTACACCGTGCCCTATACCTACGGCATCATCGGCGTCATCTATAACGCCGCCGAGGTGGACGAGGCGGACGCGGGCACGTGGGAGCTGCTCTGGAACGATAAATACGCCGGGCGAATCCTCCAGTTCAACAACGCGCGCGACGCCTTCGGCACGGCAATGTACCGCGCGGGGCTGGACGTCAACACGACGGATCGCGCCGTGTGGGACGCGGCGGCGGAGTCGCTGATGGAGCAGCGCCCCCTGCGCTACGGGCTCGTGATGGACGAAATTTATAACATGATGGAGTCCGGCGAGGCAGCCATCGGCGCTTATTACGCCGGGGACTACTTCACCATGCTCGACGCCCAAGCCGACGGCGTGGACCTCCGCTTCTATTACCCGGAGCCCACGAACTATTATATCGACGCGATGTGCATTCCGAGCTGCTGCCAGAACAAGGAGCTCGCCGAGATCTTCATCAACTACATGCTGAGCGAGGAGCCCGCCGTCGCGAACGCGGAATACACCTATTACGCCTCGCCGAACACGCTGGTTTATAATTCCGAGACCTATATCGACGATATGGGCGAGGAGGCGATGGAGGTCCTCTATCCCGGCATCGAGAACTTCGCCGAGCTCTATAATGCCAATGCTTACCGGAATCTTGATCAGGCGACGCTGGATTATGTGAATACGCTTTGGGAGAAGATCAAGATCAACTGAAATAGGTTTCGCCCCCAAGGACGCGGAGATAAAATAGGATTCGCGCCGTGCGCGGCGCGAGGATTTGATTTGTTTCGCGTCCGCGGGACGCGACTTACTTTCCCCCTGCGGGGAAAGTAAGCAAAGGCGCAGTTAAGGAGGGACCCTTTCGATTGGGTCCCTCCTGTTACAATATATTTGCCTC
>CAVJGI010000051.1:0-14592 GCA_963649145.1 Ruminococcus bicirculans (ex Wegman et al. 2014) | reverse complement strand
CAAGCTGCGCTTTCTTGCCGCGCTCGGCTTTCTCCACGGCGTTCCAGAGCGTTTCGCGGTCTGCGTACTCTGGTGGGGCGTGGGGTGGCAGCAGGATTTCCGAGCAGATCACACCGCCCTTGCGGGTGTAGTCGCTGTCCTCGCCGTAGTATTCGCTGTGCAGCTTTTCCCCGGCGCGGTAGGCGGCAGCAGCCACGGCGGATTGCCCCGCGCTGCGCTTGATCTGCGTCACATGAAAATGGAATAACGCGATACTCAGCACCCCTCTTTCTGTTCAGCCCGGTTGTGTTCGTTGACCGCCTCCATGAGCAGACCCTTAACCTCGGGGACAGCAAAGGCTTTTTCCGCAAAGGCATTTGCCATTGCAAAGCTGGCAGACAAATTGGGCGTGTCTACAGACTACCTGCTCTGCCGGACAGAAAACAAAAATCACCCAAACACAGAGCTGGACTCTCTGCATCTGGGTGACGATGCCATAGAAGTATTAAGGACAGGGAACTTCAATCACCGATTGCTGTCGGAAATGCTGTGCCACAAGGATTTCCAGCGCATGATGCTGGATGCGGAAATTTATGTGGATCGGATCGCAGATATGCGGATCAATGATATGAACGCTATGCTGGAAGCGGTGCGTAAGATGGCTTTGATGAAACAGGACGGGCAGTACGATCTTTCCACCCGGACATTGGAGCTGGCCCAGGTTCGGGAGGATGATTATTTCGGCCATGTGCTTGCCGACGATATGAAAGCGATCCTCCGTGATATTCGGGAGGAACACAGCAACGACATCACAACGGCAGACACACCCTCCATCGCAGAGGAAGTTCAGAGCCAGTTGCAGGATGCCATGAACTTTGAGGGCAGCGACGCTGAGAAACAGGCAAGAATCTACCTTGCGACATTTGGCATTGATTATGATGCCATCACCAAGGAGCAGTTTGTCAATATCATTGATGTTTTGAAGCTGTCCAAGTACATGAAAAGCTCAACCAACCAGCGTGGCAAGGCGAGGCCATACCAGCCACATGGAAAAGGAAAACGGAAGCATAAATAAGCAGAAAAACACGCCATATCAGCTTTTGAAGCTGAATATGGCGTGCTTTTTCGTTGACCAATCCTGTCTGACAGATGCTCATTTCGTATTATTTGGCTAACACTGTTTTACGAACACCTGCCATTCGCGGGGAGGCATTTTTCGTTTTGGGTCTTACTTGCCGAGATAGCTCAGCAGCAGCTCCTGAAGCAGCTCATCGCGGTCGATGCGGGTGATGAGGCTGCGGGCGTTTTTGTAGTTCGTGATATAGGTCGGGTCCTCGGAGAGAATGTAACCCACAAGCTGGTTGATGGGGTTATAGCCCTTCACAAGCAGCGCGTCATAGACGGAAGACATGATCTCTCTGATCTCGGTCTTCGTGTCGATGGTGGTGAATCTCCTCGTTGCGTCTTCCATCGTGGGTGCTTCCTCCTTCGTTTTGGCTTCGGTATGATATGCTCTTATATTATACCAAAATTTCGGAAGTGTAAAGCGCTCCAATATTACGATTCTGTTACATTTTCTCCGCGCGGCATCAGCGGATGACCGCGCCGTGGTCGGCTTTGAGCCCGTCCAGAATGGCGGCGACGGTCTCGTCCGCGTGGTCGGCGGTGAGCGTCTGCTCCGCGTCGCGCATCGTGAGGGCGAAGGTGACGGACTTATAGCCCGGCAGGATCGGCGCACCGCGGTAAACATCTACAAAGCGGACGGATTCGAGATATCTGCCGCCGTGGGCGCGGATGGCTTCGGTCAGCTCGCCGACGGTCTTGCCCTCCTCACAGACGACGGAGAGGTCGCGCGTGACGGCGGGGAAGCGGGGCAGCGGCGTATAGAACGGCTCCGCGCCGCGGGCGGCGAGCAGCGCGCCGAAGTCGAGCTCCGCACAGTAAATTTCCTCGTCCACGCCGTAGTTTTTCGCGACGAGCGGGTGGATCTGACCGAGCACGCCGAGCAGGGCGTCCCCGGCATAGACCGCGGCGCAGCGACCGGGGTGATAGGACGGGTTCGCCGTCTCCGGGACGAAGCGCACGCCCTGCACGCGCAGCGCGCCGAGCAGCTCCTCCACGGAGCCCTTGAGCTTATAGAAGTCGATGCCCGCGCCGTAAGCGCCGAGGGAGAGCATTTTCGGCTCGTCGGCAAGACCGTCGGCGCGCTTGAAGTAGACGCGGCCGAGCTCATAGAGCCGGACGGCGGGATTCCGGAAATTGAAGTTGCGCGCCACGATCTCCAGCATAGAGGGCAGGATGGTCGTGCGCATGATGGAGGTGTCCTCGCCGAGGGGGTTCAGAATTTTGAGGCTGTCGCGCCGCGGATCGTCCGCCGCCCAGCCGATCTTGTCATAGTAGGTCGGGCTGATGAAGGAATAGGTAATGATCTCGTCATAGCCCATGGCGCGGCAGCATTCGCCCGCGGCGTTTTCCGCCTTCTGCACCGGCGTGTAGCCGCCGGAGGTGGTGTCGCCGCGCATGAGGGTGGTCGGGATGTTGTTGTAGCCGTGGAAGCGGGCGACCTCTTCGGCGAGGTCCGCCATACGCAGCACGTCGCCGCGCCACGACGGGACCGTCACCTGCCCGCCCTCGACGGTGAAATCGAGCTTGCGCAGGATGCGCGCCATCTCGTCGGCGGAAACGTCCGTGCCGAGCAGGGCGTTGATCTTCGCCGGCTCCAGCGGCAGCACGGTCGGCTGCGGCAGGGCGTTGCAGACGTCGATCACGCCGTCCACGACCTCGCCCGCGCCGAGCAGCTCGACGAGCTCGCAGGCGCGCTGGACCGCCGGGAGCGTGTTCATCGGGTCGAGACCCTTCTCGAACTTGGCGCTCGCCTCCGTGCGCATGCCGAGCGCGAGCGCGCCGCGGCGGATGCAGGTGCCGTCGAAGCAGGCGGACTCGAACACGACGTCCGCAGTGTCGGCGACGATCTCGCTGTTCTCGCCGCCCATGATGCCCGCGAGACCGACGGCGCGCGTCTCGTCCGCGATGACAAGATGGTTGGCGTTTAACTTACGCATATTGCCGTCGAGCGTGGTGAGCTCTTCGCCCTCCGCCGCGCGGCGGACGATGATGTGGCCGCCCTGCACATAGCGGTAATCAAATGCGTGCATCGGCTGGCCGTATTCCAGCATGACATAGTTCGTGATGTCCACGATGTTGTTGATGGGGCGGACGCCCATCGCGCGCAGGCGCTCGCGCATCCACTTGGGGGAGGGAGCGATCTTCACGTTGCGCACCATGCGCGCCGTGTAGCGCGGCACAAGGTCCGCCGCCGGGGTGTCCACGCGCAGCAGGTCTTCGAGCTTGCCCTTCGCGCCGCCGTGCACTTCGGGAACGTGCAGGCGCAGCTCCGCATCAAAGGTCGCCGCCGCCTCGCGCGCAAGACCGATGACGGAGAGGCAGTCCGGGCGGTTCGGCGTGATCTCGAACTCGACGACATGGTCGTCGAGACCGACGGCAGTACGGATATCCTCGCCGACGGTGAGCCCGGTGAGCTCCGGGTCGTCGGACAAGATCCAGATGCCGTTTTCATACGCAGTGGGGAAGTCGCGCTGTTCCAGCCCCAGCTCCGCGAAGGAGCAGAGCATACCGTTGGACGCTTCGCCGCGCAGCGCACCGGCGTGGATCTCCTTGCCGCCGGGCAGACGCGCGCCGTCGAGCGCCGCGGGGACCAAGTCGCCCGCCTTGACGTTCTGCGCGCCGGTGACGATCTGGACGGGCTCCGCCGCGCCGACGTCGACGCTGCACACCCACATGTGGTCGGAGTTTTCGTGGCGGTGCAGCTCCAGCACACGGGCCACGACGACCTTTTCGATCTCCGCACCGAGATCGGTCCACGTCTCCACCTTGGAGCCGGAGAGGGTCATGTCCTCGGCAAATTCCTTATCGCCGACCGTGACGGTGACGAACTCGTTCAGCCATTTTCTGCTCAGATTCATGTCTTCTCACGCTCCCTTCTCAAAACTGCTCCAAGAATCTGACGTCGTTTTCAAAGATGAGACGCAGATCGCTGATGTTGAACCGGCGCATGGCGATGCGCTCCAGACCGAAGCCGAACGCCCAGCCGGAATAGACCTCCGGGTCGATCCCCGCCATCTCCAGCACGTGCGGGTGGATCATGCCGGCGCCCAGCACCTCGATCCAGCCCTCGCCCTTGCAGGTCGGGCAGCCGACGCCGCCGCACTTGTGGCACTGCACGTCCATCTCGCAGCTCGGCTCCGTGAAGGGGAAGTGGTGGGGGCGGAAGCGGGTGACGGTGCCCTTGCCGTAGAGCTTCTCCATGACGAGGTTCAGCGTGCCCTTTAAGTCCGCCATCGTGACGCCCTTGTCGATGACCATGCCCTCCACCTGATGGAACATCGGGGAGTGGGTGGCGTCCACCTCGTCCTTGCGGTAAACGCGGCCCGGCGCGATCATGCGGATGGGCAGCGGCATCGTGTCCATCGCGCGCACCTGCATCGGGGAGGTCTGGGAGCGGAGCATGACGCGCTCGTCGCCCGTGAAATAAAACGTGTCGGACCAGTCGCGGCTCGGATGGCCCTCCCCGGCGTTCAGACGGTCGAAGTTCAGCTCGCTCAGCTCCACTTCGGGACCGTCCAGCACGGTGAAGCCCATGCCGATGAAAATTTCCTTGATCTCGTCGAGCGCGATATACATCGGGTGCCGGTGGCCAAGCGCATGCTTGTCGCCGGGAATGGTGACGTCCAGCGTCTCCGCCGCGAGGCGGAGCTCCATCGCCTTTTCGCTAAGCTGCTTTTTGCGATCGTCGAGCCTTGCCTCCAGCGCGGCGCGGACGTCGTTCGCGAGCTGGCCCATCGCCGGGCGCTCCTCGGCGGACAGGCGGCCCATCTGCTTGAGCACGGCGGTCAGCTCGCCCTTTTTGCCGAGATACTGGATGCGCAGCGCCTCCAGCGCGTCCGCGCTCTCCGCGCCGTCGATCGCGCCGAGGGAGCGCTCCCGCAGCTCTTTCAGAAGTTCTTTCATTCCTTTTGTCTCCTTATATGTGTTTATTATTTTGCTTTTTAAAACCAAAAAACGCCCTTCATCCCACAAAAATCTGGGACGAAAGGCATTGCCCTCCGCGGTACCACCCGCATTCGCGCTTTTTCCAAAGCGCGCTCTTTTTGCCCGATAACGGCGGGCTTTTCCGGCCGCGTATTTCCCCGCGGCGGCTCCCGGACGAACCAAGCGGCGCGCATCGGGGCGGCTTTCAGCCTTCTGACCGTCCCTCTCTGCCATGCGTGGACCCGCTATTTTTCCGTTCACAGCCTTTGAAATATGTCTTAACGTGCCCATTATAGCGGGAAAAATGCCGAATGGCAAGATGGAATTTGACTATTTTTCAAAAGAAGCCTATAATATTTCTGAAGAGCCATCGGTTGACAAGGGCACGCGCGGTTTTGGCGGTCCCGGCGGCGCTCATGCTGCGTCATCAACCTTGAAAATACACAAAGTATTCCCTGCGGTTGATTCCTTGCCTGAACACCGCCGGGAACGCCAAAACTGCTTCGCACCTGTCAGCGCTGGATTTCCGAGTGATTTTCGGCTTTTGAGGCGCAGGCGGGCTGACGCCCGTCAAGCCGAAAAGGGCGAAAAGCGCCGGAAAGACGCGCTGTCAGGCGTGCGTGCTCTTGTCAACCGATGGTATTCGGACAAAAGGAGAACAAAAGCTATGCGACTGAGCGACAGCGCGCGCATGCGCGAGGCGGACGCCGCGGCGATCGCCGCCGGGGTGGATTCGCTGACATTGATGGAAAATGCGGCGGAGGCGTTTGCCGACGAGATGGAGCGCATCGCCGGGGAAGCGGCGGAGGTGCTTGCACCGACGGCGGCGGGGGAGTGCTCCGCCGGGGACGAACGCGCCGCGTTTACCGCCGGGACGGAGAAGACCGCCGCGCTGCTCTGCGGCGCGGGCAATAACGGCGGCGACGGCTTTGCCGCGGCGCATATTCTGAAAAAACGCGGCTGGAGCGTGCAGGTCTTTTTCGTCGGCAAGCACGAGAAGATGACGCCCGACTGCCGCGAGATGGCGCGGCGGTTCGTGGAAGACGGCGGCGCGGTCGCGGACTATAACCCGATGGACCCGCGCCAGACTGCCGCGGTGATGGGCGCCGCCGTCGTCGGCGACGCGATCTTCGGCATCGGGCTGAACGCCCCGGTGCAGGGCGCGGCGGCGATGGCGATCTCCATGCTCAATTCCTGCCCCGCGCCGATCGTCGCGGCGGACATTCCGAGCGGCGTGGAGGCGGACACGGGCGCGATTCTTGGCGACGCCGTCTGCGCGAGCGCGACGGTGACGTTCACGCGCGCGAAGCCGGGGCATTTTGTGGAGCCCGGCTGCGTCTGCTGCGGCAGGGTGCGCGTGGCGGACATCGGCATACCGATGGAGATAGCCGACCGGTCGGAGATCGGCGCGAGCGCCGTGCTGCGCGGCGAGGTGCGCCTCCCGGCGCGCTACCCCGTGACCCACAAGGGCGATTACGGCAAGCTCGTCATCTTAGGCGGCAGCGTGGGTTATACCGGCGCACCGTCGCTCGCGGCGCGGGCTGCCCTCCGTGCGGGCGCGGGACTCGTGACGCTCGCGGTGCCGGAGTGCATTTATGCGATCGAAGCGGCAAAGTGCGACGAGGCGATGCCCTATCCGCTCCCGGCGGAGGACGGCGGGCTTTCCGCCGAAGCCGTGGAGAAGCTCGCATCGCTGCTGGAAAAAGCGGACGTCTGCGCCGCGGGACCGGGGCTTGGGCGCGGCAGCGGCGCTGCCGCGGCGGTGCGCTGGCTGCTGGAAAACTGGCACAAGCCCCTCATTTTAGACGCCGACGCGCTGAACGCCGCGGCGGAAATGCCGGAGGTGCTGCGCGCCCACCGCGGCGAGCTGCTGCTGACGCCGCATGAGGGCGAGTTTGCCCGTCTCGGCGGGAAGCTGACCGGCGACCGGTTGGGCGACGCGGTGCGCTTTTCGCGCGAGTGGGACTGCACGCTGCTGCTGAAGGGTCACCGCAGCATCCTCGCATTTCCGGACGGCACGGCGCATATCCTCACGAATGGGAACCCCGGCATGGCGAAGGGCGGCAGCGGCGACGTGCTCACCGGCGTCGCCGCGGCGATGGCGGGTCAGCTCCCGTGGCGGCGCGCCGTGCTGACGGCGGCGTATCTCCACGCGCTGGCGGGGGACCTCGGCCGCGATCGCTTCGGCGAATACGGCCTGCTCGCGGGCGACATCATCGAGCTGCTGCCCGCGGCGGAAATGAGCATGATGGAGGAGTAAAAGCGAAAAAATGCGCAGGTGGAAACGGATTTTGCCTGCACTGATGATGACCCTGCTGCTCGCCGCCTGCGGCGGCACGGGGCGCGCGGAAGCGAAGATCGAGGCGCTGCGGGACGCCGTCGCCGCGGCGGAGGAGCTTGCGTTCACCGCCGCGGTGCGCGCGGACGTCGGCGGCGAGGAATTTTGCTGCACGCTGCGCTGCACCGGAACGGCGGCGGGCTGCACCGCCGAGGTAGTGGAGCCGGAGCTCATCGCGGGCGTGACGGCGCAGCTTTCTCCCGGCGGGGCGGAGATCGGCTTCGGCGGCGTTTCGCTGCCGCTCGCGCTCTCCGGTGCGCCGGACCTCAGCCCGCTCGCCGCCGCAGGACTGACGGCGGACGCCCTGCGCTTCGGGCATGTCCGCCGCGCATGGACGGAGCGGGACGCGGAGGGCAAAACGCTCTATGCCGCGGAGCTTTATGTGACGGACGCGGCGGAGCTGACGCTCCGCTTCGGCGGCGAGACCTTCGCCCCACTCTCCGCGGAGCTGGCGGTGGACGGCGCGGTGCGCGCCGTCTGCGAGATATCGGATTTTTCTTACAAATGAGGTTTTTGCGAAATGGACCTGAACACAAAACGGACATGGGCTGAGATCAGCCTTGAAAACATCGTACACAATATGCGCGCCGTCCGTGCTGCGCTGCCCGCGGGAACGCGCTTTCTCGGCGTTGTGAAGGCGGACGCTTACGGCCACGGCGCGGTCGCGGTGAGCCGCGCGCTGGAGGCAAACGGCGCGGACTATCTCGCCGTCTCCTGCCTCGACGAGGCGCTGGAGCTGCGCCGCGCGGGTGTGGGGCTGCCGATTTTGATATTGGGCCACACGCCGGTGGAGTATGTCCCCGCGCTGCTGGAAAACGACCTCACCCAGACGGTGACGAACCGCGCCAAGGCGCTCGAATATGACGCCGCGGCGGGGGCGCTGGGAAAGCGCCTGCGCATCCACATCAAGCTGGACACCGGCATGGCGCGCCTCGGCTTTCTCTGCGCCGGGGAGCACTTTGCGCCCGGCGTGCGCAACATCGCGGACGCCTGCCGCTGCCCGAATCTGGAGCCGGAGGGCATTTTCACCCACTTCGCCATGAGCGACGAGCCGGGCGCGGAGGCGGAAGACTATACGCGGGCGCAGTTCCGGCTTTTTCTGGACGTCATCGCCGCGCTGGAGCGCGAGGGCGTGAAGTTTGAACTTCGCCATTGCGCAAACAGCGGCGCTGTGTTAAACTATCCGGAGACGGCGCTCGACATGGTGCGCCCCGGCCTGCTGCTCTATGGCTACGGCGACGGGGGACGGCTCGGTCTGCGCCCCGGCATGCGGCTGATGACGCGCGTCGCGACCATCAAGACCTACGACCCCGGCACCCGCGTGAGCTACGGCGGCATCTTCACCGCAAAGCGCCGCACGCGCATGGGCGTCGTGCCCATCGGCTACGCGGACGGGCTGTTCCGCTGCCTGAGCAACCGATGCAGCTTCTACGCCGGCGGTGTGACAGTGCCGCAGCGGGGAAAGATCTGCATGGATATGTGCATGATCGACCTCACGGATGCGCCGGAGGTGCATGTGAACTCGCTCGTGGAGGTCTTCGGCGAAAAAGCCCCGCTCGTCTCGCTCGCGGAGACAGCCGGGACCATTCCCTATGAGCTGATGTGCAGCATCTCCAAGCGCGTGCCGCGCGTCTATATCCGCGAAGCAAAATTTTCGGACAAGGTATAATTTTTCCGCCGCCGTGGGAGAATGAGAACGCGGCCCTACATAAACTGGAGTGGGGGCGACTTCTTTTCTTCATCGGAGTGTGAATACGCATGAGTATCGTTAAGCGCGGAGACATTTATTATGCCGATCTAAGCCCCGTCGTGGGCAGCGAGCAGGGCGGGACGCGCCCCGTGCTCATCGTGCAGAACGACACCGGCAACCGCCATTCGCCCACAGTCATCGCGGCGGCGATCACAAGTCAGCTCGGCAAGGCGAAGCTGCCGACCCATATCGAGCTGCACGGACCGGACTTCGGGCTGACGCGCGACAGCGTTATTTTGCTCGAACAGATCCGCACGCTGGACAAATCCCGCCTGCGGGAGCGGATGGGCAAGCTGGACGACGCCACGATGGACCGGGTAGATAACGCCATCTCGGTCAGCTTCGGGCTTTGAGAAGCAGAAGATAAAATTCGGGGACGCGGAAAATACCTCGCGTCCCCCGGAGGTACATAAACGCTTATGAAACAGAAAAAGACAAAGCTCATCGCGCTCATCTGCGCCGCGGTCGTCGTGCTCGCCGCGGTGGTTTACGCCGCCGGCGGTTACGGCAGCTCCGACGATCCGCTCGTCGCGAAAAGCTATCTCGACAGCGTGCTCCTCCCGGAGTTGGAGCAGGAGATGGCGGACGCCGTTGCGGACGCGGAGGCGCAGCTGCGCAGCGGCAGCGGCTCGTTCACGGTGCTGACGCTCCAGAGCGGACAGACCGTCGTGTGTCAGATCGGCTGCCAGATCCTGCCGCGCATCGGCTCGGTGAAGGCGAGCGGCCCCGATTACCCCGTGCTCGTGGACCTCACGAGCGCCGCTTCCGCGGCAAACGGCGCGGCGCTCACGACGAACCATCTCTATATGGTAACGATCGCCGGCAACGGCTTCACCGCCACGGCGAACAACACCAAGGTCATCATCTCCGGCGAATACGCCGTGCAGTGAGGATCATAAAACTAAAAACAGGCTCATACGATACCGTATGGGCCTGATTTTTTGTTTCATAGGAGGTTTGGTGTTTATGGAGGGTGTTTACCCCGTTATGATCGACGGCGAGATCGTCGGGAAGCTGACGGTCCGCGCCGCGGGCGGGCGGACGGTGTTTTCCGCCCAGTGCCGTCCGCTGGAGGGCGTCGTGCGCATCTCGGTCTACGGCGGCGGGCGCGAGGGCTATCTCGGCGTGCTCGCCCCGGAGGGGGACGCGCTGACGCTGGAAAAATCGTTCAGCCGCGCGGCGCTGCGGGAGTTCCCCGCGGAGATCGAGCGCGTGGAGCGCGCGGGAATGCAGACGCTGCCGCTTCCGCCGGAGCGGGAAACGCCGCCGGAACCGGAGCCGGAGCCCCTCCCGGAGGATACGAGCGGGCTTTCGTGGTACGCCTCGCCGGACGGCGCGCTCGTCGCCCACGACGGCGTGCTCGACCTCATCGCGCTGCCCATCGGTGACGAGCGCATCCCGCCGAGCGTTCCCGGCAGGGACAGGACGATCGAGGGGAAGGACTATGTGGTTTACATAACAAAAGACGGACGGTTCGTCCCCTGAGGAAAAGTGGCGCGGCTTTTTTATTTTTTCGGCTGCGCCGCGTGCTTTTTGCGGTATTCCAGCGGCAGGAGCTGATACGCCTCCTGAAAGGCGGTGGAAAAGCGGCTCGGACTCTCGTAGCCGACCTGCCGCGCGATCTGCGACACGCTATCGTCCGTTTCGATCAGCAGTGCGGCGGCTTTTTCCAGCCGGTGCTCCTTCATGTGGGCGGCGAGGGAGTCGCCGTAGACCGCCTTGAACGCGGATTTCAGCGTGGTGGGGTTGATGGCGTACTGCTTCGCGAGCTCCTCGATCGTGAAGCGCCGGTCGAGATGCTCCGAGAGCTCCCCGTGGACGCGGCGGACGATCTCGATCTGCTCGGACGGGACCCTGCCGGTCCCCTGCGCGGCGCGGAGGGGGAGCTGGTCGAGATAGAGCAGCAGCTCCAGCGTTTTTATGGCGAAATACGCCCGCTTCAGCGCCGCGGGGCGGTCGAAAAAGCCGGAGAAGATGACGTCGGTCCGCTCGTTTCCGGCGAGCACGGCAAAGTTCCCGCCGCGGCAGAATTTTTCGGCGAGCTTTGCGCCGCTGACGCCGCTGCCGCGCAGCAGCTCCGGCGTTTCGCGGTCGAATGCGGCGACGTCGATGCAGACGCTGAGCCCCTCAAAGCTGCCGCCGGGCATCGCCATCACGGAGTCGGCGCAGAGCTCGCGCGTGTGGACGGCGAAATCGCTGGGTCCGAGAAAGATGGAGCAGCCGTTTTTCATGCTCCAGCCGGCGCGCCCGCTGCGGCAGTAGCTGATCTCCAGCAGCCCCGCCTCCGCACCGTGGCGGCAGGCGGTCCGCTCGGCGAGATAGGTCTGGAACACGAGCGTGACGCCGGGGAAGACCGGATAGGCTGCCTCGCGCCCCCTGCCGGTCGGGAGGGAGCAGAAATGCTCCGCGGCGGCGGGGGAGAGCGCGTCGGGAAAGCGCTGCTCGCAGAGCGTTTTCTCCGGAACGCCGGAGAGACGGTCGCGGATATCGGTAAGAGTGCGGTCCAAGGTGGTTCCTCCTCAAAAAATCTTGTGGCGCTTTATTCGGGACAGGAAATTTCCATAATGCGCTCGATGACCTGATGCAGCAGCGCGGCGGCGGGGGTGTCCGAGGCCTTGTAGTAGACCTCCTTGCCCTCCCGACGGCTGACGATGAGCCCGCCGGCCTTGAGCTGGCGCAGGTGATGGGAAACGGCGGGCGCGCTCATGTCCACCAGCGCAGAGATGTTGATGACGCACTCCTCGCAGTGGCACAAAAGCCAGAAAATGCGGACCCGGCTCGTGTCGTCGAGCAGCTTCAGGACACGCGACACCGCCTCGAACGCCTCCGGCGCGGCGAGCTGCGATTTCAGCGCGCCCTCGTTCAGGTGCTCGCTGTGGTGGTGCGGCAGCGAAAATTCCGCCATTTTCAATGATCGCTCCTTTCGGGAATCTCCCTTTTGGAAATCCTTTTCTCCTTTTTGGCAGGGAACGCCGGGAAGCGGTTGACTTCCGGCTATGGGACGATTATACTGCAGACAAGATGATTAAACAAGTGTTTATTTGTTTAATTCTGAAATGCTCAGGAGGATTTGATACCATGAAAAAGACTTACCAGATCGAAGTGGACTGCGCCAACTGTGCCAACCTGATGGAGGACGCCGCCAAGAAGACCGAGGGCGTCGCTTCCGCGACCGTCAACTTTATGATGCAGAAGATGATCGTCGAATTTGAGGACGGACAGGACGAAAAGAAGGTCATGAAGGCTGTCCTGAAGGCGTGCAAAAAGGTCGAGCCCGACTGCGAGATCGAGTTTTAAGAAAAGCCGTCTGCGCCCCGGAAGCCGAAACGCGGTCGGGGCGCTTTTCAAAGGAACCGAAGAAAGGGAGATGCAACATGACAAAGAAACAGAAGATCATGCTGACCCGGATCATCATCACCGCCGTGGTGATCCTCGCCGTGAAGCTCCTGCCGCTGCCGCGCCTTGCGAGCACGATCCTTTATCTGGCGGCGTATCTGCTGATCGGCTACGACATCCTGCGCAAGGCGGGGAAGGGCATCTTGAACGGCAGAGTGTTCGACGAAAACTTCCTGATGGCGGTGGCGACGATCGGCGCGATCGCGCTCGCCGTTTACGAAAAGAGCGGCGACTATCTTGAGGCGATCGCCGTGATGCTGTTTTATCAGGTGGGCGAGCTCTTCCAGAGCTACGCGGTGGGCAAGAGCCGCCGGAACATCTCCGCGCTGATGGACATCCGCCCCGATTACGCCAACATCGAGCGCGACGGCGCGCTGGAGCGCGTGGACCCGGAGGAGGTCGCCGTTGGCAGCACGATCGTCGTGCAGCCCGGCGAGAAGGTCCCCATCGACGGCGTGATCTTGGAGGGAACCTCCGACCTCAACACCAGCGCCCTCACGGGCGAGAGCCTGCCCCGCGAGGCAAAGGTGGGCGACGAGGTCATCAGCGGCTGCATCAATATGACCGGCGTGCTGAAGATCCGGACCACGAAGCAGTTCGGCGAGTCCACGGTCTCCAAGATCCTTGAGCTCGTGGAGGAGTCCAGCTCCCGGAAGTCCAAGTCGGAGAACTTCATCTCCAAGTTCGCAAAGATCTATACCCCCGCGGTCTGCATCGGCGCGCTGCTGCTGGCGGTCCTGCCGCCGCTTGTGAACCTCATCGCCGGCAATGCCGCGAACTGGGAAAACTGGATCTATAACGCCCTGACCTTCCTCGTCATCAGCTGCCCCTGCGCGCTGGTCGTCAGCGTCCCGCTCAGCTTCTTCGCCGGGATCGGCGGTGCGAGCAAGGAGGGCGTGCTGATCAAGGGCTCCAACTTTATGGAGACGCTCTCCCAGACGAAGATCGTTGTTTTCGATAAGACCGGAACGCTGACGCAGGGCGTGTTTGAGGTCAACGGCGTCCACCACAGCACGATGGACGAGGCGAAGCTGCTCGAATACGCCGCGCTCGCCGAGTGCTCGTCCTCCCACCCCATCAGCAAGAGCCTCCAGCGCGCTTATGGCAAGGAGATCGACCGCGAGCGCGTCACGGACATCGAGGAGATCAGCGGCGAGGGCCTGACCGCCCGCGTGGACGGCACGGCGGTCGCCGTCGGCAACCGGAAGCTGATGAAGCGCCTCGGCGTCGACTATGCGGACTGCCATTCCGTCGGCACCATCATACACGTCGCCGTGGACGGCAGCTACGCCGGGCATATCGTCATCTCCGACCGCGAAAAGCCGGATGCCAAGGAAGCCATCGCCGCGCTGAAGAAGGCGGGCGTGGAGAAGACCGTCATGCTGACGGGCGACGCGAAGTCCGTCGCGGAAAAGGTCGCCGCCGACCTCGGCATCGACGAGGTCTACAGCGAGCTCCTGCCCGGCGACAAGGTCGCGCGCGTGGAGGAAATGCTGAAGGCGAAGAGCCCGGAGGCGAAGCTCGCCTTCGCCGGCGACGGGATCAACGACGCGCCGGTGCTCAGCCGCGCCGACATCGGCATCGCGATGGGCGCCATGGGCTCCGACGCCGCCATCGAAGCCGCCGACGTGGTGCTGATGGATGACGATCTGATGAAGATCGCCAAGGGGATCAGGATCTCCCGGAAGTGCCTCGCCATCGTCTACGAGAATATCACCTTCGCGCTGGTTGTGAAGGCCATCTGCCTCGCCCTCGGCATCCTCGGCAAAGCCAACATGTGGCTCGCGATCTTCGCCGACGTCGGTGTCACGGTCATAGCAGTCCTGAACGCGATCCGCGCCCTGCGGGTGCATAAGCTGTGAGGAAGGGACCAAGGAATTGTCCCCAATAAGCATTTGCGGGAGGTACCGGATCGGTGCCTCCCGCAAACAATACCGACTTATGGCTGCCTAAAAACTTTGAATGGACTCCATGACTTTGACTGCTAATTCTGCCATGTGTCTGTCGCTTTGCTTCATCCCATCGTCCAGCCAGCCATAGATCACGGAAAGATAGCCAGCCGCGAGAAAATTCCGGGTGT
>CAVJGI010000050.1:0-14754 GCA_963649145.1 Ruminococcus bicirculans (ex Wegman et al. 2014) | reverse complement strand
CTGTAAATGTGTAAATAATCATCCCGGACATTTTGTAAATATTTAGGGCTTGACAGAGGACGCCGTCCCCTACGAATTATCGCCGGAAGCTTGGCGATTCCGGAAGCTTACAACCCTCCAGTCAGCGCTGCGCGCTGACAGCCTCCCTTGCACAGGGAGGCCTTTAAATTGTGCGGCTTCGCCGCAATATATGACTTTTTCGACAAACTAAAATTGCCCTGCCGTCAGGCAGGGCAATTTTTGTTAAAGCGGGTGGATCACTCCGCGTCGATCTTCACACCATTGTCGTCCGCGGTGAGCGTTACGGTGCTGACGCGGCCGCGGCGGACGTCTACGATCTCGCTGGCTACGCGGTCCTCGATCTCCTTCTGGATGGTGCGGCGCAGGTTGCGCGCGCCGTAGGTGAGGCTGTAGCTCTTTTTTGCGAGATAAGCCGGGACGCTCTCGTCCCAGCGCAGCGTCATGCCGCGGGATGCCATCGCGTCGCGCAGCTCGCCCAGCATCAGCGCGGCGATGGCGCGGAAATTCTCCTCCGTGAGCTGGTTGAAATAGACGATCTCGTCCACGCGGTTGATGAATTCCGGGCGCAGGAAGTCGTTCAGCGCCTTCATCACGCGCTCGCGGTTCTGGTCGTTCGCGCTCATACCGAAGCCGAGCGTGCCGCTCTTGCTGCCGCTGCCGGCGTTCGTCGTCATGACGATGACGGTGTTTTCAAAGTTGACCGTCCGCCCCTGCGCGTCCGTCACGCGGCCGTCGTCGAGAATTTGCAGCAGGACGTTCAGCACGTCCGGGTGCGCCTTTTCGATCTCGTCGAAGAGCACGACGGAGTAGGGCTTGCGGCGGATCTTCTCCGTGAGCTGGCCCGCCTCGTCATAGCCGACGTAGCCCGGCGGCGAGCCGATGAGACGGGAGACGGAGTGCTTTTCCATAAACTCGGACATGTCGAGCCGGATGAGCGCCTCCGGCGCGTCGAAGAGGTCGGCGGCGAGCTGCTTGACGAGCTCGGTCTTGCCGATGCCGGTGCTGCCGACGAAGATGAACGAGAGCGGCTTGCGCTTCGCCTGAAGCCCGGCGCGGCTGCGCTTGACGGCGGCGCAGACGGCGTCCACCGCCGCGTCCTGCCCGATGACGTGCGCCTTCAGGCGGTCGGCGAGCCCGGCGAGGCGGGTGAACTCGTCCTCGCGGATGTTCGCCGCGGGAATGTGGGTCCAGAGCTCGATGATGCGGGCGAGGTTTTCCTCCGTCAGAGCAGGCTTCCCCTCCGTGCGCAGGGCGAGCAGCTCGTTATCCATGCGAAGCCGCTCGGCGCGGATGCGGGCAAGGCGCTCGAAGTGCTCGCCCGTCATGTCCGCCATCAGCAGCTCACGCTCCTTGTCGAGGTCGGCGATGTCCTTTTCCAGCGCCTCGATGCGCGCGAGGGTCTTGTTTTTGAGGTTCACGTCCGAGCACGCCTCGTCGATGAGGTCGATCGCCTTGTCGGGCAGGTAGCGGTCCGTGATATAGCGCTCCGAGAGCGTCACGGCGAGGCGGCACATTTCCTCGGAAATGGTGACGCCGTGGTAATCCTCGTAATAGTGCTTGATGCCGCAGAGAATTTTCACGCTGTCGTCGATGCTCGGCTCCGCGACCGTGACGGGCTGGAAGCGGCGCTCCAGCGCGGCGTCTTTTTCGATGTGCTTGCGGTATTCGGTGAAGGTCGTTGCGCCGATGACCTGAATTTCTCCGCGGGAGAGGGCGGGCTTTAGGATGTTGGCGGCGTTCATGCTGCCCTCGGCGTCGCCCGCGCCGACGATGTTGTGAATTTCGTCGATGACCAGAATGACATTGCCCTCGCGCGTGATCTCCTGAATGAGCCCCTTCATGCGCGACTCGAACTGGCCGCGGAACTGCGTTCCGGCGACGAGCGCGGTGAGGTCGAGCAGCCAGACCTCCTTTTCCGCGAGCTTATAGGGCACCTGCCCCGCCGCGATGCGCTGGGCAAGCCCCTCGGCGATGGCGGTCTTGCCGACGCCGGGCTCGCCGATGAGACAGGGGTTGTTCTTCTGGCGGCGGTTCAAGATCTGGATGACGCGCTCCAGCTCCTCCTCGCGCCCGATCATCTGGTCGAGCTTTCCGGCGCGGGCGCGGTCCGTGAGGTTGATGCAGTAAGCATCCAGAAACTTGCGCTTCGGGCGGCTCTCCTTGCCGCCAGGGGCGGAAGCGCCGGAATTCTGGTTTTTCGCCGGGTCTGCGGGGACGGGGGCGTCCTCGCTGCGGTTTGCCTGCCCCATCAGGCGGTTCAAAAACGGGAAGGTCGCGGTCTTGCCCTCGTCGTCGGTGCTGCCGTCGTCCTCGCTGCCGTCGGGAAGGGCGTCGGGGTCCTCGCCGTGGAGGAAGCTCGTCATGTCGCCCTGAAGCGTGTCGAGGTCCTCGTCGCTGAGCCCCATTCTGGCAATGATATCGTCCACGGGCTTGATATGCAGCTCGCGGGCGCACTTGAGGCAGAGCCCCTCGTTTTTCGTCTCACTGCCCTCGATTTTTGTAATAAAGATCACCGCCGCATTCTTCTTGCAGCGTGCGCAGATCGTAGGTTCCATAGTGCGTTTATCCGTCTCCTGTTAAATTCCGAGATATTTGTAGAAAAAGTCGCGCTTTAGCAGCCAGCCGCCGAGGGTGGAGTCCGCGAGGGTGTCCTGCCCAAGGATGATCCCCAAAAACTTCAGCAGCCAGACCAGCAGCGCGCAGAACAGCAGCCCGCGCACGAGCCCCAGCACCGCGCCGCCGATGTCGTTCACCAGATCGAGGTTCGGCAGCTTATAGCTGAGGTTCGGCAGATTGCCAATGACGGTCAGGATGATGAGGATGAGCAGAAACGCCAGCGTGAAGCACATCACATAGCTGATCGTGCTGCTCAGGGTATGTACCACGGCGTTCGTGACCGTGCCGCCGTTATCCTCGGCGTAGGCGATCGCCTTGTCCGCCAGATGCTCCGCGGCGGGGGAGCTCACGCCGACGGCGCGGAAGCAGGCGGTGCAGAACTCCGCCTTGCGCTCCGGATACTGCGCGAGCAGGTCCTCGGCGGTGAGGTCGTAGTCCTCCCAGCCCATCTCCTGCCGGACGGGGGTGTCGCCTGTTTTGAGCATGCTCTCCGTATAGCCGCTGATAAAGGGCCGCAGCGCGGGCACCACGTCATAGGAAAAGGCGTTGCTCAGCAGATTCGCGCCGTAAACGGAGATCACGATGCACAAAATGCCCGCGATGCCCATGAGCAGACCCTTTTTATAGCCCGCCCAGACGCAGAGGATCAGGATGCCGAGCAGGACCAGATCAATGATCGCTTTCATATTGCGTCCTCCTAACTTTTTATCTCGTTTCAAAAGCTGAAGCGCTCGGCGCTGTAAGCGCCCAGCAGCAAAATGTCGCCCTTTGCGCGCAGGATGGCGCGGCGGGCGGTCATCAGCGTTTCGTTGCTGTATTGCCGGACGAGGCTGTCGCTGTAAAGGCTGAGGTCCCCGCTCGTCATCACGAGGAGCTGCCGCCCGCGGGCGGAAAGGCTCGTGACGCTCCGCTCAACCTCTGCCGTGCCGAGCACATTGCCCGCAGCGTCCAGCGTAATGAGCCGTCCGCGCTCGCCCGTGCGGTAATCGCTGACGAACAGCGCGGCGAAGTCGCGGCTGCCGAGGTCGTAGTCCATCAGGTAGCTGTCGCCGAAAAGATAGCTGCCGCGCTCTGTGCCGTCCGTGCTGAGGAAGCGCAGCGCGGCCTGTCCGACGGCGCAGACGGTGTCGTTTTCCATAAAATAGAGGTCATAGAGCAGCTCGTCCGCGTAAAACGCGCTCGCGAGCTCGATCTCGCTCGTGAGCCGGAAGAAGCGGACATAGCCGCCCTCCATGTCGGCTGTCAGCACCGCGAGGGTGCGGCTATTGGGGCTGAGCGCCGCCTTCAGCGCGTAGCCGGAGCCGGACCACCACTGGTATTGCAGCTCGCAGGCGGCGTTATAAACGCTGACGAGCCCCTTGTAGCCGGCTTCCTCCGTGATGAGCGTGAACCAGCCCGCGGCGCTTAAAGAGGCGGAGAGAATTTCCCCCTCCGGCTTCACGGCAGAGCTCTCGCCCGCGGCGGTCACGTAAATGCAGCCCGTGCCGCCGATGTCGCAGAAGAGCGCGGCTTTGTCCGCGCCGAAGGCGGCGGGCGCGCTGTAGCTCACGATCTGCTTGAACACGGTCTCGCCCTGCTCGTCCAGCAGCTGCACGGCGGAGGACGACGCCACGGCAAGCCCGTCGCCCACCGGGGCGAAGACTTGTCCGGAGCCGGTCTCGTAGGTATAGGTCTCGTCCGTCAGCTCCGCGGGGGCGTTTTTGCCGAAGGTCTCGCGCAGTCCCTCGCCCGTCAGCCGGTCGCGGAACACGAAGACCAGCAGCGCCAGCACGATGAGCAGTGCCGTTAAGAGCCCCGCCCCGATGCGGCGGAGGGTCTTGCCCGCCTTCCGCTTCTCCGGCGGCTTTTTTTCGCTTTTCGGCTTTTCGTCCATGCGTTTCACCAATTCGTTTTCAAGTTTATGCGCCGCAGTATCCATTCGATACCACAGCTTCCCGTCAAATCTGCATCACGGGAGGGGAGAGCAAAGGCTTTTAATCCTTTGCCATCATCTCACCCACATTTCCATCATACCATATCCGGTTCATATACAGCCCCTGCGGGGGCATGGTGGGTCCGGTGAGGCGGCGGTCGCCGGTTTCCAGCAGGGCGGGGATGTCCGCGGCGCGGAGCTTGCCGTAAGCGGCGTAGACCATCGTGCCGACGATGGCGCGCACCATATTATAAAGAAAGCCGTCCGCGCAGACATAGACCGAAAAGAGATCGCCCTCCCGCTCCGCACGGCACCAGTGCACCGTGCGCACCGTCGTGCGCGTCTCGGTCCCGACGGAGCGCACCGCGGCGAAATCGTGGGTGCCGACGAACGCCTCCCCCGCGGCGCGGAACTGCTCGAAATCGAGGTGGGAGGGGTAAAAGCAGACGCGCTTTTCCAGAAACGGGTCCCGGATGCGGCGGTTTAAAATTTTGTAGACATATTCTTTCTTGATGCACGAGCCGATGGCGTTGAAGTCCTCCGGCGCGTCCACGGCGTCCACGACCGCGATGTCCCGCGGGAGCAGGGCGTTCACGGCGAGGGGCAGCCGGTCGGTCGGGATGCGGCTTTCCGTCCGGAAATTGGCGCAGTAGCGCAGGGCGTGAACGCCCGCGTCCGTGCGCCCGCAGCCGACGGCGTGGACCCGGTGGCCGCAGACCTTCGTCAGCGCGGTCTCCAGCGTTTCGGCGACGGAGACGTCCGTTTTCTGCACCTGCCAGCCATGGTAAGCCGAGCCGTCATACATCAGGCGCAGCGCGATATTCCGCATAAAAAAGGTCCGCCTCCTTTCTCAAAGTCCGAACGCGCGCAGCACGCTCACCGCGGCGATCATCGCCGCGCCGAGCGCGAGGGAAACATAGTCCGCGGCGGTGAAGCGCAGCACCTTCATGCGCGTTCTGCCCTTGCCGTCATGGTAGCAGCGGCACTCCATCGCCGTGGCGAGCTCGTCCGCGCGGCGGAAGGCGCTCACGAAAAGCGGCACGAGCAGCGGGATGAGCGAGCGGGCGCGGTCGGTGAGCTTTCCGGTGTCGAACGAGGCGCCGCGCGCTTTCTGGGCGGACATGATCTTGTCCGTCTCCTCGATGAGCGTCGGGATAAAGCGCAGCGCGATGCTCATCATCATGCTCAGCTCATGCACCGGCACGCGCAGCGCCTTCAGCGGCGACAGCAGCTGCTCCAGCCCGTCCGTCAGCTGGAGCGGGGAGGTGGTGTAAGTCAGCAGAAAGGTCCCGCAGACGAGCAGCAGGATGCGCAGCACCATAAAGACCGCGTTGCGGATGCCGTCGGCGGTGATCTTGAAGATCCAGAACTGCGCGAGCGGCTCGCCGCTGCCGTAGAAGAGGTTGATGAGCGCCGTGAATATGACGATCAGGATGAGGGGCTTTAAGCCGCTCAGCAGCGTTCTGGGCTTGATATGCGCCGCCGCAGCGAGCGAGACGAGCACCAGCAGCATCAGCGCGTAGGACGCCCAGTTTTTCGCGAGGAAGAGCGCCACGATATAGGCGATGAGCCAGAGCAGCTTCGTCCGCGGGTCGAGCCGGTGGACGGCGGTCGTGCCGGGGAAATACTGGCCGAGGGTGATGTCCTTCAGCATTCCGCGCCGCCCCCTTTCAGCCGCAGGAGCAGCTTTTCGAGATAGGGGATGGTGTAAACGCTCTGGGGGATATCCACGCCCCGCGCGCGCAGCGCCGTGGCGAGCTCCGTCGCCGCCGGGACCGTGAGCCCCATGCGGCGCAGCTCCGCGGCGCGCTCGAACACCTCCGAGGGCGTTCCCAGCATGGCGATGCGCCCGTTTTCAAACACGGCGAGCCGGTCGGCAAGGCGCGCCACGTCGTCCATGCTGTGGGACACGAGCAGCACGGTCGCGCCCGTTTTTTCGCGGTAATCGCAGATGTTCTGCAAAATGCTCTCGCGCCCGGCGGGGTCGAGCCCCGCGGTCGGCTCGTCCAGAATGAGCACGCGCGGGCGCATGGCGATGACGCCTGCGATGGCGACGCGGCGCTTCTGGCCGCCGGAGAGCTCCAGCGGGGAAGCTTCCAGCAGGCTCTCATCCACGCCGGCGAAGCCCGCCGCTTCGCGGACGCGCGCGTCGATCTCGTCGGCGGAGAGCCCCATGTTCTTCGGACCGAAGGCGATGTCGCGCGCGACGGTCTCCTCAAAGAGCTGATACTCCGGGTACTGGAACACGAGCCCGACCTGAAAGCGGACGCGGCGCGTGGTCTCTTTCGTGGCGTAAATGTCCGTCCCGTCGAGCCTCACGCTGCCCGCCGTGGGCTTTAAAAGCCCGTTTAAATGCTGGATAAACGTGCTCTTTCCGCTGCCCGTGTGTCCGATGATGCCGAGCAGCTCGCCCTCGGCAACGTCGAGGTCTATGCGGTCGATGGCGACCTTTTCAAATGGAGTGCCCTGACTGTAAATATGCGTCAGACCCTCCGCCCTTAAAACCGGCATAAGCAAAAATTCAGTCCTTCTTGAGATAAGCGGCGATGGCGTCGGCGCATTCGTCCACGGTCAGCGCCGTGAGCGGCAGGTGCGCGCCATGCCGGTTGAGCCGATAGAGCAGCTCCGTCGTCTCCGGAACGGCGAGCCCCTCGGCGCGCATGTCCTCCACGCGGGAGAACACCGCGCGCGGCGCGCCGTCGAGGACGATTTTTCCGTTTGACATGACGATGAGCCGGTCCGCGCCGACGCACTCGTCCATGTGGTGGGTGATGAGCACGACGGTGAGCCCGTGCTCGCGCCGCAGGCGCTCGACCGTTTCCAGCACCTCGCGGCGTCCGATGGGGTCGAGCATCGCGGTCGGCTCGTCGAGCACGATGCACTCCGGCCGCATCGCGAGCACGCCCGCGATGGCGACGCGCTGCTTCTGGCCGCCGGAGAGCAGGTGCGGCGCGTGGAGCCGGAACTCATACATGCCGACGCTCCGGAGCGCCTCGTCCACCCGCTCGCGGATCTCCGCACTCGGCACGCCGAGATTTTCCGGCGCGAACGCCACGTCGTCCTCCACGACGCTCGCGACGATCTGGTTGTCCGCGTTCTGGAACACGAGCCCGACTGTGCGCCGCACGTCCAGAATGTGCGCGCTGTCCGCCGTGTCGATGCCGTTCACGGTCACGCGCCCGGCGGTGGGGAGCAGAATACCGTTGAAGAGCTTCGCGAGCGTGCTCTTGCCGCTTCCGTTATGACCCAAAATGGCGGTGAAGCTCCCGCGCTCGATGTCCAGCGAGAGCCCCTCCAAAACCGGGGCGGCGTCTTCTTCATAGGAAAAGCGGAGGTCCTCCGCGTGAATGATCGCGTCCATGCCTTTTCCTCACCGCTCCCAGCGGCAGCTCGCGCCGCAGGGCAGGGCAAGCCCACTGTCCGTCACGGGCAGTCCGAGCTCCTGACTCTCGCTGTGTCCGCCGAAGCGCTTTGTGAAGATGCTGTCCGCGATATAGCCCACGGTGGAGGCGGAGAGCCCCGTCGTGTAGGAGTTGATGATGACGCAGAGCGGACTATCGCTCAGCACGCGGGAGCAGAGCTTTACGAAATCCCAGATATTGTCCTCCAGCTTCCAGACCTCGCCGCCGGGACCGCGGCCATAGGACGGCGGGTCCATCACGATCGCGTCGTAGCTGTGTCCGCGGCGGATCTCCCGCTCGACGAACTTTGCGCAGTCGTCCACGATCCAGCGGATCGGCGCTTCGCGGACGCCGCTGGCTTCCGCGTTTTCCTTGCCCCACTGCACCATGCCCTTCGCCGCGTCCACGTGGCAGACGCTCGCGCCCGCCTTCGCCGCCGCGACGGTCGCCGCGCCGGTATAGCCGAAGAGGTTCAGCACGCTGATGGGCCGACCCGCGCCGCGGATCTTCGCCATCAGATAGTCCCAGTTCGCCGCCTGCTCCGGGAAAAGCCCCGTGTGCTTGAAGTTCATGGGCTTCACGTGGAAGGTCAGGTCCTTATAACGGATGTCCCACGAGGCGGGGACGGTGTTTTTGTCCCAGTGGCCGCCGCCGGTCTGACTGCGGCTGTAGCGCGCGCTCGGCGTGCGCCAGAGGGGGTTTCTGCGCGGCGTGTCCCAGATCGCCTGCGGGTCCGGGCGCACGAGGATCTGGTCGCCCCAGCGCTCCAGCTTTTCGCCGCCGCCGCAGTCGATCAGCTCAAAATCCTGCCATTGGTCGGAAATCCACATTGCTTTTTTCTCTCCGTTAGCGTAAATATGTATATTAAATCAGGATATTATACCACGCATTTTTCTGTTAGGCAACCGCTTACGGCGCGGATTTTTCCCCAAAAAAGCGGGAACTTTTGCTCGACTTTTTCGTCTGATGAAGTATAATGAGACTATAAAGTGAAGCTGATAGGAGGAAACGCCTTTATGAAACGCCTGTTCTCCCTGCTGCTCGCCGCGCTCACGCTCTGCGCGCTCGCCGCGCCCGCGGCGGCGGATGTGCTTTTTGAGCCGGACGACGCCTTTTACCGCCGCCACAGCGACGAATGTGAGCCGGAAAACCGCAGCTATTACGCCGACGGCGCGGCGGGCTACGTCCTTGTTTACAGCTCCCCGACCGGCGATGCCGTGGACACACTCCCGAACGACGGCGAGGCGCACTATGTCACATGGACATGGAACGGCGAGTGGGCGTATCTGCCGGAGGGCTGGGTCCGCCTTGCCGACCTTGCGCTGCGCTATGACTCCATCGCCTTCTCCGCCGACCACGCCGCGGAGATCAGCGAGACGGACGAGACGCTCACGATCGGCGCGCTGGACACCGTCTGGGCTTACCGCTACCCCGGCAGCGGCGACGCCGTGGAGCAGTTGCCCGCGGGCGAGCTCTATTTCTCCGCGCTCTTCACCGACTCCGCCGGACGCCGCTGGGGTTATTTCGGCTATTATATGGGCATCCGCGGCTACTGGGTCTGCCTCGATGACCCGGCGAACGGCGAGCTGCCCCCGGACGAAAACGCCGTCGCGCCCAAGACCGTTCCCGCCGCGGACGCCGCGACGATGGAGCGCGCCCTCGCCGAGGCGAAGCGCCCCACCGCCTATCTCTACGCCGGTGCCGCCTGCGTCGCCGTCATCGCCGCCGCGGTCATCGCCGTGGTCGTGAAAAAGCGGAAAAAGGCGTAGAAGCGAAATCTGTCCTCTTACATCCCGTCCCGGACGTACCATACGTCCGGGATTTTTGCAATTTTCGATGCAATTTTCTGCGCGCACAAACTTGCCAAAACATCGCCCGCTTCCGCGGCAAAGGTTTGGGCAAGCAACCGAAAATTGCGGAGGGCGGCGCGATTTTGCTTGTGCTTTTCCTTCCTTAGACATATAATTGAACTGCAATTCCAGACCCCAAAAAATTGCAAAAATGCTTGAGGTGAACACATGAGCCAGAAGACCATCGAAAAGGTGCTCGTCGCAAACCGCGGCGAGATCGCGATCCGCATTTTCCGCGCCTGCTATGACCTCGGTCTGCACACGGTGGCGATGTACTCCGCGGAGGACATCAACAGCCTGTTCCGCATCCGCGCGGACGAGGCGTACCTCACCGGCGAGGGCAAATCGCCGCTGGGCGCTTATCTGGACATTCCCGGCATCATCGACCTTGCGAAGCGCCGCGGCGTCTCCGCCATCCATCCGGGCTACGGCTTTTTGTCCGAGAACCCGGCGTTCGCCCGCGCCTGCGAGGAAAACGGCATCATCTTCATCGGTCCGCCGAGCGACGTGCTCGCCAAGATGGGCGACAAGCTCGCGGCGAAGGCGATCGCGAAGGAGTGCGCCGTTCCGACCATCCCCGGCTGCACCGAGCCGCTGCGCGACGCGGACGAGGCGCTGGAGAAGGCGGTCAGCTTCGGCTTTCCCATCATCCTGAAGGCAGCCGCCGGCGGCGGCGGGCGCGGCATGCGCCGCTGCGACACGCCGGAGGAGGTCAAGCCCGCTTATGAGCTCGTCCACTCCGAGGCGGAGAAGAGCTTCGGCTGCGGCGACATTTTCATCGAAAAATACCTCGTGGAGCCCAAGCACATCGAGGTCCAGATCCTCGCCGACGAATACGGCAACGTCTACCACCTCGGCGAGCGCGACTGCTCGCTCCAGCGCCGCTACCAGAAGGTCGTCGAGTTCGCCCCCGCGTGGAGCGTTCCGCAGGCGACGATCGAGGCGCTGCGCGCCGACGCGGTCAAGATCGCGAAGGCGGTCGGCTATGTCAGCGCCGGCACGGTGGAGTTCCTCGTCGACCGCGACGGGCACCACTATTTCATCGAGATGAACCCCCGCATTCAGGTCGAGCACACCGTCACCGAGATGGTCACGGGCATCGACATCGTCCGCGCCCAGATCCTCATCGCCGAGGGCAAGGCGCTCGACTATCCGGAGATCGGACTTTCCAGTCAGGACGACCTGCGCATCAACGGCTTTGCCATCCAGTGCCGCGTCACGACGGAGGACCCGACCAACAACTTCGCGCCCGATAACGGCAAGATCACGGCTTACCGCTCCGGCGGCGGCTTCGGCGTCCGGCTCGACGGCGGCAACGCCACGACCGGCACGATCATCAGCCCGTACTACGATTCCCTGCTCGTCAAGGTCACGAGCTGGGACTGCACCTTCCAAGCCACCTGCCGCAAGGCGATCCGCGCGCTCAACGAGGTCCACGTCCGCGGCGTCAAGACCAACATCCCCTTCGTGACGAACATCCTGCACCACCCGGCGTTCATCGCCGGCAAGTGCCACACGAAGTTCATCGACGAAACGCCGGAGCTCTTCGAGATCGCGGACTCCCGCGACCGCGCGACCCGCGTTCTGAAGTATATCGCCGCGATCCAGGTCGCGAACCCGGACGCGGAGCGCCACCAGTACGACACGCCGCGCTTCCCGCAGGCGAAGGCGCCGCTCGGTCCCGGACTGAAGCAGCTGCTGGACGAAAAGGGTCCCGAAGCCGTGCGCGACTGGGTGCTGGACCAGAAAAAGCTGCTCATCACGGACACCACGATGCGCGACGCGCACCAGAGCCTGCTCTCCACCCGCATGCGCTCGCGCGACATGCTCAAGGGCGCGGACGGCACCGCCGACATCCTGCGCGACTGCTTCTCGCTCGAAATGTGGGGCGGCGCGACCTTCGACGTCGCTTACCGCTTCCTGCATGAGTCCCCGTGGGAGCGCCTCGACAAGCTGCGCCAGCACATCCCCAACATCCCGTTCCAGATGCTCCTGCGCGGCAGCAACCTCGTCGGCTACGCGAACTTCCCGGACAACGTTGTCCGCGCCTTCGTGCGCGAGAGCGCGCGCAGCGGCATCGACGTGTTCCGCGTGTTCGACTCGCTCAACTGGATCCCCGGCATGGAGATCGCGATGGACGAGGTTCTGAACGAGGGCAAGCTGCTCGAAGCCACCATGTGCTACACGGGCGACATTCTCGACCCGAAGCGCGACCGCTATACGCTTGATTATTACGTCAAGCTCGCCAAGGATCTGGAGCATCGCGGCGCGCACCTGCTCTGCATCAAGGATATGTCCGGTCTGCTGAAGCCCTACGCGGCGAAAAAGCTCGTCCGCGCGCTCAAGCAGGAGATCGGCATCCCCATCCACCTCCATACCCACGACACCACCGGCAACCAGGTCGCGGCCTGCCTTATGGCGGCGGAGGCGGGCGTCGACATTGTCGACTGCGCCGTGGCAAGCATGTCCGGGCTCACGAGCCAGCCGAGCATGGACGCCGTCGTCGCCGCCCTTCAGGGCACCGAGCGCGACACGGGGCTCGACCTTCAGCGCGTGCAGGAGCTCAGCAACTACTACGCGGATGTCCGCCTGCGCTACGAAAACTTCGACAAGGGGCTCAAGACCACGACGACGGACATTTACCGCTTCGAGATCCCCGGCGGCCAGTACACGAACCTCCAGCCGCAGGTCGCCTCCCTCGGTCTCGGCGCACGCTTCGACGAGGTCAAGGAGATGTATAAGACCGTGAACGACATGCTGGGCGACCTCGTGAAGGTCACGCCGAGCAGCAAGGTCGTCGGCGACCTCGCGATCTTTATGGTGCAGAACGACCTCACGCCGGAGAACATTCTGGAATGCGGCAAGACCCTCGCCTTCCCGGACAGCGTTGTCAGCTACTTCAAGGGCATGATGGGCCAGCCGGCTTGGGGCTTCCAGCCCGAAGGACTTCAGGAGGTCGTGCTCAAGGGCGAAAAGCCCATCACCTGCCGCCCCGGTGAGCTGCTCCAGCCCGCCGACTTCGACGCCGTGGAGCAGGAGATGCGCTCTTTTATGGGCAACGATCTCATCAATATGCGCGCCATGCTCGCTTACTGCCTGTTCCCGAAGGTGTATAAGGACTACCGCGAGCACCGCAAGGAGTACGGCTACATCATGCGCATGGGAAGCCACGTGTTCTTCAACGGCATGGCGCTCGGCGAGACGAACAAGATCAACATCGAAGACGGCAAGACCCTCGTCATCAAGTATCTCGGACTCGGCGACAGCAACGGCGACGGCACGCGCAACGTTCAGTTCGAGCTCAACGGCACCCGCCGCGAGGTCGCGGTCCGCGACCCCTTCGCGAGCGAGACGACCCGTCAGGCAAAGCTCGCCGACCCGAACGACCCGAACCAGATCGGCTCGTCCATCCCCGGTATGGTCAGCAAGGTGAACGTCAAGCCCGGCGACACCGTGGAGGAAAATCAGGTCCTCGCCATCATCGAGGCGATGAAAATGGAGACCAGCATCACCGCCCCCAAAGCAGGCAAGATCACCGAGGTCCGCGTAGACCCCGGCCAGTCCGTCAAGGCGAAGGAGCTGCTGTTCGTTATCGAGTAAGAAATGTTAGAAGAGAGAGCGCCATCGGCGCTCTCTTTAGCGTGGCAAAAAAGTCGTATTAACGCGGCGAAGCCGCACAATTTAAAGGTCTCCCTGTGCAAGGGAGGCTGTCAGCGCGAAGCGCTGACTGGAGGGTTGTAAGCTTCCGGAATTGCCAAGCTTGGCGTTTTCGGAAGCTTGGTAACAACCCCTCAGTCGCGGCTACGCCGCGCCAGCTCCCCTTGCACAGGGGAGCCTTTAAAATCGCGGCTCGCAGGAGATTTTTGACAGACTGAGAGCACGCCATCGGCGCTCTCTCTTTTAACATGATTATCCCTCTTGACGTTAGAGTCCTTTAACTGGTATAATGGCGGCAAAGAATGATTTGTCGAAAAAGGAGGGATCATCGGCGTGAAGGAGCTTTTTTCTACGCTGTTTCTGCCGCTGCTGGGGACGAGTCTTGGCGCGGCGATGGTGTTTTTTCTGAAAAAGGAGGTGTCGCCGCGGCTGGAGAAGGCGCTGCTGGGCTTTGCGGCGGGGGTGATGATCGCGGCGAGCGTCTGGTCGCTGCTCATCCCGTCCATCGACATGGCGCGGGCACAGGGCGGCGTGGCGTGGCTGCCGGCGCTGGTCGGGTTTCTGGCGGGCATCGGCTTTTTGCTGCTGCTCGACAGCGTGATCCCCCACCTCCACTTCGGCAGCGACAAGCCGGAGGGCGTCCCCACGCACCTGAACAAGACCGCGATGCTGCTCCTCGCCGTCACGCTCCACAACATCCCGGAGGGCATGGCGGTCGGCGTGGCGTTCGCGGGCGCGCAGGCGGCGGGCAGCGGCATTTCCGGCGCGGCGGCGCTGGCGCTCTCGCTCGGCATCGCGATCCAGAACTTTCCGGAGGGCGCGATCATCTCGCTCCCGCTGCGCGGGCAGGGCGTCGGGCGGAAAGCGTTCGGGCTCGGCGTGCTCTCCGGCGCGGTGGAGCCCGCCGCGGGGCTGCCGACCGTGCTGTTTGTCAGCCAGCTCACCGCCGCGCTGCCCTATCTGCTCGCCTTCGCCGCCGGCGCGATGCTCTATGTCGTCATCGAGGAGCTCATCCCCGAAAGTCAGACCGGCGAGCACAGCAATATTGCCACCGTAGCCGCCGCTATGGGCTTCGCGCTCATGATGGTGCTCGATGTCGCGCTGGCGTGATGTATCGAATGAGGGAGCGCCGAAGGCGCACGATTTAAAGGCCTCCGAAGTGCAAGGGAGGCTGTCAGCGCGAAGCGCTGACTGGAGGGTTGTAAGCTTCCGGGAATGCCGAGATTGGCGTTTTCGTAAGCTTACAACCCCTCAGGCGCTTCGCGCCAGCGGCAGAAAGTCAACCAAGTGCAACCCC
>CAVJGI010000049.1:0-15184 GCA_963649145.1 Ruminococcus bicirculans (ex Wegman et al. 2014) | reverse complement strand
CGTTTCTTCCATTATACCAGAAACCGGGGCGGTTTGGAAGTTCTTTGACAAGCTGAAAGCTCCTTTGTCCATCGGACAAAGGAGCTTTTTCAGTTCAGTGCGCCATGCGGACGCAGGGGGTGGGGCTTTCCGCGTCAATTTCTCTTTTCTTTTTCCCTGCATTGTGGTATATTGGACCTATCAAGGAGGTGATTCCATGGCGCCATATAGCATTGAGGAGCTGCGCCGCATCGTTTCGCCCATTGCGCAGGCGCACGGCGTGGAGAGCGTCTCGCTTTTCGGCTCTTACTCCAGAGGCACGGCGAATGCCGGAAGCGACGTGGATCTGGTGATCGAAAAGGGCGCGCTGCGCTCTCTGTTCCAGCTCAGCGGCTTTCGCCTCGCCGTGGAGGATGCCCTGAAGCTGCCGGTCGATCTCGTGACCAGCGAATCTTCCGACAAATCATTTCTGGACCTGATCCGGAAAGACGAGGTGCTGCTTTATCGAAATGCGTGACAGGATCATTTTGCAGAAGATCGTTCTTTACTGCGAGCGCATCGCAGGAAATTTGGAACGCTTTCACCACGACTATTCTGCCTTTGAACAGGACGCCCTTTTTCAGGACGCCTGCTGTATGTGCGTCGTTCAGATCGGCGAGCTCGTCGCACAGCTCTCCGACGAGATAAAAGCGCAGAATCGTTCGATCCCGTGGCGTATCATCAAGGACACGAGAAATTTTTATGTCCACGCTTATGGTGCGATCGACGTCTCGTCCGTCTGGGATACGTTGGAAAACGATATGCCCGCGCTGAAAACCGCATGTGAGGCTATTCTGGTCCGATTTTAAAAATGGAACCCCGCCCTGCGGAACGCAGGGCGGGGTTTTCTTCACCCCTCGACTGGCAGGACGATCCTCGAACAATACCGCCGCTCTTCGATCTCTCTTCCGGTGTAGGGGGCTACGATACCGAGGACGCGCGGGGGGGCTGTGGGGGTCAGGGCGCGGGACTTTACCTCTCTGCCGAGCGTCAGCCATGCCTCGTTGATCTCGCCGTAGCCGCCGCAGCAGAGCACCGAGAGCGCGCGGCAGGGCGGCAGCGTCTCCGCGTCCGCGGGTGCCTTGTCGCGCCGCACCGGGACACAGACGGCGAAGCGGTAAGGCTCGTCGCGGATGACGCCGTCCAGATAGTCGTGCCGGTCCGAGATCGTGAACAGCGCCTCGTCCGAGAGCCGGACGCCGCGGCGGATGCACTCGCCGTAAAAGGCGTACATGGCGGCGTAGCGCTGCTCATAGGTATAGCCCTCGCTCCAGCGCACGCAGCAGGTGACGGCGGGCTGCGCCGTCATCTGCACGGAAACGCCGGGTCCCTCCTCCGCGCGCAGGCGCAGCTCCTCCACGCCGCGGCGCAGCGCCTCCAGCCGCGCCTCCAGCGCCGCGAGCATCTCCGATACGTCGCCGCCGCGCAGGAAATAGCCCGCGATCTCCTCCGAGGTGAGCCCCATCGCCTTGAGCTTCTCGATCTGCATGATGCGCGCAACGTTGTGGTTATCATAGTAGCGCCGCCCGCTCTCCGGCGCGGTGTAAGCCGGGGTGAGCAGCCCGCGCTCCTCCAGCCGCAGCAGCGTGCTGCGCGAAAGACCGCAGGCGCGCGCCGCCTCGGTGATCTGAAAGAGATTTTTCGTATCCATATCCATAGCATTTTCCTCCGAAACCTCTTGCTTCGTTCAGGGGTGAACGGTTTATAATACGATCGAGAACCATTATAGTCAAAGCCCCGCCGCTGTCAAGTGGGCGCGGGGTCAGGGGAGGTCAGAAAAATGATGAAAATGGTAAGAAAGGTTTTAGGGTTCGCGCTCTGCCTCGGCGTGCTGGTCGGGGCGGCGGTTGGCGTAAGCGCGCTGCTGCGCACGCCTGCGATGGCGGCGGATTCTGTCATCCCCGCCGTTACTCTTTGGGACCAGCAAACGAGGAGCACCGAATATGGAAAGTCTATAGCAACTCAGGGAACTCAGTCCACCGACTGGTCTTCTGATAAATACGTCTATACCGGGACGTGGTATCGGTGTGAGGACCTGAATAAAAAGAACTCAACGGCTGTTGGGGAACTGGTTATAGAGAACGGCAAGGTCCAATTATATTATATACCCAACGATCTGGAAGTTGGCGTATATTACTACTATCTGAAAGTTACCGCAAAGGACAAGAGTGGAAACACAGTCGAGACAGGTACAAGCCCGGTTAACACGGTGACAGTGAATCCGTCCACGCCGAAAATTAGTGAATGGCCCAAGGTCGCATCCCTCAAATGCGGGCAAAAGCTCGGCGAAAGCACCATTACCGGCGGCACGATGCTCAACCAGTACACAAACGTGAAAGTCGAGGGAACATTTGTGTGGAAAGACGGCGACACCGTGCTTACAAAAACCGGCACGAGCCGCTACAAGCTTGTTTTTAAACCGACGGATACACACAACTATAAAGACTACGAGCTGAGTCCGGATGTTACGGTGTCTTGCAGCGGAACGAACTATAGCAATCCCACCTGTACACAACCGGGAAAATGCCTGATCTGCGGGACGATCGTCGTCAGAAAACGCGGACACGACTACACCGTGTGGGACCATGACGACGATCAGCACTGGATGAAATGCTCCCGCTGCGATGAGATCGACGAAAGCAAAAAGACCGCGCACGTTTATAAAGATGTCGTGGATGCAAAGTACCTCGTCTCCGAAGCGACCTGCACCGCCAAAGCCACCTATTATAAGTCCTGCGAGTGCGGCGCGGTGAGCACGGCGACATTTGAGAGCGGCGAAACGAACCCGAATAACCACTCCGGCAGTCTGGGCATCTGGCAGTCGGACGAAAACAACCACTGGCAGGAGTGGGACTGCTGCCATGTTCGTGACAAAGACAGCAAGGGTGCGCACGACTGGGACGACGGCAAAGTGACGGAGGAGCCCACCTGCACGAAGCCGGGCGAGAAGACTTTCACCTGCTCCGTTTGCAAGAAGGAAAAGACGGAGGACATCGACGCGACGGGACACAGCTACGGCACGCCGAGCTACACTTGGAACGGCACAAGCTGCACGGCGACGCGGGTCTGCACCAACGACGCGACGCATGTCGACTCGGAGACCGTCGATGCGGTCGTGACCGTGACGCAGCCGCAGTCCTGCACGAGCAAAGAGCTGTCGACTTATACGGCGAGATTCAAGAACACTGAATTTGCGACGCAGACGAAGACGAACGTGGAGACGAAGCCCGCGCTCGATCACGACCTCATCCACCACGAGGCAAAAGCGGCGACCTGCACCGAGATCGGCTGGGATGCTTACGATACTTGCAACCGCTGCAATTACACCACTTACAAGGAGCTCCCCGCACTCAATCACGATTACGTCCACCACGAAGCAAAAGCGGCGACCTGCACCGAGATCGGCTGGGAGGCTTACAACACCTGTTCTCGCTGCGATTACTCGACTTACAAGGAGCTCCCCGCGCTCGATCACGACCTCATCCACCACGAGGCAAAAGCGGCGACCTGCACTGAGATCGGCTGGGAGGCTTACGACACCTGCTCTCGCTGCGATTACACGACTTACAAGGAGATTCCCGCGCTCGATCACGACCTCATCCACCACGAGGCAAAAGCGGCGACCTGCACTGAGATCGGCTGGGAGGCTTACGACACCTGCTCTCGCTGCGATTACACGACTTACAAGGAGATTCCCGCGCTCGATCACGACCTCATCCACCACGAGGCAAAAGCGGCGACCTGCACTGAGATCGGCTGGGAGGCTTACGACACCTGCTCTCGCTGCGATTACACGACTTACAAGGAGATTCCCGCAACGGGCCACACTTGGACCCCCGCGACCTGCACCGTCCCGAAGACCTGCTCCGTTTGCTCCGCGACGGAGGGCAGCGCGATGGGGCATGACTGGGGCGAGTGAACCGTCATCACGGCGGCGACGGAGGACGCGGAGGGCACGGAGCGGCGCGTCTGCCGCAACGACGGAAGCCACCGCCAGACGCGCGCCATCCCGAAGCTCACGCCCGCGGACTGCTCGATGGGCGACGACTGCCCGCTCTGCGGCTTCCGCGATCTCAAGACGGACGACTGGTACCACGACGGCGTTCACTACTGCCTCGAAAAGGGTCTGATGAAGGGCTTTGCCGACGGGCTGTTCCAGCCGGGCGGCGACACGACCCGCGCCCAGCTCGCCATGATCCTGTGGCGGCTGGAGGGCAGCCCCGCCGTGGAGACCGCGCCGGAGTTCGACGACGTTGACCCCGATGCGTGGTATATTGGCGCGGTCCGCTGGGCGTCCGCCGAGGGCGTCGTGCGCGGCTTCGGCGACGGGCGCTTCGCGCCGGACGAGGCTGTGACGCGCGAGCAGATGGCGGCAATCTTGTGGCGCTGCGCCGCGCGGCTGAGCCGCGATGTGAGCGCCGACGGGGACCTCAGCACCTTCGCCGACGCCGCGAGCGTCAGCGCTTACGCCGTCCCCGCGCTGGAGTGGGCAAGAGCCACCGGTCTCGCGGAGGGCATCGAGCAAGGCGGCGCGCTCCGCCTCGCCCCCGGCGACCCCACCACCCGCGCACAGATGGCAACCCTGCTCCTGCGGTTCCTGACCGCGGCGTGAGAAAATAAAAAGGATCCCGCCCCGCGCTGTATGCGCGGGGCGGGATCTGTGGTTTTAAATGGTTGCGAAGCTCGCCCTTGGCTCTCCCTCTGGGAGAGCTGGCAGCGCGAAGCGCTGACTGAGAGGGTTTCGCTTCCGCCCATTGCCAAGCTTCCGGCGATGCTTCACCGGGGACACCGCCCCCTACGCACGAACCATCCAAACGCGGCGGTTTCGGCAGCTTGCAGCCCTCTCAGTCAGCTTCGCTGACAGCTCTCCCAGAGGGAGAGCCAAGGGGCGTGCAGATAGAGCTTTGTTGGTCTCGGCTGAGTTTTTACCCCATTATCCCATATTTCACCTTGACCCGCTCAAGCTTTTCGAGCACGGGTTCGGCGGCGAGCCAGAGGAAGACGGCGGTGGCGGCGGCGTGGACTAAGTCCATGCCGAAGCCGGCGATGTAGCAGCCGAGCAGCATCTGCCATGTGACGCCGCCGGTCTGGATCAGCGCCATCACGGGGTTCATAATGTCGCCGTAGATCACCACGGCGCTGACCGCGCCGAAGACCGCCAGCGCGCCGCGCGAGCGTCGGAGCCAGCCCTTGCGGAACAGCACGCCCGCGAGGAAGTCGATGATACCCATCGCGAACATCTGCCACGGCGTCCACGGTCCCTGCGAGAAGAGCATGTTGGACGCAAGCATCGTGACCGCGCCGACGAGAAAGCCGCTCTCCCCACCGAGCGCGACACCCGCGAGGATCGTGAGCGCCAGCACAGGCTTGAACTGGGGCAGCATGAAAAACGCCGCGCGCCCGGCAACGCCGATGGCGCAGAGCACCGCGAGGAGCGCGATCTCCCGCGCGCGGGGCCGCCGCCCCTCGAACACGAGGAAAAACGGCGCCATCGCCTCCAGCAGCACGAGCAGCATCACGAAATAATACTTCCGGTCCCCGAGCCAGATCAGCCCGGCAAACAGCGTCAGCGGGATGAGCAGGCAGACCGCCGCGGCAGACCACGCGGTGCGGCGGCTGAGGCGCCGCCGCTCCTTCGGCGGCAGCGGCTCCGCCGGCGGGGGCGCGCGCCGCCCGATGGCGGCGGCGAGCACGAGGAGCGACGCGAGGAACGCGGCATAAAGCCACGGCTGCGCCATCGCCGCCTCCGAAAGCCCGTCCGCGCCGATGAGCGCGGAGAGGTCCGTCTGGCGCGCGGCGATGAAGAACGTGACGAGCGCGGCAAGCCCGGCGACACAGGCTATCGCGCGCCGCCACCACGGGAGCGGCTTCGGCTTCCAGTCCGGTGTTCCGACCCGCGGGGCGGGCAGGGGCGGCACGGATTCCGGCAGCTCCGGCTCCGGCGGCAGCGCGCCGCCGACGGCGGCGATAAGGTCCTCCGCCGTCACCGCGCCGGGCAGCGTTTCGCGCGCGATGCGCGATGCTGCGGTGGTGTAAAAGCGGTTTCCGGAGAAAAACTCCCGCGGGGAGCCCTCCGCGGCGACCGCGCCGTCGAAAAACAGCGCGCAGCGGTCGGCGTAGCGCGCGCAGAACTCCACGTCGTGGCTGACGCACAGGACCGTGACGCCCTGCGCCCGGAGCGCGGCGAGGATGGCGGCGAGCGCGCGCTTGAACTCCGCGTCAAGCCCCTTGGTCGGCTCGTCGAGCAGCAGGATATCCGGTCCCGTGAGCAGCAGCTTCGCGAGCGCGGCGCGCTGCTGCTCGCCGCCGGAGAGATCGTAAGGGTGGCGGTCGAGCAGCCCGTCGAGACGGCAGAGCGCGGCGGCGCGCGCCACGGCGTCCGCCTGCTCCGCGGGACTGCGGCGGTCGGCGGTGAGCGCGTCGAAGAGGTCGGCACGCACGGTTTTTTTCACGAAGACCGTCTGCGGGTCCTGCGGCAGCAGCCCGACATTGCCGGTGCAGCGCACTTCGCCGCGGTCCGGCGCGCGGAGCCCGGCGAGCAGGCGCAGCGCCGTGGTCTTGCCCGCGCCGTTGCCGCCGAGCAGGGCGAAAAGCTCCCCGCGCCGGACGGCGAGGTCCAGCCCGCGCACGACGTCGGGACCCTCCCGCTCATAGCGGAACCAGAGCTCCTCCGCCGAGAGCACGGTCTCGCTCCTGCGGCGCGGCGGCTCCGGCGGCAGCGGCGAGAGCGGACGGGACGCGGCGAAGCCTTGCAGCCACGCCCTGCCCTCCCGCACCGTGACGGGGCAGGGCGGCGCGCTCTCCGCCGCCGCCCAGACGCGCATCGCCGTCGGCATGGCGAAAAAGAGCCCGTGGTTTTGCGCGCGGAGCGCCGCGCCGACCTCCGCGGGCGCTCCTTCGCAGAGCAGCGCGCCGCCGTCGAGCACGAGCGCGCGCGAGGCGAGGGGCAGCGCCTCCTCCAGCCGGTGCTCCGTCAGCAGCACGGTCGTGCCAAGCTCGCGGTTCAATCGCGCGAGCGCGGCGAGAAACTCCGCCGCGGCGATGGGGTCAAGCTGGCTCGTCGGCTCGTCCAAAAGGAGCAGCTCCGGCTGCATCACCATAACGGACGCTAAATTCAGCAGCTGCTTTTCGCCACCGGAGAGCGTCCGCACCTCGCGGCGGAACCAAGTCTGGATGCCGAAAAACGACGCGATCTCCGCCACGCGGCGGCGGATGTCCGCCGTGTCGCAGCCGAGGCTCTCCAGCCCGAAGGCGAGCTCGTGCCACACCTTGTCCGTCACGAGCTGATTTTCCGGCGACTGGCCCACGAAGCCGATGCGCGCGCAGAGCGCCCGCCGGTCCATATCGGCGAGGGGCGCGCCGGCGAAGAAGATCTCCCCGCTGCGCTCGCCGTGGGGCGCAAGCTCCGGCTTTAGCTGGCGCAGCAGCGTGCTTTTTCCGCTGCCGGACGCGCCGCAGAGCACGGCAAATTCGCCCTGCGCGAGCGAGAAGCTCACCTCGCGCAGCGCCGGGGTCGGCTGCTCCGGGTAGCGGAAGCTCAGGCGGCGGATCGAGAGCGCTTCCATCGGTGCGCCTCCCTTCTGTTCAAGATCACCGGGGTAAAGCAGAGCGCCGTCCACACGGCGAGAAAGCTCTGCGTCATCGGCGCGGAAACGGGTCCGCGCAGGCTTGGGAACCAGCGCCAGCGCAGCGCCCCCGCGAGCAGGAAAAGCCCGCAGAAGCAAAGCCACGTCATCGCGGCGCGGTCGCGGCGCGACCAGCGGTAAACGCTGTAAGACGTGCGCCCCGGCAGACCGTAGCCCCGGCTGCGCATGCTGTCCCCGGTCTCCACGGCGTTTTCGAGCGCCCATGTGACCAGAATGGAAAGCCGCGCGACGCCCTCCCGCGCACGGGGGAGCAGACCGCGCTCATTGCCGAAGCCGAGCGCGCGCCGCGCCTCCCCGATCGCGCCCAGCTGGGCGCGCAGCCGCGGGACAAAGCGCAGCGTCATCGAGAGCAGCAGGGCGAGCGCCGGGACCGCTCTGCCGAAAAGATAGAGGAATTTGTCGCTCGTCATCACCGCGGAGCAGCAGAAAAACCAGACGAGCGCCGCCGCGAGCAGCACCGCGCTCGACAGCCCGCAGAGCAGGCTCTCCAGCGTGAGCGGGTTGCCGGAGGGCAGGTAAGTCAGGATCGTGACGCCCGCATGGTTGAACGCCGGGTTCAGCAGCGCGGCGAGCAGCATGAGCGGCAGCGCGCAGCGCAGGGCAAAGCGAAGCGCCCGCCGCGGGGAGAGCGCGGCGCTATATGCGAGTGCGGCAAGGAGCGACACGGCGAGATAAGCCGGGTGGCTCAGGCAGACCGTGAAGCCCAGCACGAGCGCGAAATAGAGAAAATTCACCGCCGGGTGATACCCGGCGAAGCAGTCCCGCGCCGCCGTCATGCCGCGCCTCCCGCCGCGTAGCCGCCGCCGACGTCCTCGCCGAGATCGCAGGTATAGAGCCACTCGACCGTGTCTCCGTCCTGCAAAATATAGCGCGAGCAGCCGTAATTCGGGAACCAGCCGTTCACGCGGTACATCCAGCCGGAGAGCTCGCCGCAGTCGAACTCATAGAGATTCGCGATGCCCTCAATATACGCCGAGTCATAGATCGGTGTGACCGAAAACTCCATGTGGATCTTCCGCTCGCGGCAAACGCGCGAGAGCACGTCGAACACGCTCTCGCCCTCGGTGAAGGGGACCTCCGCCGCCGCGAGGATGCAGCCGTCCGCGGGGACGAGCTCCGTCTTGTCTGCGTCCAGCCAGTCCGTATGGTCCAGAATCGTCGCGCAGGAGATCGAGATGGTGCACGTCGGCGTTTCCGGCTCCGGCGTGGGAGCGGGGGTGGGAGTCGGCTCCGGGGTCTGGACCGGCTCCGGGGTCGGGCTCGGCGTCGGCGTCGGCGCGGGCGTGGGTTCCGGCGTCGGCTCCGGCGTAGGTTTAGGCGTCGGTGCCGGGGTCGGCTCCGCCGTTTCCGCCGCGGGGCTGAGGGACCGGCCCCGGCTGCCCGGCGCATTGCCGCCGTACCAGAACGCGGCGGCGAGGAGCAGCAGCACCAGCACCGGCACGAGGACCTTCCATTTGTTCTTTTTCCACCACATGTCGATTTTTCCTTTCAGAGCAGCTCCGCCAGCGTCAGCAGGCGGTGGAGCATGCGCGCCATTTCGCCGCGCGTGACCGGTGCGAGCGGCTCCGCCGCGGCGTCCGCGGAGAGCATCCCGGTGGACAGGCAGTAGCCCGCGGCATCGCGCGCCCAGTCCGCATAGCCCGCCGGAACGGGCGTATCCGACGCCGTATCCAGCCCGCAGAGCGCGGCGGTGCGCGCGAGCATCACGGCGGCTTCCTGCCGCGTGATGGTCCCGGTCGGGTCAAAAACGGTCTCCCCGCCGCGGGCAAAGCCGCGGATGACGCCATAGCGCGAGGCGGTGCCGACATAGCCGGAATACCAGAGCCCCGCGGGAACGTCGGCGTAGCCGTCCTCCCACGAGCAGCGCAGTCCGAGCCCGCGCACCATCATGGAGGCGAACTCCGCGCGCGTCATCGCCCGCTCCGGCTCAAAGCGCCCGCCGCCGCTGCCGCTTAAAATGCCGCGCGCGGCGAGGGCTTCGACCGCGGCGTCCGCCGTGTCCGAAAAGCGCGTTCCCGGCGCGGAGACGGGCAGTGCGCGGACGTCCGGGTGCTTTTCCGCGAGCCCGGCGGCGCGCGTGCCGTCCGGCAGGGCGAGGGCGTCGTCCATACGGTAAAGGCTATTCTTCCCCGCCGCTGCGCGCTCCGCCGCGGCGAGGGCGTAAAGCGCCTGCTCCGCCGCCATCAGGCTGCTGCCGCTCCCGGCGGCGTCATGGTGAAAGCCGCCGTCCGCGGCGCGGAAGCGCTCCAGCGCATCGAGCGCGGTATAGCCGTTTTTGACAAAGCGTGCGTCTGTGAGCGGAATGCCGAGCTCGCAGAGGGCGACGATCACCTGCGCGCAGCTCTCGGCGTTTTCCGTGCCCCACGATTCCCAGCCGCCGCGCGCGTTCTGGAGCGCGGAGAGCCGCGCGAGGGCGCGCTCCACGGCATCGTCCACGGCGGCAGAGCCGCGGTATTTCGCGAGCGCCTGAAGCGCCATGGCGGTCACGTCCGGGTCTGCCGCGCCGCTGCCGCTCAGCGACCAGCCGCCCTCCGGCAGCTCGCGGTCCAGAATGTGGTCCACGTAGCGCTGGCGCGTCGCCTGCACCGCCGCGGCGGGCTGCTCCGGCATGGGATAGCCCGCGCTGTCGAGCGCGAGGAGCGCCCAGATCGCGCCGTTGAGCCCCTGCCAGACGGTCTTTTCAAAGTCGCCGAGCGGCGCGGTCAGGTCATAGCCCGCGAAGCTCCGCGCGTCGACGCCGAGCGCCGTGAGCGCACGCTCGGCGGCGGTCAGGTCGGCGTAATTTTCCACGAGCGCCTTCTGCGCCGTGCTCAGCAGGTCATAGCTCACGCGGGCGGCGCGGATGGCGTCCTCGCTTTCGAGCGTGACCGGGCTGCCGATGGCGGCGATCTTCTCGCTGACCGCTTTTGCGACGAGACCGTCATATTCGCCCACGACGAACGCCGTCAGCGTCAGGGCGCGGACATAGGCGAGGTCCTCGCCGCCGCTCGAAGCGCCGTCCTTCGCGAAAGAGAGCGTCAGGGTATAAGTCCCCGCCGCGAGCAGCGTGTCAAAGGAGCCGGTCTTTTCGCCGCTGACCGCGTCCGCGATCTTCGAGCCGTCCAGCGCGATGCTCGCCTCGTCATAGCCTTCCTCCGAGGACACGCCCCAGTCGAAGCTGAGACGTCCACCGTAAGAGAGCGTGAAGGTGAAGCTCGTCTCGGAAACCGTGTCGTCCTTGCCGCGGTTTCCGCTCTCAAAGCGCGACTTTTCGGCGTTATACGTCCAGGGAATGCTCCCCTCCGCGTCCGCCATCGTGATGTTCTCCGCGTTTTCCTCCGGGAGCGTGAAGTGCTCCAGACGCGGGTCGTTCCAGACCTTCAGCGCCGTGCCGCAGCGGACACAGTCCCCCGCCTCATACGCCGGGTAAACGCGCTTTGTTTCGCCGAGGGCGTGGCCCAGCGCGGCGGTGCGATCCGCGCGGTAGGCGGTCTTGCAGAGGTCGCAGGTATATTCGGTGTAGCCCGGCTCCGTGCAGGTCGGGGCGGTGACAGCCCCGTTCGTCCGGGTGTGGAAGGTGACGTCCTTCTGCCAGCACAGCGCGAGATACTCGCTGTTGCAGACGGGGGCGAAATAAGTCTCGTCCAGCACCGCGCCGCGCGCCGCTTCTCCCGCGAAGCAGGCGGAGATCAGCGCGGAGCCGCTGTCCGTGCTGCCGAAGGCGGGTTCGCCGGTGCTGTAGCAGTCGCGGACCGTGATCGCGGCGATCAGCTCGCCGCGCCAGCTCGTCTCGCCCTTGACCGCACCGCCGATGCCGCCGGCGGTACTGCCGCTGACGCTGCCGGTGCTGTAGCAGTCCGCGACGGTGACGCCGTAGCCGCTCGCGCCGAAGACGCCGCCCGCGCTGCCCGCCGAGGCGCTGACCGCGCCGGTGCTGTAGCAGCCCGTGACGGTCGAGCCGGAGCCGGTGAACGCGCCGACGATGCCGCCGACCCCGCTCTTGCCCGCGACCGCGCCGAAGCTCGCCGAGTCACGCACGGCGGCATTGCTGCCGAGGCTGCCGACGATGCCGCCGACGCTGCTGCCGCTGCCGGAAATGTCAACATAGCTGAGGCAGTGCTCGATGCTGCCGCCCGAACCGAGATTTCCGGTCACGGCGCCGCCCGCGGCGCTCTTTCCGCGGAGCGTGAGGCCGGAGATCGCGGAATTTGCGCCGAGCTTGGGGAAAAGTCCGTTCTGGGCGTTCAGCCCGGCGATCTCGTGTCCCTCGCCGCGCAGCGTGACGGTGCGGGAGGAGCTGACATTCAGCCACGGATAGTCCGCGAGGGCGATGTCCGCGGTGAGCACGCCGGAGACGTCCGCGTCCGCGCTCCGCGCGGTGAACCATGCGAGCTCGGCGCCCGTGGCGATCTGATAAACGCCGTCGACCAGCGCCGGTTCGTTCTGCGTCTCGCCGTCCCACGCGCCGTCAGCGGCTGCGGTGAGGGTGATGTCAAAGCTGTTCTCGCCGGTCTCCGTCAGCGTGACGCTGCCGGTGGCGTAGGCGAAGCCCGCGCCGCGGACGGTGTAGAAATATTCCTCCGCGAGCGCGGAGAAGCTGCCGTCGTCGGCGACGGCGATGTCGTTGCCGGCGGCGTCCGCGAGGATGACGGTCAGCCCGCTGCGCGCGACCGCGCCGCCGTTGAAGGTCAGTGTGCCGGTCAGGAACTGCGTCGGCGCGAGCGCGAGGGTCACGTCGGGCAGCCGCGAGAGGACGCCCGCCGCGGCGGGGGCGTTCAGCTGCGGGTCCTTGCCGATGGCGTAGCGGATGGAGCGGTGGGAAACACCGGAAAAGCCGCCCTTCTGGAGCGCGCCATGGAGACTGTAGCTGCCTTCCGCCCAGTATTTCGGGATCGTGACCGCGATGCGCTGGCGCTCGGGGTTGCCGCTGAAGTCGTAGACGCCGAAATAGCCGCCGGGGTTGGAGCGGAAATAGGTCCCGTCCTCGCCGGCATAGCGGAGCGCGAAGTTGAAGTTATAGGCACCCGCGAGCTTTTCCTGCGGGTTCAGCAGACCGGTAAACTGGAGATACACCATGTCGCCCGCCTTGACCTCGCCAGTCAGCGCCTTGCCGTCCGCGTCCTCGAGGACATAGCTGACGCCGCGCGCCGTGACGACCTGATACGCCGCCTTGCCGTCCTTTTCCACGCGGATGATGTGGCGGCCCGTGGTCAGTCCGGAAACCGTGACGACGCCATCGGCATCGGTGCTGACGCCCTCCGCCGTGAACGCGCCGAAGGTCAGCGTGCCGCTCTCCGCCGTGCCGTGCGCGACGGTGACGGTGCAGCCGGTCTCCGGCGTGAAGCTGTAGCTCGCGCCCGCGCTGCCGGTATAAAACAGAATGTCATGCTCGGCGTCCAGCGCGCGCTGGGCGTCGCTCGAAACGGTGGCGTCGAGGCGGTCCATGACCATATTGGTCTCGATCTCCCCGCCCTCGCCGACGGTCACGACAAAGACGCCGGTGAGCTCCGGCCACGTCGCGGAGAAGAATTTGCTCGCCGTGGAGCTCTGCCCCTGCGCATGGGTCATCGCGTCGTAGGTCACGAGCACGATCGCCGTGCCCGCGCGGTTTGCCTTCATGTCCGCCACGCAGGAGTTGAAGGCGTTCGGCGTGATGCTGACAACGTCGCTCTCGCCGCCCTCCGGGCTCAGCACCGTATAGTGCGCGTCCGGGATGGCGATCTTGCTGTTCATGAAGCTCTCGATCGCCTGCCAGTTGCGGAAAACGTTCAGCTCGAAGGTCTCGCCGACCTTCATCGTCTTCCAGCCCTGCGCGTTGATGTTCAGATAGATATTGCCGACGTCACAGACGTTCAGGCTGAAATTGTCCACAACGGTGGACTTCGTATAAGTGCCGTCGCCGATATGGAGGTCCGCGGCGCTGACGCTCTCGGTCCCCGCGTCGCTCCAGCTCTTGAAGTTCCAGTAGGTCACGCCCTCCGGATGGCGGACGCGGTAGAAATAAGTCGTGCCCTTATCGAGCCGGTAGGTCACGCGCACCGTGCCGCTTTCCGTCACGGGCGCGGAATAGGGCTCCCGCACCGTGTAGATATAGTAGCTTGCCAGCGTGCCGACGGCGATCTCCGCGCCCGCCGGCGCGGTGAACGTCACCTCCGCGAATTCCTTGCAGCTCGCGGAAATGGAGTCGTTCGACGTCGGAGTCTTGCTGACCTCCGCCTCGCCGAAAGTCGGGCGCTTTTCCGCGTCCGGCGTGACGCGCACGGTCACGGTGTCGCCCGCGACGAAGAGGCAGCTCGGCGAAGCCGTGCCCCAGTTCACCGCCGTGCCGGTCCGGATAGACCGCGCGTCTCCGGCGGCGCTGCGGACCGTGACGGACATCGTGTAGTCCTCGTCGAGGACCCAGCCAGAGTTCGTCGTGATCTGGTAGATGCGCTGGAGCTTATATTCTGCGCTCTTGCCCGCCTCGACCGTCAGGAGCAGCGCGCCGTTGCAATCGTCGTTTGCGTCGTAGCCCTCGACTCACCAGTCCCCGGCGGGGAGGCTCAGCGGCGCGTAAGCGCCGTCCGCCGGCGTCTGCCCCGCGAGGCGGTCTTCGCCGGTCTTTTCGCCGTCGCTGCCGCAGGCGAAGAGCTTCAGATACTTCACCTGCGCGTCGTGGCAGCCGCTGAGCTTCAGCGTGCCGAGTATCGCGGGGTCGACAGTCGCCGAAGCGGGGCTCTCTCCTTCCCCGCCGTCCGCCGCCAGCGCCCCCACCGGCAGCAGCGACACCGCCAGCACGAGCGCCAGCAGCATACACAAGATCCGTTTTTTCATTTGTTTCCTCCTAAGACATGATCTGTCCGTGGAGTCGATTATAGCAGACGGGAGGGGAAAACCATATAATGTAATTATGATATTTATGATTTTTCCGAAGAAAGTGAATATTTTTTGGATAAAACGGCGTGTGTCCTTGGCTCTCCCTCTGGGAGAGCTGGCAGCGCGAAGCGCTAAATGAGAGGGTTTTGCTTCCGCCAACCGCCGCGGTCGGATGGTTGGCACGTAGGGTCACACCCCCGTGAAATATCATTGGAAGCTTGGCGATAGACGGCAGCTTGCAGCCCTCTCAGTCAGCTTCGCTGACAGCTCTCCCAGAGGGAGAGCCAAGGGGCGTGCGCACCGGATTGCCTTTAAAAATGAGAGACCGCCGAAGGCGGTCTGAGGCTGTCAAAAAACTTCCCCGCACAGCGGGGATTTCATCCGGGCAAAGCCCGGATTTCATCTGCAAAGCAGATTTCATCCGCCCCAAAGGGCGGATTTCATTCAAGAGCCGCGTTTCCCACCGCGTTGATGCCCTTTTTTGACAAGCTGAGACCGCCGAAGGCGGTCTCCCGGTTTTACTATATAATATAATCATACCCCGCGGGGTCGTTGTGCATGAGGTCGGCGAGCGTAAAATTATCGAGATAACCGTTGATGACCTTGTCGAGCCCCTTCCAGAGCGGGAGGGGGCATGCTATCATCTGAAGTGCAACCCCCCGAAAAAAGCGGGACAATACGCCTTC
>CAVJGI010000048.1:0-15343 GCA_963649145.1 Ruminococcus bicirculans (ex Wegman et al. 2014) | reverse complement strand
CGTTTCTTCCATTATACCAGAAACCGGGGCGGTTTGGAAGTTCTTTGACAAGCTGAAGCGGGAGCCGGAGCTCCCGCTTTTGTTATCCAATTGTTTTTTTCAAAAACTCGATCGTTACGCGATTCAGCTCCTCGTGGGTGTTCCAGACGCCGGAGTGGTGGCCCAGACCGCCGAAAATGTGGAGCTCCGCCTCCGCGCCGGCGGCGATGAGCGCCTCGTAGAAGCGGCGGGACTGGTTCGGCGGAACGGTGCGGTCGTCCGCGCCGTGGATGAGCAGCGTCGGCGCGCTTTCGGCACTCGCGTAGGTGCAGGGCGCCGCCATGCGGCAGAGCTCCGGCACGGTCTGGAGCTCCGCGCCGAGAAACACACCTTCGGGGATCGGGTCGTTCGGAAACTCCGGGATCGCGCCGTCCGGCGCCATCAGCAGGAAGTTCCCGCAGGGACCGCACCAGTCCACGACCGCCTGCACCGCGGCGGACTCGTCCGGCGCACCCATCGTAAGGTCCTCAAAGCCGGGATTCCCGGCGGTGACGCCCAGCATGCTGACGATCCAGCCGCCGGCGGAGGAGCCCCACGCGGCAAAGCGCTGCGGATCGAGATGATATTTCTCCGCGTTCGCGCGCAGATAGCGCACGGCAGCCTTCGCGTCGAGGACGTTGGCGGGGAAGCGCGCTTCATGCCCGCGGCGGTATTCCACGTCCGCGACCGCGAAGCCGAGGGCGAGGCAGCGCAGGACCGGCTCGACCGGCTTTTCGCGCTTTTCGCCGAGCAAAAACGCACCGCCGTGGATGTGGATGATCAGCGGGAAGGGCTTCTCGCCGTCCTCCGCCGGGAGCCAGAGGTCCAGCACCTGCGAGGGGGACTGGTCCGCGTAGGGCAGGTCAAAAAAGCGGCGGCAGGGGAGCGCCAGAAATTCCGGCGAGAGGGCATGGGGATTTTCGCTCATAATCAATCAGGTTCCTTTCTCGGAAAAATTTAAGCAAGGGTAACGGTGAAATAAAACGCCGCGCCGCTGCCGGTCTCGCTCTCGACCCAGAGCTTTTCGCCGAGATTGCGGACGATCTCGTCCGCGATGGCGAGTCCGAGACCGCTGCCGCGGCTGTTGTGGCTGACGTCCGCCTTGTAAAAGCGGTCGAAAATGCGGCTCTGGTCCGCCTTCGCGATGCCGGGTCCGTTGTCGCGCACGCAGAAGACGGCGCGATTGCCGCGGCGGACGCAGGTGAGCCAGATCTTTCCGCCCCTGCCGACGAATTTTACGGCGTTATCAAGCAGAATGCCGAGCAGGTCGCGGATGCGGTCCTCGTCGGTATAGAGCGGGGGCAGGGACTCTAAATCGAGCCCCGACGTGTCCAGCTCGATGCCGAGGTCGCCGCAGAGCATGGCGTAGCGGTCCACGGCGGAGGGGAAGACCCCGTCTGCGTGGGTGACAATCTTCGTGATCGCGGCGCGGCCGCTCTGGAGCCGGCTGAGCTCCAGAATGTCCATGACCATGTCCTCCAGCAGATTGCTCTCCTTTAAGATCGCGCGGCAGTAGTCCCGGCGCTCCGTCTCGTCGCGCACGAGACCGTCGTAGAGCACCTCGGCGCGCGCCTTGATGCAGGTGATGGGCGTTTTGAGCTCGTGGCTGACGTTCGCGACAAGGTCCCGCCGCATCGCGTTCAGCGCGCGCTCCTTGCGGTAAATGCCGTAAGAGCAGAGCCCCGCCGCGAGGAAGATCATCGTGTAGATGACGCAGAAGATGATGATGGAGCTGTCAAGGTCCGTGAGGTCGCGGACAAGCACGGAGCAGAATTCGCGCCCGTTGTCGATCGTGACCGTGACGCCCGCGACGATGCAGAAAACGCGGTGGTCCGGCGTCCCGTCACTCGACGCGACGGTGAACATCGCTGGGTGGAACAGCGTCCCGCTCTTGCGCAGGGCGGGGAGGTAATCGCGGACCATGGCGCGCTCGCCGTCCAGCATGAACTGCTTTGCGGAGAAGACCGTGCGCCCCTGCTCGTCGAAGAGAAAATACTCCATACCGTAAAGCTGCACGCCCTCCGGAATGCTGCCGGTGCGCCAGCACTCGCTCGCGTCGGCGGCGATGGTGAGGATGTGGTGCTTGTTCTTGAAAAATGGGATCGCCCAGATGATCGCGCTGCCGAGCGTCATACCAAGGATATACGCCGCGAGCAGCAGCGCCACGGTCCGCCGCGTTCCCGCGCGCTTCACAGCTTCTCCTCCAGCTTGTAGCCCACGCCGTAGATGCTGCAAAAGCGCACACCGGCGCAGTGCTCCTTGACCTTCATCCGCAGCCGGGCGAGCAGCGTATCCACCGCGCGGACGTCGCCGAAATAGTCGATGCCCCACACGGCGTCGAGGATCTCCTCGCGCGAGACGACCTCTCCGGCGCGGCTGACGAGGAAGGTCAGCAGCTCGCATTCGCGGGGCGTTAGCTTGACGGGGGCGTTATCCATATAGACCTCATACGCCTTCGGGCGGATGAGGAGACGCCCGATATGCAGCTCGTCGCTCTCCCGCCGGGGCTGGACCCGGCGCAGCACGGTGCGCACGCGGGCGACGACCTCCTTCGGGGAGAAGGGCTTCGTCACATAGTCGTCCGCGCCGAGCTCCAGCCCGACGATGCGGTCGGACTCATCCACCTTTGCGGACAGGATAATGATCGGAACGTCGCTCCGGCGGCGGATCGCCTTGCAGACCTCCGTGCCGAAGAGCTTCGGCAGCATGATATCCAGAATGACAAGATCGACGCTGCGGCGCTCCAGATACGCGAGCGCCGCCTCGCCGTCATAGACGGAAACATGGTCGATGCCCGCCTCGGAAAGATAGACGCTGAGGCTCTCATGGACGGTCTCGCTGTCGTCGCAGATCAGAACGGTCGGATTCGGCATTGCCGCTGCACCTCCGTGGTTTCTTCATATTTGCTTGACAATTCTACACCAATTGTGCAAAATGTTCAAGAGGTTTGCCGCGCGGTTTTTGTTTATTGTGAATAATTTTAATATTTACGTAACAATTGCGGTAAGATTGTGTCACAACTTCCAATCTCCGGTATGCTATGCTGGATTTATCAAGGCCGCAGCGAGATGCGGCTGAAAAAATGAAGGAGAAAAAGGTATGAAAAAGTTTCTTGCTCTCGCGCTCGCCGTTCTGATGCTGCTCGCCATGGCAGCCTGCGGCGGAAAAACTGAGAACCCGACTCCGACCCAGAGCCAGCAGAACACCGATGTGAAGGATCAGCTGGAAAATCAGGAAAACACCAAGGACATCACCGACGCAGACAAGGCGGACAACACCGCTTATGTCCGCGAGCAGATCAACGTCGCGGCGGATGTCGTCACCTCCCTGACCCCGTGGGGCACCCGCAACTCCACCCCCGGCAACTATGAGGTCTATGAGATGCTCTTCGAGTGCGACTCCAAGGGCGAGATGTACGCCCTCCTCGCCGACGCCAGCAAGGGCGAGTTTGGCGGCTATGACCACGAAAAGGGCACCGGCGTTTACACCGTTTACATCTATGACTACATTACCGACCACAACGGCAAGCCCGTCAAGGCGTCCGACGTTGCTTACAGCTATATGTACCAGCTGAACAACGAGGAAGTCTCCGGCTGGGGCGACCTCCAGAACGTCGAGGCCAAGGACGACACCACCGTCGTCTTCACCTTCGCGAAAGAGCAGAACGGCCTCGGTCAGCTCATGAACGTCTTCGCCCGCTGCTTCATCGTCAATGAGGAGAGCCACAAGGCGAGCGCCTCCGGTCTCGCAAACGAGATGTGCGGCACCGGTCCCTACAAGTTCGAGAGCTACAATTCCGGCTCCCAGCTCACCATCGTGAAGAACGAGGACTACTGGCAGAAGGACGAACTCCGCCGTCAGGAGTCTCAGGCGAACGTCAACAAGATCGTCTATGAGTTCATCTCCGAATCCGCGCAGAAGGTCATCGCGCTCAAGACCGGCAAGGTCGACCTCGTCGAGAACCTCGACTCCACCAGCGCGCTCGACTTCGCCGACGGCGGCGAGTTCGAGAAGGACTTCAATGTCTACGCCTTCCAGATGAAGTTCGTCAACTACCTCAACTGCAACAACAGCCCGGAGAGCGTCTGCTCCGACTATAACCTCCGCATGGCGATCTACAACGCGGTCGATGTCGACGGTCTCATCACCGCCATGGGCGGCACCGAGACCAAGCTCCCGGCTTACGTTTCCTCTTACTACTCCGACTACGACTTCGTCGACTGGGCTGCGATGGACAACTACAACACCAAGACCGGCGTCAACGCCGATCTCGTGAAGGAGTATCTCGATAAGTCCAGCTATAACGGCGAGACGCTGCGTCTCATTATCTCCGGCAAGTCCGACCCCGCGACCATCATCGCCGCCCAGCTTCAGGCATACGGCATCAACGTTGAGGTCAGCGCGCTCGACTTCTCCAGCATCAACGCCACGAGCGCCGACCCGAAGGCTTGGGATCTTATGGTCGGCATGATGGCTGGCGACTACAACGTCACCGTCTGGCAGCACGGCTTCAGCTTCGCCAACAACGGCGACGGCGACCACACCTCCAACTTTGTCTACGACAAGGATTGGGACGATCTGCTGAACCTCTGCTGCACCGAGGAGGGTCACACCTCCGAAAATCTCCAGCGCTGGTGGCAGATGGCGGTCGACAACGCCTACACCATGGGTCTTTACACCGGCAACAACTATGTCGTCATGCCGGAGGATATGACTTACTTCTGCCAAGGCGATAAGCTCACCATGCTCCCCGGCGCCTGCACTTACGCGGCTCCCTGACGCATCGGCAAAAAAGTAAATTTCCATTGAAAAACACACCGGGCGGCGTCATCACCAGATGACGCCGCTCATCTAAAAAAGACCGGCTTTTCATTAAAGAGAGGTTTTCTATCTATGTGGAGGTATATCGTCAAGCGTCTGCTCTGGCTCGTGCTCATCACGGTCTGCGTCGCGATGCTGATCTTTACCGTGATGTGGTTCGTCAAGGGCGACCCCGCGCAGATCATCCTCGGCAGCGGCGCAAGTCAGGCGGATATCGACTCCCTGCGCGAGAAAATGGGGCTCAACGACCCGTTCCTCGCCCAGCTCGGCCGCTATATGTCGGATACGTTCCTGCATCTCGACTTCGGCACGAGCTATGTTTACAAGGTTCCCGTCATTCAGGAATTTGCGACCCGGCTGCCGCGCACGCTGGCGCTCGGTCTCATCTCCTTCGTGCTCAATATGATCATCGGCATTCCGATGGGCGTCTCCGCCGCCATCCACCGCAACAGCTTTCAGGATCAGGGGCTGCTCGTGTTCGCTATGGTCTTTGTCTCGCTGCCCCAGTTCTGGCTCGCGCTGATGATGGTCGTGCTCTTCTCCGTCCAGCTCGGCTGGCTGCCGCCCTTCGGCATCGACGGCTGGAAGTGCTGGATCATGCCGATCCTCGCAAACTCCCTCTCCGGCATTGCGATGAACGCGCGCCAGACGCGCTCCGCCGTGCTGGAGACCATCCGCGCCGACTTTGTCACCACCGCCCGCGCCAAGGGTCTCGTGGAGCGGAAGGTCATCTATAAGCACATGCTGCCGAACGCGCTCATCCCGGTCATCAACGGCCTCGGCATGCAGCTTTCCATGATCGTCGGCGGAACGGTCGTCATCGAGTCCGTGTTCTCGTTCCCCGGCATCGGCCAGTATATGCTGACGGGCATCAACGGCCGCGATTACCCGGTCGTGCGCAGCTGCGTGCTCATCCTCGCGGTCATCGCCGCGCTTGTGACGCTCGTCACCGACCTCGTTTACGCATTTCTCGACCCGCGCATCAAGGCGCAGTATATCAGCTATGCCAGCAAGAAGGGAGGCGCAAAGAAAGCATGACGACCGCAACCGCTCCTGCCGCCGCTCCGGCGGTCCGGCGCAAGAAGGAATCCCTCTTCCGGCAGGTCTGCCTCCGCCTTCTGCGCTCTCCCGTGCCGATGATCGGTCTTGCGATTTTGCTCATCATGGTCATCGCCTGCATCTGCGCGCCGCTCATCGCACCCTTTGAGCCGACCTATATGGACTATTCCGCCTTAAACGCCACGCCGAACAGCGTCCATATCCTCGGCTGCGACCAGCTCGGACGCGACATTTTCAGCCGCATCCTCTACGGCGGACGCCTGTCCATTTCCCTCGGCCTTATCTGCTCAATCGTGACGGCGATCTTCGGCGTCATCTTCGGCTGTCTCGTCGGCTACGCCGGCGGCGCGACGGACAATATCGTGATGCGTATCTGCGATATCTGGATGGCGATCCCCGGCATGCTGCTCTGCATCCTGCTCTCCACCGCGCTCGGCAACGGCTTTTTCAACACCATCCTCGCCATGACCATCGGCGGCATCCCCGGCTCCATCCGCTCCACGCGCGCCATGGCGCTCAAAGAGCGCGAAATGGAGTATCTTGAGGCTGCCAAAGCCATGAACTGCTCGCGCGCCAAGATCCTCTATAAGCACATGATGCCGAACATCATCGCCCCGACCATCGTCGGCACGACGGGTCAGATCGGCGGCACGATCATGCAGGCGGCGAGCCTTTCCTACATTGGTCTCGGCATTCCGCAGTCCTCGCCGGAGTGGGGCTCCATGTGCTCCGCGGCGAAGGATTATATCCTGACTTATCCCCACATGATCATCTGGCCGGGACTCGCCATTCTCATCACCGTCCTCGCCATCAACATGTTCGGCGACGGTCTTCGCGACGCGATGGACCCGCGCCTGAAGGACTGACGAGAGGGGAGGGCAAAGAAAAGCTATGACAGAGAATTTTCTTGAGATCCGCGACCTCGTGGTCGAATATACCTCCGGCGGTCAGATCGTCCACGCCGTGAACGGCGTCAGCCTCTCGCTCGGCCGCGGCGAAACGCTCGGTCTCGTCGGCGAGACGGGCGCGGGCAAGACCACGATCGCAAAGGCGATCCTGCGCATCCTGCCGGACCCGCCCGCCAAGATCCGCGCCGGCAGCATCGTGCTCGACGGCGAGGACCTGCTGACGCTTCCGGAAAAGCAGATGCTGAAGATCCGCGGCGCCAAGGCCGCGATGATCTTTCAGGACCCGATGACCGCCCTGAACCCGACGATGACGGTCGGCAACCAGATCAGCGAGGTCGTGCTGCTCCATAACGACGTCACGCCGGAGCAGGCGAGAGCCCGCACGATCGAGATGCTGGAGCTCGTCGGCATTCCGGCGCTGCGCTATATGGAGTATCCCCACCAGTTTTCCGGCGGCATGAAGCAGCGCGTCGTCATCGCGATGGCGCTCGCGTGCTCCCCGGAGCTGCTGCTTGCGGATGAGCCGACCACCGCGCTCGACGTCACCATTCAGGCGCAGGTGCTGGAGATGATCAACGACTTAAAGCGCCGGCTCAATACCAGCATGATCCTCATTACCCACGACCTCGGCGTCGTGGCGGAGACCTGCGACCGCGTCGCGGTCATCTATGCAGGCAAGATCGTTGAATACGGCACGCGGGACGACCTCTTCCGCCGTCCGATGCACCCTTACACGCTCGGACTGTTCGGCTCGCTGCCGAAGCTGGACGACGAATCCCGCAGGCTCCACCCGATCCACGGTCTGCCGCCCGACCCGACCGCGCTGCCGGACGGCTGCGCGTTCCACCCGCGCTGCCCGCGCACCTGCGCGCGCTGCGAGACGGACGCCCCGGAGCTCGTCGAGCTCGAACCGGGCCACTTTGTCCGCTGCTGCCGCTGCGGAAAGGAGGGGGAATAAGATGGCGCTTTTGGAAGTTGAACACTTAAAAAAATATTTTAATGTCGCTGCGGGCTTGAATCATGCCGTCGATGATGTTACACTGAAGATCGAGAAAGGCCGCACGATGGGCGTCGTCGGCGAATCCGGCTGCGGAAAGAGCACCCTTGGGCGCACGATCATCCGCCTTCTGGACGCGACGGACGGCCGCGTGCTCCTAAACGGCGAGGACATCACCTATGCCCGCGGCAAGGAGCTCCGCCGCCTTCGCGAGAAGATGAGCATCGTGTTTCAGGACCCCTATTCGAGCCTGAACCCCCGCATGTGCGTGCAGGACACCATCCGCGAGCCGCTTCAGGAGGCGCACCGCTTCTCCCGCCGGGAGATCGACGAGCGCACCGAGCACCTGATGGAGCTCGTCGGCATCGAGGAGCGGCTCCGCCTTGCCTATCCCCACGAGATGGACGGCGGCCGCCGCCAGCGCGTCGGCATCGCCCGCGCGCTCGCGCTGAGCCCGGAGTTCATCATGTGCGACGAGCCGGTGAGCGCATTGGACGTCTCCATTCAGGCGCAGGTGCTGAACCTGCTGATGGACTTGCAGGAAAAATTCGGGCTCACGTATATGTTCGTGACGCATGACCTCTCCGTCGTGCGCCATATCAGCGATGATATCTGTGTTATGTACCTCGGTCAGCTCGTGGAGACCAGCCCCTCGCGGGAGCTGTTCCGCCGCCCGCTGCACCCCTATACGAAGGCGCTGCTGAGCGCCATCCCCTCCACGGATCTGGACCACCCGATGCACCGCGTCCAGCTCAAGGGGGAGATCACCTCCGCCATCAACCCCAAGCCCGGCTGCCGCTTTGCGCCGCGCTGCCCCTACGCCTGCGAGCGCTGCTTCGCGCCGCAGGAGCTCGTGGAGGTCGAGCCGCGCCACTTTGTCTCCTGCTGCCGCGTGGCGGAGATCAACTGACAAGAAACGGAGGAACTTTGCTATATGCCTTTCACATCCAAGCTGCTCCAGAAGGACACGTGGGCGATCTTCAACCACGGCGCGACCGCCTATCTCGTCGCCGGAGAGCGCGAGGGCGCGATGATCGACACCGGCGACGCGCCGGAGGACCTGCGCGCTTACGCCGAGAGCCTCTGCGGAAAGCCCGTGCGCGTTGCGCTCAACACCCACGGCCATTTTGACCACACCGGCGGCAACGGCTATTTCCGCGTCGCCTTTATGGGCCGTCTCGCGGCGAAGATTGCCAAAACGCCGAACGGCGGACAGGATATCGAAAAATACCCGCTCGATTACGAGATCGTCCCCGTGACGGACGGCTTTACGATCGACCTCGGAGACCGCGTTATCGAAGCCGTCCGCATGGACGGCCACTCGCCGGACTGCATCGCGTGGCTCGACCACGGCGGGCGGCTCATGTTCACGGGCGACAACCTGATGCCCGGCGTGCCGCTGAAGTATAAATGCGTCGACCCCCAGCCGAGCATGCTGCTCTATGCGATGAGCATGGCGAAGCTGATGGCGCGGCGCGACGAATTTGACCACTGCTGCGGCGGTCACACCGAGGAGCTTCTGCCCGGCGACATGGTGAACCACGCCCTCGCCGCCGCCATCCGCGCGCTCGACGGCGAGACCGACGGCGAGCCGCCCCGCCCGCCGAAGGAGCGCTCCCCGCGCGACGCGGGCGACAAGGGTCCCGATTTCTCCAAGCACGACCCCGCGGCGCAGGGCTTCGTCAAGTATAAAGACGTCGGGCTGATGTTCGATAAGCGCTACCTGCGCGACGCGACGCGCTACGAGATCGTCGAGGGCACTTAAAAGCCCGCAATTATTTCCTTTTGGGAGGACAGCATGTTCGGAAAGAAAAAGAACGGCAGCGACATTTACGGCGTCAAGGGCAAGCGCCCGTTCCGGGACGAGAGCCCGGAGACCGGCTTTCGCCACAGCGACCACTACCACCGCTATTTCCGCGGCTATACGGAGGTGCGGACGGAAAAGCCGAACGGCGGCTACCGCCTGAAGCGCTTTTACACCGCGCCGTGGCAGGTGCAGGACTGCTCCGACCGCGCCTATTGGTGCGGCAGGGCTCTCTGCGTGCTGCTCGTGGCGCTCGCCGCCGTGCTCTATGTGATGGCGCTGACGAACGCCGCCGCGGGCGGAAATGCCTGCTGGTATGTTGCCGTGCCCGGTCTGCCCTCCGCCGTTCTGCTCGTCTACTGCGCGGGCGCGACGCTGCTGTGGTTCTTCGCGCCCCGGCGCATGACCTATTATGACCGCGACGCCGGAGCGACCCGGCTGCGCATTGCGGCGCTGATCGCGGCGATTGCCTTAGCGCTGACCGCCGTAATGAAGCTGGTCTACCTCATCGGCAACGCCGGAACGCCCGCGCTGCCCGAACTCCTGACGGCGGCGGAGCTGCTCGCCGCTGCCGCGGCGATTTACGCCGAGGGCCGCTACATCCGCTCCCTGCGCTACCGCGAGGAGCCAAACGAGACTGTGCTCCCGGAAGGCGAGCAATATGAGATCCGATAACAAACAAAGAAGACGCACGGAAAGCCCTTTTCCGTGCGTTTTTCAAACCGAAGGAGGACCCAATATGCCCGACACCACTTGGCTTCCCGGCGCGCCGGACGACGGCGTGCAGCCTTATGAGACCGCCCACGCCGCGCTCTCGCGCCGCGCCGCGGCGGAGAGCATCGTTCTGCTGAAAAACGACGGGCTGCTGCCCCTCGCGCCGGGCGCGCATCTCGCGCTCTACGGTGTCGGCGCGGTCCGCGCCGTGCAGGGCGGGACCGGCTCCGGCGAGGTCAACAACCGCGCGAGCCTCAGCATCCGCGACGGACTTCGCGCCGCGGGCTTCGTCATCGCGAACGAGGCGCATCTCGACGAGACCGAGCGCCGCTATGACGCGGCGTTCGCCGCTTGGCAGACGGACATGCTGGAGAAAAAAGCCGCCTGCGCCGACGGGATGGAGTTTTTCGAGCGGGTCTACACCCAAAATCCCTTCCTCCGCCCGGAGGAACCGGAGAGCGAGCCCTGCACCGCGGACGCCGCGATTTATGTGATCTCCCGCGTCTCCGGCGAGGGCTATGACCGGCGCGACGAGCCGGGGGACTACCGCCTTTCCGAGACCGAGACCGCCGCGCTCGCGGCGCTCACGGCACACTATCCGCGCGTCGCCGTCATTCTGAACACCGGCGCGCCGCTGGACCTTTCGCCGCTCAACGCGCTGCCGGTTTCCGCGATCGTACTGCTCGGACAGGCGGGGCAGGAGGGCGGCGGCGCGCTTGCGGACGTGCTCTCCGGCGCGGTGAGCCCCTGCGGACGCCTGACGGACACGTGGGCACTGCGTTACGCCGACTATCCCTGCGCCCGCTTCGGCGCGGCGGAGGGGCTCCGGCGCGAATACCGCGAGGGCATTTACGTCGGTTACCGCTGGTTCGACACGGCGGGGGAGCGCGTGCGCTACTGCTTCGGCTTCGGTCTCAGCTACACGCGCTTTGCGCTGGAGCTGCTCGGCGCGGAGCAGACCGGCTCGTCGCTCCGCTTCGCCGTCCGCGTCACGAACGCGGGCGAGCGTCCGGGCAGGGAGGTCGTCCAGCTTTACGCCTCCTGTCCGCAGGGCGCGCTCCCGAAGGAGCTCCGCCGCCTCGCCGCCTTCGGCAAGACGAGCACCCTCGCCCCCGGCGAGCGGGAGGTGCTCCGCCTCGAAGTGCCGCTGGAGGCGCTCGCGAGCTTTGACGAGGCGGAAAGCCGCTTCGTGCTCGAAGCGGGGGAGTACCGCTTCTGGCTCGGTGAGAACCTCGACGACGCCCGTGCAGTCTGCCTCGCGCTGCTGGATGAGACCGCAACCGTCCGCAAAACGCAGCGTCTGCTCGCCCCGGCGGAGCCGATCCCGCTGCCTGCCGTCACGCCGCGCCCGCTGCCGCCCGCGGCGGCGCTCCCGGTCCTGACGCTCACCATCCCCGCGCTGCCGGAGCCGGAGCGCGGTGCGGACGCCGCAGCGGAGGAGGCGCAGCGCCTCGCCGCCGGACTCGGTGCGGAGGAGTTGCTCCGCCTCGTCGTCGGCGACCCGACGAAGGGGCAGGGGAGCCCGGAGAGCACCGGCGTTTACCCGCCGGGTGCCGCCGCGGTCACGACCGGCACCGGCAGCGCGCCGGAGATGGTGCTCGCCGACGGTCCCGCCGGGCTGCGTCTCGCGCAGGACCTCGATATTCTTGACGGCAGGATCGTCCCGCGCGACCTCGGCGAAACGCTCCTGCGGCTCAAAACGCCCGTTCCGGAGGGCGCGGTGCGCCGCTGGCAGTTCTGCACCGCATTCCCGGTCGGCACCTCACTGGCGCAGACCTTCGACCGCGCGCTCATCGAGGAGATCGGCGCCTCCGTCGGCGAGGAAATGCGTCGCTTCGGCGTGGCGCTCTGGCTCGCACCGGGTATGAATCTCCATCGCGACGTGCTCTGCGGGCGCAATTTTGAGTATTACTCCGAGGACCCGCTTTTAAGCGGCTCCATCGCCGCCGCCATGGTCCGCAGCGTCCAGTCCGTCCCCGGCTGCGGCGCGACGATCAAGCATTTCGCCGCGAACAACTGGGAGACACAACGCATGCACACGGACAGCGCCGTTTCCGAGCGCGCCCTGCGCGAGCTCTATCTCCGCGGCTTCGAGATCGCCGTGCGCGAGAGCCGCCCCGCGGCGATCATGACGAGCTACAACAAGCTAAACGGCACCCACGCCGCCAACAGCCGCGACCTCTGCACCCGCCTTGCGCGCGGGGAATGGGGCTTCGACGGGCTCATCATGACCGACTGGTACACTACGGTCCAGAGCCCGGACTGCTCCGCCTCCGGCTGCATCCGCGCCGGAAACGACCTCATCATGCCCGGAACCCCCGGCGACCTCGAAGACCTTCGCGCCGCCCTCGCCGACGGCAGCGTCAGCCTCGAAGAACTCCGCCAATGCGCCGCAAGGATCCTCCGCGCCGCCCTGCGGAGCAGGGGATAAGAAACAAAGAAAGAAGGACCTGCACGTTGCCGTGCAGGTCCTTTATCATTTGTTACTTCGCAAGCACCTTTTTCAGCTTTGCGTAGCGGGGGAGGGAGTGCTCCGTGGGGCGCTCCGGCTCGCCTTGGATGAGGGGGAGAACGTAGTCCACGAGCTCCTGCGTGACGCCGTTATGCGCCTCGTTGATCCATTCGAGCGGGACCTTCTTGACGAAGTTCGCAACCTTGTCGAGCGGCAGCAGCTCCGTTTCGCAGCGGTATTCGCCGCCGCTGCGGTCGCAGCGGAAGGCGACCATGTAGTCCGTCTTTCCGGCGACAGCCTGTTCCACGGCGGTGCGCCCGGCGAGCTCCGCCTCATAGAGGTCGGTCGCGGAGGCGAGGTGCGCCGCGCAGCGCTGGAGCAGGCTCAGCTCGATGCCGCGGACCTTGACGCCCGTGCGCTCCTTCAGCGTCTCGGCAAGGCGCGCCGCGAGACCGCCGAGCTGGGCATGCCCGAAGCCGTCCGTCGCACTCGTCGTCGCCTCGGAGACAAGATGACCGTCGGCATAGTGGATGCCCTCGCTGACGGCGATGAGCACCTTGTGCTTCGCCTTCAGGATGCGCTCCACGTCCGCGAAAAACCGCTCCTGATCAAAGTCGACCTCCGGCAGATAGATGAGGTCCGGACCCGCGCCGAAATGCGTCGCGAGGGCGGAGGCGGCGGTCAGCCAGCCGGCGTCGCGCCCCATGATCTCGATGACGGTGATCTGCTCGTTATCATAGACCGTGGCGTCCTTGTAGACCTCCATGCAGCTCGTTGCGATATACTTCGCGGCGCTCGCGTAGCCGGGGCAGTGGTCCGTGCCGTAAAGGTCGTTGTCGATGGTCTTGGGAATGCCCATGACGCGGCAGTCATAGCCGACGCGCTGGCAGTATTTGGAGATCTTGTTGCAGGTGTCCATGGAGTCGTTGCCGCCGTTATAGAAGAAATAGCGGACGTCATACTTGCGGAAGATCTCCAGCAGACGCTTATAATCCGTGTCGTCCACATCCGGGTCCTTCATCTTGTAGCGGCAGGAGCCGAGCTCACTCGACGGGGTGTTGCGCAGCAGCGCGAGCTCCGCGGGGGTCTCCTCGTCCATCACGTAAAGCCGGTCGTCCAGCACACCCTTGATACCGTGGTTCGCGCCGTAGACCTTCGTGACTGCGTCCGCGTCCAGCGCGGCGCGGATCGCGCCGTAAGCGCTCGCGTTGATGACCGCGGTCGGTCCGCCGGACTGTCCGATGATGCATGCGCCCTTCAAAACCTTTGTTTCACCCATTTTTGATCGTCCTCCATAATTTATTAAACTTTTACTCTTGAACATCATAAGCAATTGCGGTAAAATTTTCAAGTGCAAAGAAAAATAGTTCTTTTCTTTTTGACCGGACCGTGCTACAATAGGATCAAACTTGTAGCAAACGTCCGAACGTTTGAACTAATTTTATAACAACAGGAGATGGTTTGTCAATGGCAATCGTAACTTCCAAGGAAATGTTTGAGAAGGCGTACCACGGCGGCTACGCCATCGGCGCGTTCAACGTGAACAACATGGAGATCATCCAAGGCATCACCGAGGCGGCGATGGAGCAGCACGCTCCGCTCATTCTTCAGGTGAGCAAGGGCGCGCGCAGCTACGCCAAGCATGTTTACCTCATGAAGCTCATCGAGGCGGCGGTGATCGACGCGGAGCAGAGTGCGGGCTTTGAGCTGCCCATCTGCGTGCATCTCGACCATGGCGACAGCTTTGAGCTCTGCAAGAGCTGCATCGACGGCGGCTTCTCCTCCGTTATGATCGACGCGAGCGGCAAGCCCTTTGAGGAGAACATTGCGATCACCCGTCAGGTCGTCGAATACGCCCACGACCACGGCGTCGTCGTCGAAGCCGAGCTCGGCACCCTCGCCGGCATCGAGGACGAGGTCAACGTCAAGGCGGAGGATTCCTCCTATACCCGCCCGGAGGACGTGCAGGAGTTCGTCGAGCGCACCGGCTGCGACTCTCTCGCCATCGCCATCGGCACGAGCCACGGCGCTTATAAGTTCAAGCCCGGCACGAAGCCCCAGCTCCGCTTCGACATTCTTGAGGAAGTCGAAAAGCGTCTGCCCGGCTTCCCGATCGTGCTCCACGGCTCCTCCAGCGTTCCGCAGGAGTTTGTGAAGATCATCAACGAAAACGGCGGCAACATGCCCGGCGCCATCGGCGTTCCGGAGGACCAGCTCCGCAAGGCGGCGTCCATGGCTGTCTGCAAGATCAACATCGACTCCGATCTGCGCCTTGCCATGACCGCCTCCATCCGCAAGTATCTGAACGAGCATCCCGACCACTTCGACCCGCGCCAGTACCTCAAGCCCGCGCGTCAGGCGATTAAGGATATGGTCACGCACAAGCTCATCGACGTGCTTGGCTGCGATCATAAAGCGTAAAAAATAAAAAAACACAAATGGGAGCCGGGACTTTCGTCCCGGCTCCCTCAGCCCGTCAAAGAACCCCCGCTTTCATGCAGCGAAGGCGGGGGTTCTCTTGCAACTTAGCGAAAAACAAGCGAATATGGGCTGGAAAATGGAGTTATCCC
>CAVJGI010000047.1:0-15626 GCA_963649145.1 Ruminococcus bicirculans (ex Wegman et al. 2014) | reverse complement strand
CCAGTCAGCCTTCGGCTGACAGCCTCCCTTGCACAGGGAGGCCTTTAAATTGTGACTCCCCGCGGCTTTGTTTTTTATTTTGCAGCGTGTATCCGGTCTTTTTTACAAACCAGAAACTCCTCCTTTCCGCCAAACCTCACAGCAGCGCGCGGTAGATCTTCTCCACCGCCGCTTCGTCCAGCGCCGCGAGGGCGTTTCGCATGAGGCGCTGCTGCTCGGTGATGACGCTGCGGGCGAAATCGGCGCAGTCGGCTTCCGTGACGCCGTAGCCGTGCAGGGGCTTTTTCGGCATGATCGCGCCGAGCAGGGCGTCCAGCGCGGCGTTGACCTCCCCAGCGGGGCAGTCCAGCAGCGCGGCGAGCTGGGCGTTCACGCGCGCTAGCGTCTCGGAGTCCGGTGCCAAGGCAGCGTAAGTGCGGAGCACGCCGGTGAACATCGCATAGTTGCTCTCGCCGTGGGCAACGTGATACTTGCCGCTCAGCGGGTAAGAGAGCGCGTGGACCGCGCCGCAGCCCGCGGTGCCGAAGGCGAGCCCGGCGAAGTTCGCCGCGAGCAGGAAGTCAGCGAGCAGCGGCATCCGCGCCGCCTCGCCCTCCGCGGCGATGACGCGGTAGCCGCGCAGGATAAGCTCGATCGCGCGCTCGCTCAGCAGCCGCGTGAAGTCCGTGGCGTTCGGCGAGAGCGCGGACTCCACCGCGTGGACGAGCGCGTCGATGCTGCTCGTCGCGAAAAAGCGGAACGGCAGCGTCGTCAGCAGTTCCGGGATGAGCACCGCTTGGTCGGCGAACATCGCCGGGGAGACCATGCCGAGCTTCGTGCCGAGCTTCGTGCGCGCGAGGACGGCGATGTTCGTCACCTCGCTGCCCGTGCCGCAGGTGGTCGGCACGATGACGAGCGCGCGGCGCTTTTCGAGCGCGGGCATCGCGTCATAGAGCGCGTCCACGCCCTGCCCGTTCGAGACGGCGACGACCTTCGCGATGTCCAAGACGGTGCCGCCCCCGATGGCGACGATGCGCCGGCAGCCGCGGCGCTCGATCTCTTCTAAAATTGCGTCCGTCATGACGTCCGTCGGCTCGCCCGCGCCGTATTTTTCCTGAAACAGCACCTCCGCCCGCAGACCGAGCGGCGCGAAAAACGGCTCATAGATAAACTCGTTCGTGAGGATGAGGTCCCCCTCCCCCAGCGCGAACGCCTCCGCGAACTCCCGCGCGGTCGCGAAGCTGTGCAGCTCCGGCTTGAAAATGATCTGCTGTGCCATAAAGTCTCCTCCGTCCTTTTCCCACCCGCCGCCTCAGAGCCGCGGGCGGTTTCTGTAAGAGACTTTACCACATTTCCGCATGAAGGTCCACACTTGAAATAATAAATTTTGCCTATGCGCGGATAAATTTCGCTTATGCCCCGGCAGGCAGGGCGCGGGTATAGCGCCGCATAACCGCTGCGGCGTAGAGCATAACGAGCAGCTCCGTGACCGGCATGGCGAGCCAGAGGCTGTCCGCGCCCGCCAGCGCCGGGAGCGTCAGGATCAGCGCGCCGCTGACGACGAGTCCGCGCGCCACGGACACGACGAACGCCGCCGCGGGCTTCATGATTGCTTGGAAATAATAGGTCGAGAAGATGTTGAACGGCAGCAGCAGGAACGAGAGCGCATAAGTCCGGATGATGGCGGGCGCCATGGCGAGGATCTCCGGCGTGGGTGCCATGAAAAGGCGGATATAGCCGTTCGGGATCGCCATGCTGAGCGCTGTCCAGAAAACGCCGAAAACCGCCGTTGTCCCCAGCGCCAGCCGCAGCGTTTCGCGGATGCGGCTGCCCTTCCCCGCGCCGAAATTCGTCGAGACGATCGGCTGCGCCGCCTGTCCGACGCTGTAAGCGCAGCACTGGACAAAGGTGCTGACCTGAATGATCGGTCCGTAGATCGCGAGCGCGTTCGCGCCGAGATAGCGCATGATCTGGCGATTGAACAGCACCGTCAGGATGCCCATCGCGACGTCGATGAAGAAGGTGGAGAAGCCCGTGACCGTGATCTCGCGGAGCTTGCGGAGCAGCTTTTCCGGCTTTGCGAGCCGGAGCGTGTTTCTGCGGCGGACAAAATGGCTCAGCATCACGACGAAAGAAATGCCGGAGCCGATCGCGGTCGCGAGCCCCGCGCCGTAAATGCCCATATCGCAGGGAAACACGAAGAAATAGTCGCCGAAAACGTTGAAGATGCCGCCGGCGAGCACGCCGAAGGTGGCGAGCGCGGGGTCCCCATCGTTGCGGAGGAACGCCGCGAGCATCTGGTTGAAGAGGAAGAGCGGAAAAACATATTTGATCGGGCGCACATACTCCCGCGCGAGCGCGAGCAGCGCCTCGTCCGCGCCGAAAAAGAGCAGCACCGGGCGCTCAAAGCACCAGATGCCCACCCACGACAGCAGCGCCAGCGCCGCCGCGCCGATCAGCGACGCCGTGAAATACTGGTTCTCGTCCCCGGCGTGGCCGCTGCCGCGCTTCATGCTGAAGATGACGCTGCCGCCGATGCCCATCAGAAGTCCGAGGCTGTAGATGATGTTCCAGACCGGCGCGACGACGGCGAGTGCCGCCGTCCCCTCCGGGCCGTGGTACTGTCCCGCCATCGCCGTGTCCACGATGGAATAGATTGACGCGATCATCGCGCTGCCGAATGCCGCCGCGAGATATTTGAAATAAGTCGGTCTGATCTTTGCGTTCAGAAGATCCATTTTCGTTTCCTCCCACATTGCAAAATAAAAAGCCGGGCAAGAAACAGACGTCTCAGTCTGCCTCTTGTCCGGCTGCCGTTTCTCTGAACTGCCCGCCCTCCGAGCTCAACACTGGGGAGTTTAGCATAGATTTTCGGAAAGGTCAAGCGTTTTATTGCAGAAAGTGCGCCTTTTGCCGCTTACGCAAACGGCAGCACCGCGCCGTCCAGCTCGAAGGCGGCGGGGGTCCTGCCCCGGTCGCTTTCGGCGACTTTCATGGCGAGGTAATAAGATTCGCCGTCGCAGAAGGTGCCGCCGCTGGGGAAAAAGCGGGTCTCGCCGCCGTCGGCGAAGCGCAGGACGGCGCGGAAGAGCACGGCATCGAGCGCGTTCACCTCCTCCAGCAGCGCCGGGGAGCGGTTGGCGACCAGCTCGCCGAAGCCCGCGACCAGCAACGGCGCGTCGATGCGCAGGACAAGGTGGCTGCTGCTGAGCTCAATGCCGGTGAGCGCCGCGGTCTCCGTCAGCGGCAGATCACAGCTGATCTCAGCCGCCGCCTGATACGCGATGGGCAGCGGGCGGAACACGCCGACGCGCTGGATCTCAAATGCGCTGCCGTCTGCCGACTCCGCGCCGCAGCAGAGCTCCAGCTCCGGCTCCGCGCCGCCGTCGAAGATCGACGCCGGGAGCGCCGCGCGCAGCGCCGCCCAGCCGCCGCGGTCCTCGATCACCTCCGCCGCCGTCCACATTTCCCCGCCGCGCTCGCGCACGCGCCAGACAAGGTCCGTGAGCTGCTCGCTCGTGACGGTGGAGACGTAAAGGTCAAGAACATAAAGGTTTTCGCTCCGCAGCGCCGTGCCGCGCATGATGTAAAGCTCGCCCGCGGCGCGCCCGCCGACATCCGCCGTCCGCGCGTCGGGCGCTTCCGTGACGCGGTCGTAGCGCAGCCCGGTCTCCGCCGTGCCCTCGATCCCGAAGCAGCGGCGCAGCAGCGCGGGCAGCTCGTCGAAGCCGATCTGCTTCGACGCCGCAGCTCCGACCGCGAGCAGCGCCGCAAGCGCCGCGGCGAGCACCGCCGTGCGCAGCCGCCGCTTCCGCCGCGCCGCGCCGAGCCGCGCGAGCGTCCGCGCCCGGACGCGCTCCGGGGACACGGTTTCAGGCTCCGCCGCCGGTGCATAAAAATTCATCAATTCTGCAAGCTTAATCTCCATCGTTCATGACCTCCTCCAATGCTCTGCGCAGCTTCTCCCGCCCGCGGCTGAGCCGCTGGCGCACCGCTTCGGGCGAGAGCCCGGTCTCCGCCGCGATCTCCGCCGTGCTGCGGCAGCGCCAGTAGTGCGCGAGAAAGATCGTCCGGTCCGGTTCCGGCAGCGCGTCCACCGCCGCGGTGACGGTCTGGCGCAGCAGCGCCTCCTCCAGCGCCTGCGCGGGGTCGGCGTCCAGCCGCAGCGTGTCCTCGCTGAGCTCCGCCTCGAAATGCGCCGCGCGCAGGCGATTGAGCGCCAAATTCCGCGCCGTCGTTCCGAGCCATGCGCGCACGGACTCCGTGCGCAGCGACCTCGCCGCGCGCCAGAGCGCCAGAAATGCGTCCGAGACGACCTCCTCCGCGTCCTCCTGCCCCAGCCGTCCGGCAAGAATGCGCGACGCGACCGCGCCGACATAGCGCGTGTAGCGCTCCATCAGCCATTCCAGCCCCTCGCAGCGCCCCCGCCGCACCAGCGCCAGCGCCTCCGCATCCGTCATGCCCTCGCCTCCTTTCTGCCAATATAGACACACGATGTATCGGATTTGTGACAAAACCCGTCCGCGTTGATATCAGCGGACGGGTCTCATTTTAGCTTCCACCTTCGATTACGTTCTCAACAGCGCTTGCCGAGATGTAACCATATGATCCTTTCAAATTTGGTGCCGCGGCGCAACTTAAAATCTTGCAATACCACCAAGCATCGCCATTGTAATCGACATATCGGGTATAATAATAGAGCGTATCGCCGGGATCAAGGTAACAAATACGGGTATTTGTTATTTCGGAATACGGTTTTTCTTTCCAAAAATCCGTTCGTTTTGTAACAGAAAAGTATTCTCTATAACGCTGAACACTTTCAATGTTTATTTCTTCTCCAAGAGGCACAGCAGTAGCGGTTTTCCCCTCGAATGTTGCAAACCCCGGAGTAGCGGCCAGTAAAACCATAATGCCCGTAACTAAGGTACATACTAATCTTTTCATCATTTAATTCTATCTCCTTTCATAAATGCTTTCTCTTCATATCATATCTGCTCTGAACAAGCATAGGCATTACCCCTTTCTTATTTTATATTGCCGGGTTCTATTCCGTTAATATAGACACCGTTTTTCCCGTTTTTGTGACAAACATTTCCGCTGCTTCGACAAATTCTCAATGTTTTAAGTCTATTTTCTTGAAAAAAAATCACCCGCCCAAGCGGGCGGGTGATTTTTGCTTATTTTTTTACTTCTTCTCCATGAAGATCTCGCCGAGGTTGATGTCCTTCAGCGTGCGGGTGTTGAGGGTGATGGTGTGGTAGCCCTCCGCCTCGATGGTGACGGTGTAGGGGGTGTTGTTCTTCAGACCCTCGAACCAGAAGTCGCCGAAAATGTCGGTCTCGGCGTGCATCTCGACGCCCTCGCGTCCGGTCAGAGTGACCTTCGCGCCCTTGAAGCACTGGTCGGACTCCTTGTAGATGACCGTGCCGGTGACGAACTTGCGGGGGATGTTGAGGTACAGAACATTTTCATGCAGACCGAACTCCGGGTGCGCCGGGTACGGCTTCTGCTCGGCGATGACCTTGGCGATCTCGCTCTCCGGGTCGTTCATGTCGCCGAAGAGCAGCGCACCGGTCGGGCAGAGCTCCACGCAGCGGGGCTCTTTGTAGCCGCGGTCGAGCAGGTGGGCGCACATGTCGCACTTCTGGGGAAGCTGGAGCGCCTCGTTCCAGTAGATGACGCGGTAGGGGCAGCTCGTGACGATCTCCTTCTGGCCCTTCGCCTTCTCCGGGTCGATGATGACGACGCCGTCCGGACGCTTATACACCGCGCCGTCCGTCGCTTTGTTGGCGCAGGCGGGGTTATCGCAGTGCTTGCACATCTTGGGGATGTGGTTGAGCTTGACCTTCGGATAGGTGCCGCGCTCGACCTCGGTGACGTCCATCCAGCGCTGGCCGGTCATGGGCTGGGCAGCGGTGTAGCCCTCATGGGCCTCGTTGCAGTTTTCGTCCTTGCACGCGAGGAAGCAGTTATAGCAGCCGGTGCACTTTGCAACGTCAATGACGATTCCGTATTTCTTCATTTCTTAGCCCTCCCATCTTTCCAGTTCGATATTGATCGAGTTGCTGACCATGCCGGGGGCGTTCTTGGAGACCATGCGGGACGGGCTGAGCAGGTTCATGCAGCCGCCGCGGTCGATGCTGCCTTCCTTGCCCGGCTCCAGCGGGTCATACTTCGCACCCGCCTGATAGCTCATCAGCATACCCGGCTTCATGCGCTCGGTGACGTAAGCCGCGCAGAGGACTGCACCGCGGTCGTTGTAGACCTTGACGATGTCGCCGTGCTTGATGCCGCGGGCGTTCGCGTCGATCGGGTTGATGCGGATGGGCCAGTAGGCGTAGCCGTCCTTCATGAAGCGGTGCGCCGGGATCTCGTCGAGCCACGGGCTCTTGTTGTCGAAGTGGGTGTGGTAAGAGAAGCGCATGTGCGGGGTCTCCAGCACGAGCGGGTACTTCTCCTCCAGCGGGGAGCCCTTGCCCTCCCACGGGTCGAGGTACTGACCCATGACCGGACGCTCCTTGTCCTCCGGGAAGTGCTCCTTCAGGAACTCGGAGACGAACTCGATCTTGCCGCTCGGCGTGCCCATCATCTTGCGGCGCGGGTCGCCCTCCGGGAGCTTCTTGATCGGGTTGTTGTGGTCGGGAACGTCGCAGTCGCGCTCCTCGTAATACCACTTGTTGGAGACGGCGCGCTTGAAGTCCGGCTTCGGAGCGGGGACGACGAAGTAGCCGCGCTTCTTGAAGTCCTCAAACTTCATGTACTTCGGCATGGAGGACTTGTTATAGACCTTCTCGATCCAAGTCTCCATGGTGTTGCCCTCGGTGAACTGGTCGAGGAAGCCGAGGCGCTTGGCGAGCTCGCAGTAGATCTCGTAGTCGGTCTTGGACTCGTAGAGCGGCTCGATGCACTTCATGGAGTAGATGATGACGCGGAAGTTCGCGCCCATATCGTTCGCGCCGTAGCCGCCGGGAGCGCCGAGCTCGCAGATATCGTCGCGCTCGAAGCCGGAGCAGATCGGCAGGATCAGGTCGAAGAACTTGGTCTCGCTGGACCAGTGAACGTCGCTCGTGGCGCAGAACTCCAGCTTCGGGGAGTGATACATGCGCGTCCAGCGGTTCGTATCGGTCATGGTGGAGATGTAAGAGCCGCCCTGACGGTAGATCATGTGGATGGGCGCACCGCCCTGCTCCGCCGGAAGCGGGCAGACGTTGCGGGTGAGCTGCTGCTCAAGGGAGTTGCCGCAGAAGCCCTCGCCGATCCACTCGGTCTTCTCGTTCATGACGCACTCGGGGAGCAGGATACGGTAAGTCTTCTGCTTGATGGTGTTGTGCGCCTGATGCTCGGCGACAATGCCGAAGGTATCCCAGCCCACGTCGGAGTAGCCGAAGAAGCGGAAGGACATATCCATCGGGGGAGCCATGGAAGCGCCGCCCCAGACGTTGCAGCCCTCGGCGCCGAGGCCGCGCATGCTGGCGAGGTAGACCATCAGACGCGCCCACTCGGTGGCATACGGCTGACGGCAGGCGCCGGAGACGCCGTAAATGGAGGCGGTGCAGAGCATGGTCTTCTTCGCCGCCCACTCGCGCGCCAGCGCGTAAATGTCGCGCGCGGGAACGCCGCACTTGGTCTCCGCCCATTCCGGCGTGCGGGCAAAGCCGCCCTCCTCGTTGCCGAGGATGTGCTGCTTGAAGGTGTCGAAGCCAAGGCACTTATTCTCAATGAACCAGTGATCGTAAGTATCCTCGGTGATCCAGACCCACGCAATGGCCTCAGCCATCGCGCCGTCGGTCGCGAGGTAAGGAGCGAGCCACTTGTCGCCCCAAGTTGCGGCGGTGTAGTTGCACCACGGGTCGATGAAGACCATCTTCATGCCGAGCTCCTTGCACCACCAGCGCCAGCGGCAGCCGTCCTGTCCGTTGTAGCCGCCCGCGGAGGTGTTCGGGTCGACGCCCCAGAACACGAGGAACTCGGAGTACTTCATCGCCTCTTCGAGCATATCGAAGTTGTCGCTGACGCCGAGCTTCCAGTAGTAGCCCCAAGCGTGCGTCGCGCCCCAGTGCCAGCCTTCCCAAGAGTCCGGGTTGTCGCAGAGCTGGGAGTAGCCGAGCATGTTCCAGAAGCGGCCGAAGGGACCCATCTTGTACTGGAGCAGGCCGAAGTCGGCGTGGGAGCCGGTGGAGGCGGTGATGGACGCCTTGCCGTAAGTGGCGTGGATGCGGCGGATCTCGCTTTCGAGCAGGTCGAAAGCCTCGTCCCAAGTGATGCGCTTATAGCCGCTCTTGCCGCGGTTTTCGACGTGGCGGTCGCCGTTGGGATCGAAGTCCACACGGAGCATCGGGTACTGGATGCGGTTTTCGGAATAGATGCGGCTCTTCATGGTGCAGACGTAGTTGCCCAGAGAGAGCTTGCGCGGGGGGGTGAAGGTCTTGCCCTTCGCCTCGATCGACCAAGCCTCGGTGTCCTCCTCGTTAAAGACGATGGGACGCACCTTGGTGATGCGGCCGTCCTTGACGTGCACGAACACGGCGCCGCCGATCGCGCAGTTGGTAAAGATCTGCTCGCCTTCTTCCAACTGCAGATGTTGAGTATTCTCTGCTGCCATTGTTTGTTCTTTATCCTCCTTCTTGCGTTTTCCTTCTTGCGATTCCATCAAAAAACGAAAGTCCGCGCCGCGGGCGGAAAACCCCTCCCGTCCGGGCTTCTGACCGTTTTTCTGCATTTTTTGCGCAGTAGAGGAGTTTCCGTAAAAACTCCTCTACATTTGGTTTTTGTTCAGTTCGCGCGGAAAGGTGCTTTTTTTACGCCTTCTGCATCTCGATGCTGCCGATGTTGATGTCCTTCTCGGTCGCGTCGATGCCCTCGATCGTGCGGGTGACGTAGCCCGGCATCTCGATGCGGACGGAATACTTGCCCGGCTCCTGACGCTCGAACCAGAAGTCGCCGAACACGTCGGTCTCCAGCGTGCTCTTCTCCTTGCCGGTCTCGTCGATGATCGTGACCTTCGCACCCTCAAGGCACTCGTCCTCCACGGGGTCGAAGACCTCGCCGGCGACGAAGAACTTGTTCAGCAGGCCCTTGTAGTAAACGCGGGGACCGGTGCCGAATTCGGGGTGGAGCTGCTCGAAGCCTTCGAGCTTGTCCTTCAGCTCGTCATACTCGCCGTAAATGAGCGCGTCCGTCGGGCAGGACTGCACGCAGCGCGGCTCGGTCCAGCCGTCGTCCAGCAGGTGGGCGCAGCCGGTGCACTTCTGGGCGATGTTGAGGTCGGTGTTGAAGTAGATCGCACCGTAGGGGCAGGCGTCCATGCAGGAGCGGGTGCCGCGGCACTTGTCCGGGTCGAGGATGACGAGACCGTCCTCGCGGCGGTAGAATGCGCCGTTCTTGCACGCGGTCATGCAGGGGGCATCCTCGCAGTGCTGGCACATTTCGTGCATATAGTGGACGCGCACCTTGGGGACCGTGCCCTGCACGGTCTCGGTGGTCTTCCACCAGAAGTGTCCGGTATTGGGCTGCGGCTTCGCGATGGGGCTCCAGTCGTTTCCGACGTGCTCGTCCTTGCAGGAGAGCTGGCAGCTGTAGCAGCCGTTGCACCGGGTGATATCAACCAGTAAAACCTTTGCCATTTCGTTCTCCTCCTTATTTCTTCACGATGACGCGCTCGAACACGAGTCCGGAGGACTTGTTGTACGGGCGGTTGAACGCTTCCGGATACTGGGCCTTCAGCTCGTCCATGTCGACCTTCTCGGTCTCGGCAAGGAAGCCGGAGCAGACCATGCCGGCGCAGTTCTTGGAGGTGGTGTTGTGAGGCGTGATGAGGTTGATCGCGCCGCCGCGGTCGAGCTCGCCGGGGACGATGAAGTCCGCACGCGCGCCGTGGTCGACATAGATGACGCCCGGCATAACGCGCTCCCAGACCTTTGCGCCCACGAGCACCGCGCCGCGCTCGTTATAGACCTTGCAGATGTCCCCGTCCTTGATGCCGCGCTCGGCAGCGGTGGTCGGGTGGATCCACATCGGCTCGTACATATAGCCGTCCTCGCCGCGGACCTTGCAGGTCACGATCTCATGGAACCAGTCGTTATCGTCCATGTTCGCGTGGGTGCGGTGACGCGGGTGGTTGCTGATGACGAGCAGGGGATAAAGCTTCGCGCGCTCGCCGCCGATGCGCTCGTCGTGGAACTCGCTGTTCTCGACCCAGTGCGGCACCGGGGGACGCTCCTTGTCGTTCGGGAAGTAGCGCTTGAGGTCGACGGACTCGTATTCGAGCAGTCCGGACGGGGTCTCCAGCGGATACTTCTTCGGGTCCTCATAGAACTCGTTCAGACCCGGACGGTACTTCTCCCACTCAGGATCGCAGGGAACGACGAAGTAGCCCTTCTCGCGGAACTCCTCCCAAGTGAGGCCGCAGACCTCCTTGACGCCGGAGTGGTCGAAGCCCTTCTTGATCTTGTCCTGCACGCTCTCGCCGTCGGTGTACTCCTTGAGCAGACCGAGACGGTCGGCGATCATGCAGACGATCTCATAGTCGGAGTAGCTCTCGCCGAGCGGCTCGATGCACTTGTCCTCAAGGTAGATGAGGTCGAACGCCGCGCTCTCGCGGTCGTCGCCGATGTCTTCCTCCTCATACTTGGTGTTGACCGGCAGCACGATGTCCGCGAACAGGCAGTCGTTCTCCATGCGCGGGTGCTGGACGAGGAAGAACTCGATGGACGGGTGGCGGAACGCCTCGATGGTGGTGTTGGAGTCGTTCCAGCAGGTGGTAAGGCAGGGGGTGTCGGACCACATCATGTGGATGGGGGAGCAGCCGTCTGCCGGGTATTTATATTTGATGAACTGCTCGCTCGCGGGCGTGACCTGAAGGGAGGAGCCGTAGATCTCGAAGTGGCCCTTCAGGATGGCATCGTGGACGAGGGTCTCAGGGATGCACTGCTTGGGCAGACCTTCCCACGGGAACGGGTTATAGCCGGTGTAAGCCGCGCGGACGTTGAGCTGATAGGGCTCGTGCATGATGGAGCACGGCGTCGGCGGAGCGACGGGGTGGTCCTCGGAGCCGAAGACGGCGCGGTTATTGAAGCACATAGAGTGGACGCCCGGCTTGCCGAGGCCCTGCATGCCGAGGACGCAGCCCTCGATACGGGCGACCTCGCTGGAGTAAGGTCCGCGGATGTACGGACCGCCGAAGCCGTGGACCACGCTCGTGACCTTGCGCGCCCATTCCTTGGCGAGCGCCTTGATGATGCGGACGGGAACGCCGCACTTGGGGGACGCCCATTCCGGCGTCTTGGGAACGCCGTCCTCCTTGCCGAGGACATAGTCGGCAAACTTGTCGAAGCCGACGGAGTGCGTGTCCAGATACTCCTTGTCATAGGTGCCGTTCTGGAGCCAGATATAGGCGATGGCGAGGTGCATCGCGGGGTCGGTGTTCGGCAGGATGGGGATCCACTTGTCGGCGAACACGGCGGCGCCGTAGTTCAGATCCGGGCAGATATAGATCGTCTTGATGCCGATATCGCGGTAAAACAGGCAGAAGCGGCTGATCTGGTCGCCGGAGCAGAAGCCGCGGGTGGTGGTGCAGGGGTCGCAGCCTTCGTAGAGCAGCAGCTCGCTGTGCTTTGCGACGTCGGTATAGAGGTTGGAGCAGTTGGGCATCAGGCCGAACGGCTCGCCGCCCCAGAAGTGCTTGGTTCCCCAGAACCAGCCCTCCCAGGAGTCCGCGTTGCGGATCTGCATCGTGAAGCCGCCGAGCAGGTCGAGCAGCTTGAACATGCAGCCGTGGGGACCGTGGACCATCTTGGTCTCGCCGTGACCGTCGCCCTGCGCATAGATGGCGTAGGGGCCGTATTCCTTGATGATGCGGCGGATCTCGCTCTCGATGATGTCGAGCGCCTCGTCCCAGCTGATGCGCTCATAGCCGCTGATGCCGCGGGTCTCCGGATGGCGCTCGCCGTTCGGGTCCCAGTCGACGCGCTTGATGGGGTAGAGGATGCGGTTCGGGGAATAGATGCTCTTCTTCCAAGTGATGCCCATCGGGCCGCAGGAGGTCTTGGTCGGGGCCTCCAGCACCTTGCCGCGGGCCTCGATCCTCCAAGGGTTGATGTGCTCGTTGGAATACTTCCAGTCATAACGGAACGGACGGATTCGCAGAATCTTGCCGTCCTTCACATCGACCGCGGCGATGTGAGAGCCGTTACAGAACGCTGAGTAGCCCGTACTGCGGAATGTGGTAAAGGCGCGTCCTTGATTGCTCATTGCGGTTTCCTCCTTCTTCTTGCTTCTTCCCTGCGGAATACGCTTCGATTTTGTTCTTCTTCGTTCTTCAATTCTCATCGGCGTGTGTTTCCGTTTTCGGCGGAAAGCGCGCCGGATCAGACCAGCCTTTTTCCAGACACAGTCTGTCTCAAACTAAAGGTATCACAAACCAAAAAAAGATGCAACCGCTTTCCGGCAAGCCAGTTTCTGCCTTTCCAAATTGGAAATCACATAACCGGAATCGGAAACATGCCGGAGCCGGTCAGGATGGCGGAAGGTCGCCGGGCTTCGCCGGGTTCATCTCCAGAACGGTGTTCTGCTTCTGCTTCGGTCCGTATTTCTGGCTCAGGCGGCCGAAGAGCAGGGCGTATTCCTTTGCCTTGTCCTCCTTGCCGAGCTTTTCGCTGACGACGCCAAGCGCCTTGTAGACGAGGATAAGGTTCTGGTCCTCCTCGCCGAGGTGGGCGGTCATCGTGTCGCGCACCTGCTCCAGCGTGCGCTCCGCCTCGCGGTATTTTGTGCGCTGGAAGAGCACCGTGGCGAGGTTGAAGTTCGCCTGCGCAACGGCGGGGTGGTCCTGCCCGTAGCGCTCCTGCCAGATGGAGACGCTCTCTCGCAGCAGCTGTTCGGCTTCGTCGAGTCTGCCGAGCCCCTGATACACGGCGGCGAGGTTTTCAAGGCTCTGGGTCACGGCGACGTGGCGCTCGCCGAAGAACTTGCGCCGGATGTCCAGCGCGCGCTCATGCAGCGGCAGCGCGTCGGCAAGGCGCCCCTCGTGCTCATAGAGCTCGGCGAGGTTATTGAGGCTCTGCGCCACGGCGGGGTGCTCCGGACCGTAAGCCGCCTCGCGGCTTTTCAGCGAGGACTCGAAGATCGGCTTTGCGTCGCTGAGCTTTCCCTGCGAGAGATAGCACTCGCCGAGGTCGTTCTGGGCGAGCGAGGCTTCGACCGTGTCCTTGCCGTAGGCCTTTTTGTACATGGCGATGACCTTCTTGAAGAGCGGCTGCGCCTTTTCCATGCGGCCCGTCGTCAGGAAAAGCTCCGCCTGCTTCTGCATCATCGCGGCGATCTGGGGGTCGTCGGCGGGCAGGGAGTGCTGCAAAATGCCGATCGCCTGCTCCAGCAGCGGCTCCGCCGCCTGTGCGCCGCCGCGCGCCATATAGTTCTCCGCAAGGCGACCCAGCGCGTCGGCAAAGGCGGGGTGGCCCGGACCGACAGAGTTTTCGTAATTTTTCAGCGCGCGGCGCAGCGTGTCGCCCGCCGTGTCGAGCTCGCCGCCGCGGCGGTAAGCCTCCGCGAGCTCGACGAGCATCGCGCCGACCGAGGGGTCGGCGGCGTTTTCGCGCTCCATGAGCTCCACGGCGCGTTTTAACTGCTCCTGCGCGAGCCCGAAGCGCTCGGTCGCGACATAGATGCCCGCGAGAGAATAGATCGCGTCCACCTGACGCAGATCATGCTCGCCGTAGAGCTCGCGTTCGAGCTCCAGCGACTCCTTCAGCGCCGCCTCCGCGCCGGGCAGGTCGCCCGCCGCCTGACACACCTCGCCGAGGTTATTCAGGCTGACATCGAGGTCCTCCTTCGCGCCGCGCTCGCGCGCGTGGGCGACCGCCTCCTGCGCCGCAGCGACCGCGGCGTCCGCCTGTCCGGACTGGAGCAGCTCGATCGTTTTCTGGTTGAGTTCTTCCCAATTTTCCGCCATGGGCAGCGTTCCTCCTTCCGGGAAACGCGGTGTTTCCCGCTTGAATAATAGAAAAGACAACCTGAAAAATTCAGATTGTCGAGGGGGCAGCGCCGGGGAAGGGTCTCCCCTCCCCGGCACGGGTTATTCGCAGTTTTATTACAGCTTGCGCTCGAAGCGGTGGGGCGGAGCGTAAGGCGTCTCGCTGTGGATGATGCGCGGGACCTGAATGCCCTCCTCGCGCGCATAGATCTCGTGCAGCTGCTCAAGACCGGCGTCGCCGTCTTCCATCAGCTCGGCGATGCGGTCGAGCGTCGCCCACGCGCTGTCGCTGAAATCGTCGAAGGGACGGAACATCCAGCCGTAGCGGTCCCAGTCCTCCAGCTCGACCTTGTTCAGCGCTGCGAGGTCCAGCAGCATCTCGTCGCGCACGACCTCAAGGCCGGCGGCGTCGTCCTGATGATAGTCCTTCGCGTCGCGCTTTCCCTCGCGGCAGTCGATCCAGATCTGGTAAGCGGGCACGAAGCCGTCCCCGGCGAGGCCGGTGGGGTCGACCTGCTGCCATGCGCCGTCCGCCCAGTATTCAACGACGTCGTGGCTGCGGAAATAGCCCTCGAAGGGGATGAAGCCGACGCGCTTGCGCGCCGCGGTGCCCTGAGAGCGGAGAATGCCGACCATCAGGTTGCAGAAATCGCTGCTGCTGGCGAGGAAGCGGTTTGCGACGTCGCGCTTCGCCTCAAGGGGAGTCTTCTTGTCGAGCCGCGCGATGAAGCCGAGAATGGTCTCCACGTCGTGGCTGTTCATACCGAGCAGACGCTCGTTCTGGATGGGGTACTTGTAGCGTTCCTCGTAGATCAGGCAAAGGTTCTGAAGGGCTTCGCACAGCTCAGGAACGGTGCGCGGCAGCTTGGCGATCAGCTCAGCGTTGGCGCCGGGGTCGGTCATCGCGCTCTGTGAGGTGAAATAAGACTGGATGTCCATATCAATTTCTCCTTTATGTTCGATTTTTTTCGATTCTTCTTCCATTTGCTTCCGCAGCGGCTCCGCCGCCTTGTACTCAGACGTAGTTATCATAACATAAAAAAAGTTTTATTGTCAACAACAATCGAGCCGTTGTTTTTGTGCATGATGTTTCCAGTCAGGAAAGAAGACAGCAAAAAAGCAAGCGCCCCGCCGAACGGCAGGGCGCAGCAAAAATTTATCGTTGCCGCGAAGCGGCACCACTTTAAAGACCTCCCTGTGCAAGGGAGGCTGTCAGCCGAAGGCTGACTGGAGGGTTGTAAGCTTCCGAAATCACCAAGCTCGGCGTTCTCGGCAGCTTGGTAACAACCCCTCAGTCGCGGCTGCGCCGCGCCAGCTCCCCTTGCACAGGGGAGCCTTTAAAATCGCGGCGCACAGCGTTTTTTTGACACGTTCAAATGAGAGCCCAGCGCAGCGGGTCTCATTTGATTATCCCGCGAGCCACCCGCCATCAACAAGCAGGGTCTCGCCGCTGACGAAGGCGGCGTCGTCGCTTGCGAGGAAGAGCACCGCGGCGGCGACGTTGTCCGGCTTGCCGGGTGCGGCGGGCAGGGTCGCCATCGTGCGCTTGGCGCGGGCATAGTCCGCCTCGTGGGGCACGCCCATGCTCTTGCTGATCTCCGTCGCGACATAGCCCGGCGCGACGGCGTTGCAGCGGATGCCGTCCGGCTGATACATAAACGCCGTGTTCTTCGTCAGC
>CAVJGI010000046.1:0-15885 GCA_963649145.1 Ruminococcus bicirculans (ex Wegman et al. 2014) | reverse complement strand
CCTTCAGGAGGTCGTGGACCTCATCAACCAGAGGCCGAGAAAAATCTTCGACTGGATGTCCCCAGCCGAACTCGCAGGGGTTGCACTTGGTTGACTTTCTGCCGCCTTTAAAATCGCTGCTCGCAGGAATTTTTAGACAGACTGAAAGCCCGCACAGCATTCCGCTGTGCGGGCTTTCTCTTTGGAAGTTCTCAGCTGTATCTTCCGCGCCTTTTTTCGCCATTCACATCCGTTCGGCTTCGTGCAGCTCCACGACCTCACAGCCCTTGCTTTCGTAATAGGCGAGCAGTTCCGGGAGCTTCTTTTTGTCGTAGCTCGTGATGAAGTCGGAGAGCACGTGGACGGTATAGCCGCTTTTCACCGAAAGATCCAAATGATCGACCACGGTTTTCCTGGCATACGCTTTCGTCAGTCCTTCAACAAAAACAGCCTCGCTCATTTCCGGACCCTCTTGACCGCCCGGAGCTCGATATAGCCGCGCTGCCCGCGGGGTTCGAGCTGGATGCGCGGGTTTTCATCGTCCCAGCAATAGCCGAGATGCGCCGGGTCATAGCCGTCCATCGCCGTCTGCACGGTGCGGATGGCTTCGCAGTAGTCCTCCTCCCGGAAGGGCTGCCCCTGAAACATCAGGTATTCCGCCTCCGGCAGACGGATGGTCTCGAAGCCCTCCGGGACCATCCCTATGTAGTCGGGCTCGACCTCCACGCCCTGTACGTATGTGGAGGTGTTCGGCTTTTTGTATTTTTCGGGCAGCCACATGGCAACGGGCTCGCCGCAGAGCGACGGCATGCTCGTGAGGATGCCCCAGACATCGCAGCTTACCTCCTCGCAGTAGGGGAAATAGTCTTCTGCGCGCTGGCCGCGCTTAATGATGCAAAGGCGCTCCGGCTTGCGGACGATTTGCAGGAAGACCGGTTGAATGTTGGACATGTCGATGTTCTCCTTTCTGAGTTCGCGATATTTTGCACCGTAAGGAATGAAGAACGGGACGGGAACGGGATTTTTCATGTAGTCGCTGGGATTGAGCCCAAACTCCCGGAAAAACGCCCGCGTAAAGGTGTCCGCGTTGGAAAACCCGGCGTCCAGCGCAGCGTCGATGACCCGGACCTCGCCGCGGCGCAGCTGCTTCGCCGCCTGCGTCAGCCGGTATTTGCGGATATACTCGGCGGGGGTCAGACCGAGGCAGTCCCGGAACAGCCGGTAGGCGTACCACGGGGAAAACAGCGAAGCCCGCGCAAGATCGGACAGGCTGATCTCCTCCGTTTTGTTCTTCTCAATGTAGTCCTGCATCCGCTGGACAGCCAAAATCTGCTCCGTCATTCTTCTCAACTCCTTACAGGAGGCATTATACCGCGCCGGGAGAAGTTTCTCTCGACTTTCCTTGCTTTTTACCTTTTGACGATCTCGGAAAGCTCCACGACCTCACAGCCCTTGCTTTCGTAATAGGCGAGCAGCTCCGGGAGCTTCTTTTTGTCGTAGCTCGTGATGCAGTCGGAGAGCACGCGGACGGCATAGCCGCTTTTCGATAGGTTGAAGCAGGTGGATTTGACGCATGCCGCGGCGTCGGCTCCAGCGAGGTAAAACTTAAAAAAAGCCATGCCCGGCGAATTTCTGCCGTGCATGGCTCATTTTTATGACGCCTGCTCGAATTGGCTGTTATAGAGCTCGGCGTAGAAGCCGCCGCGCTGCATCAGCTCTTCGTGGGTGCCGCTTTCGATCACGTCGCCGTCGCGCATGACGAGGATGAGGTCGGCGTTTTTGATCGTGGAGAGGCGGTGGGCGATGACGAAGCTGGTGCGGTCCTTTGTGAGCTCGTCCATCGCGCGCTGGATCAGCAGCTCGGTGCGCGTGTCGACCGACGAGGTCGCCTCGTCGAGGATCAGCATCGGCGCATTTTGCAGCATGGCGCGGGCGATGGTGAGGAGCTGCTTCTGCCCGGCGGAGATGCTGGCGCTTTCGGAGAGCATGGTGTCGAAGCCCTGCGGCAGCGTGCGGATGAATTTATCCAGCCCGCAGGCGCGGCAGACCGTTTCGAGCTGCTCGTCGGTGATGCCCTCCATATTGTAAACGAGGTTCTCGCGGACCGTGCCCTCGAAAAGCCACGTGTCCTGCAAAACCATGCCGAAAAGCCGGTGTACGTCCTCCCGGCGCATCTCGGAGATCGGCACGCCGTCGATCCGGATGGAGCCGCTGCTCACCTCGAAAAAGCGCATGAGCAGGTTGACCATCGTGGTCTTGCCCGCGCCGGTCGGACCGACGATGGCGACCTTCTCGCCCGGATGCACCTCGGCGGAGAAGTCCTTGATGACGACCTTGTCCGGCGTGTCGGGGTAGCTGAAGCGGACGTGGTCGAAGCTGACCGTGCCGCGCACCGCGGGGAGACGTGCCGTCTTTTCGCTCTCGTCGGGCATTTCTTCGCTTTCGAGGAAGTCGAAGATGCGGTGGGCGGAGGCGGACGCCGTCTGCATGTTGGTCATCCCCTGCGCGATCTGGGTCAGCGGGGAGGTGAACAGGCGGACATAGAGGATGAACGAGACGATCACGCCGAACTCGATCGTGCCGTTCAGGGCGAGGATCGAGCCGACAACGCAGACGGCGACATAGGAGATGTTGCCGATGATGTTCATCAGCGGCTGCAGGATGCCGGAGAGGAACTGCGACTTCCAGTTTGCGTCGTATACGGCGGCGTTGAGCTTGTCGAAGCGCGCGCCGATCCTGCGCCCAGCGCGGCTGATGCGGACCACGGCGTGGCCGGAATACATCTCCTCCACGTAGCCGTTGAGCTCGCCGAGGCTCTTCTGCCGCGCGGAGAAAAAGCGCTGGGACTTGGACATAATGAGAACGGTCAGCACCAGTCCCACCAGCGTCACGGCGACGGAGATGAGCGCGAGACGCCACTGCGTGGCGAACATCATAATGAGGCAGCCGACGAACTGCGTCGCGGCGCTGATGATCGTGGGGAGGCTGTTGGTCAGCCCCTGCTGCAGGGTGGAGACGTCGTTCGTGATGCGGCTTAAAATGTCGCCCTGTGAGGTGGTGTTGAAGGTCTTCTGCGGAACGCGGTTTATCTTGGCGGAGAGCTCGCCGCGCATGCGGTAGGACATCTTCAGCGTGACGACCGACATCGTATAGTGCTGGATAAAGCTGAAGACCGCGCTGAGGCCATAGATGACCGCGAGGAAAATGCCGATCCTCGCGATCGCCGCGAGGTCGATGCTGCCGGTGAGCCCGTCGGACATCAGCGTTGCGATATCGCCGATCCTGTCCGGACCGAGGATCGTCATAACGGCGCTCAGCGCCGCGAGGACCAGCGCGGCGATGATGATCCCCATACTGGAGCGCAGGTAGCCGGCGATCCGCGGAAGGGCGGAGCGGTTCTTATTATTTCGTTTCATTTCGATCCCCTCCTTTTACGCGAGCTCCGAGGCGCTGAGCTGGGAGGTCGCGATCTCGCGATAGACCTCGCAGGAGCGCATCAGCTCCTCGTGGGTCCCCATTCCGGCGATCTCACCGCGGTCGAGGACCAGAATTTTGTCTGCGTGGCGGATCGTGCTGATCCGCTGGGCGACGATGATCTTCGTCGTGCCGGGAAGCTCCCGCGCCAGTCCCTCGCGCAGCAGCGCGTCCGTCCGGTAATCGAGCGCGGAGAACGAATCGTCAAAGATCAGGATCTCCGGCTTCCGCGCCAGCGTGCGGGCGATGGAGAGACGCTGCTTCTGGCCGCCGGACACGTTGCGCCCAAGCTGCGCGATCTCGTAGTCCGTGCCCTCCGGCAGCTTGTCGACAAATTCCTTCGCCTGCGAGAGCGCGATCGCGTCGGTGAGCGCCGCATCGTCCCCGCCGCCGGCGCTCTCGCCGAAGAGCACGTTGTCCCGGATCGTTCCGGAGAACAGAACCGCCTTCTGCGTGACGTAGCCGAGCTTATCGTAGAGCGCGTCGAAGCTGTAATCTTTTACATTCACGCCGTCGACCAGCACCTCGCCCTCCGTGGCGTCGTAAAAGCGGGGGATCAGGCTGATCAGCGTGGTTTTGCCGCTGCCGGTCGCGCCGATGATGGCGAGGGTCTCGCCGCGGTTTACCTTGAAGCCGATGTTCGTCAGCTCGTCCGCCGAGGCGTGGGGGTAGCGGAAGGAGACGTTCCGGAACTCGACCGTTCCGGTCTCCGTGCCCTGCGCCGCGCTGCCCTCGCGGATCGAGGGGCTGCGGTCTAAGACCTCGTTGATGCGCTCGGCGGAGACCTGCGCCTACGGCACCAGCATAAAGATCATCGCGAGCATCATAAACGCCATCACGATATAGGTCGCGTAGGTGCTGAATACGAGCACCTCACTGAACATCGTAAGGCGCGCCGCCGTCTCCGCGGCGGGGATACGGCTCACGAGCGCCGCGCCGACCCAGTAGATCGAGAGGGCGAGGCCGTTCATGCCGAGCGTCATCGCCGGCTGGACGAGCGCGAAGAGCTTCTGGTTTTTCATCTGGAGCTCCATCATGCCGCGGCTCGGTCCGTCGAACTTTTCGTTCTGGTAATCCTCGGCGTTGAAGGCGTGGACAACGCTGATGCCCGTAAGATTCTCGCGCGCCACGCGGTTTATCTTGTCCGTCATCTTCTGGACAAGGCGGAAGCGCGGGATGCACGAGCCCATGATGGCGAGCACCGCCGCGACGAGCACGACGACGAAGGCGGCGGTCACGGCGGAGAGCTCCCAGCTCTTGCCGAGAATTTTGATGATCGCCCAGACAGCCATGATCGGCGCTTTGATCATCATTTGCAGACCCATCGCGAGGATCATCTGGATCTGGGTGATGTCGTTCGTCGTCCGGGTGATGAGGCTGGGGACGGAAAAGTCCTGCATCTCCTCGCTGCCGGCATCCATAACATGGCGGAAGAGCTTTTCCCGGACGGTAAAGCTGAAGCCGGAGGCGGTCTTCGCCGCGAGAAAGCCGCAGGCGATCGCCATGACTGCGCTCGCCGCCGTGCAGCCGAGCATTTTGAGCCCGACCGACCAGATCTCCGCCGTGGTGCCGGAGGTCTTGATGAGCACGGTCAGCTCGGTCATATAGTCCGGCAGCCGCAGGTCAAAATAGATCTGCACCACGACGAATGCAAGACAGAGCGCCGCCATCCATTTTTCCTTCCGGCGCATGTTTTTCAATAGTTTCAGCATGGTTTTTTCTCCTGTTCCTTCGGGGAGACGCCGCTTCTGCGGATCTCCTCAATGTTGCGGTCGAAGACCGTCAGGCAGCTGCGGAAGACCGCAATCTCCGCTTCCGACAGTCCTTCGAGCAGCTTCTGCGCAAAGCAGCGCTGCCGCTCGCGCCCTTCCTCGATGATGCCCTCCGCCGCCTCCGTGCAGACGAGCTGCGTTTTCCGCCGGTCGCAGGGGACATCCTGCCGCCGGAGCAGCCCTTCGTTCACGAGCCGGTCGACGTGGACGGATACAATGCCGCTTTTCAGCCCGCGGCAGCGGCAGATGTCGCCCGCGGTGGGAAGATCGGGGTTGTTGGCGAGAAACATCAGAATGTCGACCGCCATCGGCGGCAGCCCCGTCTCGCGGCAGATCGGCTGGAGCACGGTATAGTATGCCTCGATAAAGCGGTTTGCATTGTGAAAGATCTTCGCCGCGGTAAAATCAGTCTGATCCATGGCGTTCCTCCATAATTAGAAACTTCAATATTAGAATATCTGCTATTATACGCAGATCGAAGGGAAAGTCAAGCGGGGTTTTGTAAACGTTCGGTGAACAAAAAACCGCGGCGAGGCGGAAAATTGAGCTTGACAAATTCCGATCCCGCGCTATAAAAACAGCGTTATGAAACAGCGTTATGAAACCATCGGTTAACAAGAGCACACACGCCTGACAGCGCGTCTTTTCGGCGCTTTTCGCCCTTTTCGGCTTGACGGGCGTCAGCCCGCCTGCGCCTCAAAAGCCGAAAATCACTCGAAAATCCAGCGCTGTCAGGTGCAAAGCAGTTTTGGCGCTCCCGGCGGTGCTCAGGCAAGGAATCAGCCGCAGCGTGAACGCCGCCGGGAGCGCCAAAACCGTGCGTGCTCTTGTCAACCGATGGTATGAAGGAGAAGACACATGGCAAAGCAGATCGAGGGCGTTGCGGAGCGCATTATTGCGGCGGCGAAGCGGGCGTTTCTGGAGAAGGGCTATGTGGACGCCTCGCTGCGCGCGATCGCGGCGGCGGCGGACACCAGCACCAACTCCATCTATGTCCGCTTCGGCGACAAGGAGGGGCTCTTTTCCGCGATCGTCGAGCCCGTGCTCAGCGAGATGACGGAGCGCTTCCTCCGCATTCAGGAGCGCTTTCACCGCATGACGCCGGAGGAGCAGGCGAGGACCATGCCCGAATACGCCGACGGCGGCACGGGCGAGCTCGTCGACTATATGTATGGGCACATGGACGAGTTCCGGCTGCTGCTCGACGCCTCTTATGGCACGCGCTTCCACAATTTCGTGGACGGGCTCGTCCGTATCGAGGTCGAATATACCTATAAGTACATGGAGGCGGTCGGCTGTCCGGACCGCTTCGGCGACGCGCTGACCGAGCGGCTGCTCCATATCGTCACCACCTCGCGCTTCGAGGGCATCTCTTCGTCCTCGACTGGCGGCTCGCGCTGCTCTCGCTCGCGGTGTTCCCGATCGCCTTCTTCTTTATGATGACGGTCATGGGCGGCTATGCGAAGGACTATGCCGGCGCGGTGGAGGCGACGGGCGCGATGAGCAGCACGATGATCGAATACATCAACGGTATTGAGGTCATCAAGGCGTTCAATCAGGGCAAGGCATCTTACGGCAGGCTCGCCGAGCGCGTCCGCGCGAATGCGCAGTATTATTACGATTGGATGCGCGCAGCCAGCTCGGAATGTCGATGGCTTACGCCTTCTTCCCGGCGCAGATGCTGACGATCCTGCCCTTCGGCTGGCTGTTTTATACCCACGGCTCGCTCACGGCGGACACCTTCATCACGGTGATCGTGCTCGCGCTCGGCATGGCGGCACCGATCGTGGCGGCGTTCAATTTCGCCGACACGCTGGCGCAGGTCGGCACGACCGTTTCGCAGGTGGACGGAATTTTGAAGGCGGAGGAGCAGGAGCACGCCGCGGAGCGCGTTTCACTCCCGAACCACGACATCGAGCTCCGGGACGTCTCCTTCGGCTACCACGACGGCGAGGAAATCCTCCACGGCGTCAGCCTTTCGATCACGCAGGACAGCTTAACGGCGCTTGTGGGACCCTCCGGCTCCGGAAAATCGACGATCGCGAAGCTCATTGCGGGCTTCTAGGACGTCAGGCACGGCGCGGTCACGATGGGCGGGCGCGACTTGAAGGACATCCCGCTCCCGGAGCTTTACGATCAGGTCGCCTTCGTGTCGCAGGATAACTATCTCTTCGACGACACCGTGCGCGAGAATATCCGCATGGGGCGGCGGGACGCGACGCACGCCGAGGTCGCGGCGGCGGCGCGGGAGGCGTGCTGTGACGACTTCATCGCCGCACTGCCAGACGGTTACGAGACCGTCATCGGCGAGGGCGGTGCCAGTCTCTCCGGCGGCGAAAAGCAGCGCATCTCCATCGCCCGCGCCCTGCTGAAAAACGCGCCGATCGTCATTCTCGACGAGGCGACCGCGAACGTCGACCCGGAGAACGAGGACCGTCTGCAAAAGGCGATCGAGGCGCTGACGCGCGATAAAACGATCCTGATGATCGCCCACCGCCTGAAAACCGTGCGCCGCGCGGACCGGATCCTCGTCATCGACCACGGAAAGATCGTCCAGCAGGGAACCCACGACCAGCTGATCGCCGAGCCCGGTATCTACGCCGAGTTCGTCGGCGGCAAAAAGCAGTCCGTGGGGTGGAAGCTGTAAGAAATCGACCGGGACCCGCTACGCTGGGCTCCCGGTCGAAAAATTTCGCTTCAGTTTTGCTTGCTTCGTAGCGGAATTTGTGTATAATATTAGTATCAAACGACAATGGAGGGGCAGCAATGGAGATCAAACCGAGCGCGAGCATCCGGCAGAATTATAACGAGATCGCGCAGCTTTGCCGCAGCACCGGGGAGCCGGTGTATCTGACCAAAAACGGGGAGGGCGACCTTGTCGTCATGGACGTGAAGAGCTTCGCGCGGCGCGAGGCGATGCTGCGTCTGCGCGAGGAGCTGCTCGCCGTGGAGGAGGAGCGTCTGCGCGGCGCGCCGGATATCTCCGCGGACGAGGCGGCGGCGCGGATGGAGCGCGCCATCCGGGAGGCGCGGCATGCAGGAGCCTGAGATCCGGCAGTGGACCGTTACGGTCTCTGCGCGGGCGGCGCAGCAGCTCACGGAGCATGCCGCCTTCGCCGCGCGGCTGGAGGAGCGGCTCGCCCTGCGCCTGACGGCGGCGTTCCGCGAGGCGGCGGCGTCGCTCCGCATGTTTCCCTACCGGAACCCCGTGCTGCGCGCGGAGTTTTTTCCGTCGGACAAATACCGGAAAATGGTCTTCGCGGGGCATTATCTGCTGATCTATCAGATCAAGGTCGACACGGTGCGGATCGAATATGTCGTGGACGGCAGGCAGGACTATGGCTGGCTGCTTACCTGACGCCGCCCTTTTCCCAAAATCTCCACTTCCCAAACGGCGGGATGTGTGGTATAAAGAAAGGTACGAATCTATGTCGGGAAAGGTCGGAGCTTAGACGATGAGAGGGAAGCATCTTGCGGCGAGTGCGCCGCGGCGGGGGAGCGGGGCGGCTCGCGTTTTGGGACGCGGGCTTTTGGTGCTCTTTACCGCGGTCCTTATGCTGCTTCTGGCGCTTTATCTGACGGTGACGGTCGTGATCCACGGTCCCTCGCCGGATGCGAAGCGTCTTCTGGTGCTGAGCCTGAACGAGACGAGCGCGCTGAAATGGGTGCCCTCGCTCTCCCTGCCGCGCGCGGAGATCGACGCGATCCTCGCCGGAAGCGTGCAGGGCGAGCTCCAGATGCCGGAGCCGGACAGCTTTCAGGAGCTGGACTTTGCGCCGGAGGTCGCGGAGCAAAAGCGCGAGGAGGCAGGGCAGGCGACGCCGCCCGCCGAGCAGCCCGCGCTGGAGATCGTGGACGTCAAGGGCGCGACGTATAAGGGCAAGCTCATGCGCGTGCGCGACCCGGCGCGCGTCATCGTCGGAACGCTCGACCATTACGGAACGGGCTACGGGCTCTATCTGAAGGATTTCATCGCCAAATACGGCGCCGTGGCGGGCACGAACGCCGGCGGCTTTGAGGATTACGGCGGCACCGGCACCGGTGCGGTCCCGGACGGCCTCGTCATCCGGGACGGTCAGCTCGCGTGGGGCGAGCCAGACAAGGAGTATAACAACGTCATCGGCTTCGATGCGGATAACCGCCTCGTCGTCGGTGCGAAAACCGGGCAGGAGGCGCTGGACGCGGGGCTCGTCTCCGCCGTGAGCTTTGCGCCCGGTCCCGTGCTCGTCGCCGACGGCGTGAAGCAGACGGGACTTGGCGGCGGGCTGAACCCGCGCACCTGCATCGGGCAGCGGGCGGACGGCACCGTGCTCATCCTCGTCATCGAGGGCAGGCACCCGGACTCCTTCGGCGCGAGCTACGACGACCTCGCCCAGCTGATGGCGGACGAGGGCGCGGTCAACGCCGCGAATTTGGACGGCGGTTCGTCCTCGGCGATGATCGTGGACGGCGAGCAGATCACCCGCGGGTCCAATATCATCGGCTCGCGCCAGATGGCGACCGCCATCCTCGTGCTGCCGGAGGTGGAGTGAAAAATGGAAGGATTGCTCGAACGGGAGGAGACGGCGCAGCAGCCGCCCGCTCCCGCGCCGAAAAAGAAAAAAAGCCGCTTTCTCCGCGGCTATCTCATCTTCGTCGCGGTGCTCGCGGTGATCTTCGCCGCGGCGCTCGCGCTGCTCTGGGGTGCGCTTTCGCGCTACCAGAAAAACGCGGACGCAGCCGCGGCGGAGCGCGCCGCCGCGGAAGCCGCCGCAGCTGCGGAGCGGGAGGCGGCACAGCGCGAGCGCGAGGCGCGGCAGGAGGCGTTCCTTGCTTTCGCGGACGAAACGGACGCCGACGGCTGGGCGGCATATTACCTCGCCGCGCACCCGGATTCGCCGGACACGGCGGAGTCCGCTGCCGCAGCGCTCGCGCCGCTCTTCGCCCCGGAGGGCTTGGAGCGTTATAAAGCCGAGAGCTGGACGGAGGAGGCGCCGGTCTATGAGCTGCGGCGGGACGGCAGAGCGCTCGCGCGCGTCGCGGTGGAGAAGCGGGACGGCGTATGGTCCGTCGGCGCGGTCGAGATGCTCGTGGAGGGGACCGAACGCGGCAGCGTGACCGTTCCCGCGGGCTGCACCGTGTATTGCAGCGGGACCGCGCTCGGCGAAAAATTCATCACCGAAACGGCGGCGCAGGACTTCGATTTCCCGGACTACGCCGCGTCGCTCCAAAACCCGGTGCAGACCGTGACCTACACGGTGGAAAACCTGCTCGCCGCGCCGGAGTTTTCCGTGGAGCCGCCCGCGGGCGCGCTTCTGACGGAGACGGCGGCGGGGGACTATCGCCTCGCCCTGCCGGACGCCGACGCCGCGCCGCTGCAAGAGCGCGCCGAGGCGCTCGTCCGTGCGCTCGTCTGGTATTACCTGAGCGGCGGGACGGACACTTATAAGAACATGAAAGCCGCCGCGGACCTCACCAAAGCGGGCAGCCGCGCCCATGCCGTTATCACCCAGACCTATGACGGCGTGACTTGGAGCAGCACGTTCCAGAAAAACTACAAGTGCGACGCCGACGCGGGCGACGCGGTCCGGTGCGCGGAAAACTGCGTGACCGTGGACGTGAAGTGCGAAGCCTCCGGCTCGACCGGCTGGCAGGAGAAGACCATGGACGGCGGCTATCGCATCTGCTTCCTGCTCGTCGACGGCGAGTGGGGCATTTACGGGCTGGAGACGCTCTGAAATTCGGGGCGCTTCCGGCGGAAAAGAGAGAGAAAACGATATGAATATCACGATCATCCTGCCCTCGCTGGACCCGGATGAGAAGCTGGTGCAGACCGTGGACGGTCTGCTTGCCGAGGGCTTTGACGACATCGTCGTCGTGAACGACGGCAGCGGCGAGGCGCACCGCGCTCCCTTTGCGGAGGCGGCGGAGCGCCCCGGCGTCACGGTGCTGACGCACGAAAAAAACCGCGGCAAGGGCGCGGCACTCAAGACCGCCTTTGCCTTCGTCGCGGCGCACCGCCCCGATACCGCCGGGGTCGTCACCGTGGACGGCGACGGTCAGCACCGTCCCGTGGACGTGAAGCGCCTCGCGGAGGCACTGCTCGGTGAGACGAAGCCGACACTCTGGCTCGGCGTGCGCGATTTTTCGCTGCCGAACGTGCCGCCGCGCTCCCGCGCGGGAAACCGCACGACGCTCGCAATATTGCGCCTGCTCTGCGGCGTCCGCGTGACGGACAGCCAGACGGGACTGCGCGCCGCGCCCGCGTCGCTGCTGCCCGCGCTCTGCCGCGTGAAGGGCGAGCGCTATGAGTATGAGACGGAGATGCTCCTCTGGGCGCAGCGCGAGGGCATTCCCTTCGGCGAGATCGGCATCGAGACCGTTTACATCGACGAAAACCAGACGAGCCACTACCGCCCCTTCCGGGACAGCATGCGCGTGCTGGGCGTCATCCTGCGCGGGCTTGGACGCTATATCTCCAGCTCGCTGCTCTGCTTCCTCGTGGACGAGGGGCTCTTTACGCTGCTGAATCTGCTGCTTGCGGGCGCGGCGGCGGGGGAGACGGAGGGGCGGCTCGCCGTCGCCGTCGTCGGCGCGCGGCTCGTGTCCTCGCTGCTGAACTATGTGCTGAACCGCCGCGTGGTGTTCCGCCGCGGCGAAGCGGTAAAGCGCTCGCTCTGGCGCTATTACGCCCTCGCCATCGTTCAGGTCGCGGCGAGCTACGGGCTCCTGACCCTGCTCTCCACCCTCCTGAGCGCTACTCCCGCCTCCGAAACGCCGCTGAAGCTTCTGGTGGACTTCCTGCTGTTCTTAGCAAGCTACCAGATCCAGATGCGCTGGGTGTTCAAGAAGTGAAAAACATCCCCGCCCGAAGCATCGGGCGGGGATGTAGCCTGTCAAAAAAGCCTCGCAGAGTTCGCGCCCGCAGGCGCGAATAAAGTCAAATCCATTTTTCGGCGGGGCGTGTACCTGCCGAAAAATTCTCTGCGCGGAGCGAACGTGCGCCCCGAAGGGACGTTCGCTGAGCGGAGTGAATCCTTTCGACCGGGAGCCCAGCGAAGCGGGTCACGGTCGAGATTTTTACCCCCAGAGCGTCGGGGGATACACGCCCTCGGCGTGGAGCTTTTGCAGGGCCTCTACCACGCCGGGCTTATCCTCGCGGTAGGTGAGACCGAACCAGCGGTCGGGGGTGTGGAGCACGGAGACGTCGGTCTTCCCGGCGGCGATGAACTCGTCCATCACGACGGGGAGCAGACACTCGCTCCGGTCGTCCTCCGGACCGAGGGCGCGCAGAAATTCGAGAAAGCGCGCGTTGAAGGGCTCTAAAATGGCGGGGTGGAGCCCCCACATGTTCATGCTGACGGGCGTTTCCGACGCCAAGACCGGGCCAAACTCGGACGCGGAGCAGTCCCGGATCGTGCCGTCCGGCATCAGGCGGATGGAGCGCGTCTCCGTCACGCCCCGGAGCGTGCCGCCCTCCACGGCGCAGACGCCGCGGGTGACGCCGCCGTGGGGACTGACGGTGTTGCGGAGCTCGTAGGCGACCATGGCGCTCTTCTCCACGCCGGTGAGACCGCCCAGCGCGCCGATGAGCGCGGCGAAGGCGGCGGGACCGTAATAATCGTCGGCATTGATGACGGCGAAGGGGCGGTCGATCGCGTCCCGCGCGCTCAGCACGGCGTGGACCGTTCCGAGCGGGCGGCGGCGCGCGGCGGGGATGGCAACACCGTCCCACGCGCCAGCCGTGTGCTGGAAGGCGTAGCGGATGCGGAGCCCCGTCGCCCGCTCGATGCGGTCGCCGAAGAGGGCGCGGCAGTCGGCTTCCATCTCCGGCTTGATGATGAGCACAAGCGCGTCGAAGCCGGCGCGCAGCGCGTCGTAGATCGCGTATTCCATCAAGATCTCGCCGTCCGGACCGAGGCGCTCGATCTGCTTCACGCCGCCGTAGCGCGAGCCGAGCCCGGCAGCCATAATGACAAGTGCAGCGTTCATATCGGGGGATGAGACCTCCTTGATCATTCAAAAATGCAGTGTGATACCAGCACTATACCATATTCGCCGAGCGCTTGTCAAACCGCGGGGCGGAAACATTCTGTGAACTTTGCCGGGAAAAAATCTCGGATTGCCTATTCCTTTTTCGCCGGAGCTGTGTTACAATAGCTGGGTTAACAAGGATCGGAGGTAAATCGCTATGCCTGAAAATTATATCACTATCCCGACCGAGGGCGGAGCCGTCAACGTCTCGGAGGACGTGCTCGCCGCCGTCGCCGCCGCCGCGATCAGCGAGGTGGAGGGCGTCGCCGGCTTTTCCAGCACCGCGGGTCCCGACCTCGGCGAGCTGCTCGGCAAAAAGGCGCAGACCCGCGGCGTCCGCGTCAGCTTTGAAAACGGCGTCGTCGTGGTGGACGCGAGCGTTCTCGTGACTTACGGGACGTCCGTCGTCGGCATCGGCGAGAGCGCGCAGAAGGCTGCCGCCGCCGCAATCAGCGACATGACCGGGCTCGAAAGCGTCGTGAACGTCCGCGTCACGGGCATCTCCTTTGACAATAAGTAATAGGGACGGACAATAAGATGACGAGAACGACAGCGAGAGAGCTTGCCATCGCGCTGGGCTTTTCCGTGACCAGCGGCGAGATGAGCGCCGAGGAAGCGCTGGAGCGCTTTTTTGACCGGGAGCACTACGCCACGCTCGCGGACGAGAACCCGCTTTTTGCCGAGTATCCGGACAAGAAGCAGATGGCGTATATCCGCACCATGGTGGAGCTCATTTACGCCCACCGCGTGGAGCTCGACCGCGCCATCGAGCAGTACGCCCGCGGGTGGAAGACGAGCCGCATCTCCCGCTCGGCGGCGGCGGTGCTCCGCTGCGCCATGTGCGAGATCCTGTACATGCCCGACGTGCCGGACGCCGCCGCGATCAACGAGGCGGTGGAGCTCGCGAAAAAGTATGAGGACGCGGACACCGTGGCGTTCATAAACGGCGTGCTGGGCGCGTTCCAGCGCGCGGAAAAGCCGGCGGAGACCCCGGCGGAAGTGTAAAAAATTTGCTTTCAGACGCAGAGAGGATAACGCCCTGCGTCTGATTTTTTCGGGAAAGGAGGCGGCGGAAGGCATTGGAAGAGAATATCCTGACCGTATCGAAGCTCAATAACTATATCAAGACCCTGCTCGACGGCGACAGTCTGCTCCGGGAGGTCGCCGTGAGCGGTGAGCTCTCCAACTACAAGGTCTATCCATCGGGCCACCACTATTTTTCGCTGAAGGACGCGGAGAGCAGCATCCGCTGCGTGATGTTCAAGGGCAGCGCGTCGCATCTGCGCTTCAAGCCGGAAACGGGCATGGGCGTCGTCGCCGTGGGGCGCGTCTCGGTATTTCCGCGGGACGGGGCTTACCAGCTCTACTGCACGGAGCTGCTGCCGCAGGGCCTCGGCGACCTCGCCGCGGCGTTTGAGCAGCTGAAGGCGAAGCTCGCGGCGGAGGGGCTCTTCGACCGCGCGCACAAAAAGCCCATCCCGCGCTTCCCGCGCACCATCGCGGTCATCACCTCCGGCGCGGGAGCCGCCGTGCGGGACATTATCCGCGTTGCGGGCAAGCGCTGGCCTATGGCGAAGATCGTTGTCCTGCCCGTGCGCGTGCAGGGCGCGGAGGCGCCGCCGGAGATCGTCGGCGCGATCCGCTACGCCAACCGCTGGCGCGTCGGCGACGTGATCATCACGGGGCGCGGCGGCGGCAGCATGGAGGACCTCTGGGCGTTCAACGACGAGCGCGTCGCCCGCGCGATCTATGAAAGCGAGCTGCCCGTCATCTCCGCCGTGGGCCACGAGCCGGACGTCACGATCGCGGACTTCGTCGCGGACCTTCGCGCGGCGACGCCGAGCAACGGCGCGGAGCTCGCCGTGCCGGACCAGAGCGAGCTGCGCGACGCGGTGGAGAGCCTGTCGCTGCGCGCGTTTCAGGCGGTGCGCAAGCGGCTGGAGCTGTCCCGCCGCCGCGTGGACGAGCTCGCCGGACGCCGCGTGCTGAAAAGTCCGATGGGCTACATCGACCAGAAGCGTATGGAGCTCGACATGGCGCGCGCCGGGCTGACCGCCGCGCAGGAGCGCCGCGTCGCCGGGGCGAAGCACGCGCTCGTGCGCGCCGCCGCCTCGCTGGATGCGCTGAGCCCGCTGAAGGTGCTCTGCCGCGGCTACGCCATCGCGAGCGGCAGCGGCGGCGCGGTTTTGCGCAGCGTCGGGGACGTCGGCACCGGGGAACATATCCGCGTAGAGCTGAGCGACGGCTCGCTCGGCTGCGTGGTCGAAGAAAAAATGGGGAGGAGCGTTTGAAAATGGATGAGAAAAATCTGAGCTTTGAGGAGAGCCTGAAGCGCTTGGAGGAGATCGTCGCCGGTCTGGAAAAGGGTGACGTTTCGCTCGGAGACTCTATGGCGCTGTTCACGGAGGGGAGCGCCCTCGTGAAGCGCTGCACCGCGATGCTTGATGAGGCGGAGCAGCAGGTCGTAAGGCTGAAAAAGGGCCCCGACGGGGCGCCCGTGGAGCTGCCGTTCGACGGGGAGTAAGAGGGGGTTTTTCTCGCCCACAAGGGCGAGGGGTTTTCAATATTGAATGCGCCTTTGGCGCAAATTTAATTTGTTTCGCGTCCGCGGGACGCGACCTTCTTTCCCCCTGTGGGGAAAGAAGGC
>CAVJGI010000045.1:0-16025 GCA_963649145.1 Ruminococcus bicirculans (ex Wegman et al. 2014) | reverse complement strand
CTGCGAATAGGAGGATGGCTGACTGACTTAATTACGGGCACATAGCCCTTGGAGGGATGGGTCAGACCATTACCTTCCTATTCTAACAGCTTAGGCAACGAGATGTCTCGGCTCGTTGCTGGCTGCAACTTTTCCGAGGTAAATATATTGTAACAGGAGGAAACACCTATGTCTATTCAGCCTTGGGTCCATGTGGAGACACTGGAGGAATACAGCGAGCGCTTCAAGGATTACGCCCATCTGGAGCGCACGGAAGACGGCATTCTGCTCTGCCGCCTGACGTGGAAGGGCGGTCCCGTTATGTGGAGCTACCAGACCCAGAACGCCTACGGCGAGCTCTGGACCGCGATCGGTCACGACAAGAAAAACGAAGTCATGATCCTGACCTGCACGGACCCCTACTGGCTCGTCCACGAGAGCGACCCGACCTCCTTCGACGAGGTGGAGCAAGGGCACGACCTCGATCTGAAGTACGATGTCAACATTCCGGACACGATGAATTTCGTGGAAAACTTCATCAACGACATCGAGATCCCGACCATCGCCGTCATCAACGGGCAGGGTCAGCACTATGAGTTCGCGCTCATTAGCGACATCACCCTCTGCGACGAGACTTACCGCTTCTCCGACACGCATTTCTCCAAGAACATCGTCGGCGGCGACGGCATGAACTTTGCCCTGCGCACCTGCCTGCCGGTCAAGAAGGCGAACTACTTTATGTTCCTTGAGCCCGTTCTGGACGCAAAGACCGCGCTGGACTGGGGCATGGTGAACGAGGTCCTGCCGCACGAGAAGCTGATGGAGCGCGCCTACGAGATCGCGCACTATCTGATGAAGACCAACCGCTCCGTCCGCCGTTTGCAGCACGAGATCGCCATCCGCCCGTGGAAGCAGTCCCTTCAGGACAACGAGCGCGTCTACGTCCTCTGCGAGATGTACGGCGTCCAGCTCAACAAGTTCGAGCACCACTTCGACAAGCTCATCGCGACCTACGACGCGAAGTGCGGGGAGTGAAAAAAGCGCTGCCGCGCGTTTGATGGGCGGCAGTAAAACAAAAAACCGGAGCGTATCGACACCGATGCGCTCCGGTTTTTTGCAAACAAGCTGCGCAGATTACCGCCCCTTGGCTCTCCCTCTGGGAGAGCTGTCGGCCGAAGGCTGACTGAGAGGGTCCCGCGGCGGACTTGAATGACGTTCCGCGGCATGCCCAGCGCAGACCCTCTCCGTCCTCGCTGCGCTCGGACACCTCTCCCAGAGGGAGAGGCAAGGGGCGTTTCTTCATATTTCCCCGCCTCAGAGAAGGGCAGATGCTTCCATCCGGATCCTTTCCGCGATCAGGTCCAGCCCCGCGGCGCGCTCGCCGGTGAAGGTGAGCTTTAAGTCCATGCCGCGGAAGGGATCCCATGGCGCGGCGGCGATCTCCGCGGCGCTGCCGCCTTCGGCGAGCTCGGCTAAGACGGCGAGGACGCCGCGCAGGATGAGCGTGTCGCTGTCCGCGGCGAGGTGCAGCGTTCCGTCCGGGCGGGGCAGCAGCGCGAGCCAGACACGCGACTGGCAGCCCGCGACGAGGTTTTCGTTCCGGCGCAGCGCCTCCGGCAGCGGCGCAAGCTCCGCGGATCTGGCGACGAGCCAGCTGTACTGATCGAACACATCGCCGATCGCGCTGATCTCCGCCGCGAGCGCCCTCTCGCGCTCCGCGATCGTCATAGCCGCACCCCCAGCACGCCGAAGACGCGGCGGAGGGCGGCTTCTACGGTCTCCAGCTCGTCGAAGTCATTATAAAACGCGGGCGAGATGCGGACGGCGTAGTCGGCACCGAGGCGGCGGAGCAGGGGGCGGGCGCAGTGGTGGCCGCTGCGGACCGCGACGCCGAGCTTATCGAGCAGCACGGCGACATCGAACGCGCTCGCGCCCTCGACCGTGAAGCTGAGCGCTCCGGCACGAGAGCGCGGCGCGCCCAAAATACGCACGGCGGGGAATTTTCCGAGCATTTCCTCATACGCCGCGAGCAGCGCGTGCTCGCGCGCGGCGACGGCGTCCAGCCCGATGCCCTGCAAATATTCCAGCGCCGCGCCGAGCCCGATCGCCGCCGGATAGTTCGGCGTTCCCGCCTCGAAGCACTGCGGCGCGGCGGAAAATGTCGCTTCATAGTCCGTCACGTCGTCGACCATCCCGCCGCCGAAGCGGACGGGGCGCAGCTGCGCGAGCCGGTCCCGCGCGGCATAGAGCACGCCGATGCCGCCGGGTGAGCCGAGCTTGTGACCGGAGAAAACGAGAAAATCGCAGCCGAGCGCGCGGACGTCGATGCGCCGGTGGCGCAGCGCCTGCGCCGCGTCCACGAGCACCGCCGCGCCGACGGCGTGCGCCGCCGGAATGATCGCCTCCAGCGGGTTCACCGTGCCGGTGAGGTTGGAGACGGCGGTGATGGCGAGGAGCTTCACCTCCGGCGTCAGCAGCCGCGCGAGCGCCGGGAGGTCGAGCTCCCCGCGGTCCGTGACGGGCGCGACGCGCAGCTCCGCCCCGCTCCGGCGGCACGCCTCCTGCCACGGCACGAGGTTGGAGTGGTGCTCCATCTGCGTCGTGATGACGGCGTCGCCGGGGCGGAGGACCTGCTCGGCGAACATCTGCGCCAAGAGATTGATCCCGCCGGTCGTGCCGGAGGTGAAGATGATCTCCTCCGGCTCCGCGCCGAGAAAGGCGGCGACGGTGGCGCGCGCGGCTTCGTAAGCTGCGGTGCTCCGCTCGCTTAAGCTGTGGATGCCGCGGTGGACGTTGGCGTTGTCACGGACATAGTGCGCCCGCACGCGCTCCAGCACCGGCAGCGGCACCTGCGCCGTCGCCGCGCTGTCCAGATAAACGAGCCGCCGCCCGCCGATCTCCTGCGACAGAATCGGAAAATCCCGCCGTAATGCGGAAATGTCAACCATGTCCAACTCTCCTTTCCCTTGCGGAAGCAGCCGGGGTGCGCCCCGGCTGCTTTTGTTTTATGTGTTCTGCGCTGCCAGCGCGGTCTCCACCGCGGCGGCGAGATCGTCTACTGTCTCCGCTTCCGTGGCGAGCGAGGGCGGCAGCTTGATGCCCAGCGCGCGGGAGAGCGCGATGATGAGCAGGATCTTTTTCGTCTCCACGGAGGAGATCCCGGCGCAGTTCATGGAGAGATCGCGCTCCGCGACCTCGCCCTGCGGGATGCGCGCGACCTTGGCGACGCTCGCCTCCGAGAGCGCCGTCAGGCTGTCGGAAGCGCACTCGTCCGGCTCTAACATAAACTTGCTGCACACATAGCCGCGGAGCTGGACATAGAGAAACGTGCGGCTGCGCTGCTGCGGCCCGGCTTGGAGCACGGCGCGCAGATAGCCGTCGGCGCGCTGACCATATTCCTGAAGCAGCTCCTTGAAATCGGCGGCCATAAAAAAGCGCGCCTCCCTTCTTTTTTAAGGTTTTACGCCTCGACGACGTTCAGACCGAGCAGCTCAGCGACGCGCTTCACGTCCTCCACATAGTCGCCGTAAACGAGCGGCGCGTGGTTGCCGAAGGCGAGCTGCTTATGGAAGAAGTCCTCGCGGTCGCGCACGGTGAAGAGCACGCCGTGGGTGCAGCCGCTGAGGTGGTAGCCCACGCAGCCGACGATGGTGCCCTTTGCGACGAAGATGCTCTTCGCGTCCGGGGAGACGCGCGCCATGGTGATGACCTGACCGGCGTCCTCGGCAAAGTTGTGGCGCATCGTGGCGCCCCAGCCGCTGCCGGTGAAGGGACGGAGCGTGTAGGAATCCGGCTCGGCGTCGAAGCCGTGCAGCTTGCGATTCGCGACGGAGTGGAAGGTCAGCATCATGTTCTTCAGCGTCTCGTCGTCGAACTTTTCGATCTGCTTGTCCAGTCCGTTGTAGGGGACCATGTTGAAAAGCGGGGTCTTGCCGTCAGCCTTCAGCGTCACGCTGACGCAGTTGCCGAGGTAAGGCGCGGAGAAGGAGAGGTTGCTCAGGATGATCATCGCCATCAGACCCGGAACGTCATATTCGCAGGCGGAGGGGATGCCGAATTCATTGTTCAGGGAGTGGTTGAGGCAGAGCGTGAACTGCTCCTTGTTGAGGCGGCGCGTGGCGCACATCTCCGGGCAGGGCGCGGCGAAGGCGTTGCAGCCGCAGTGGTCCATGATCTTCCGGATCGCCTTGTTCGCGCGCAGGGAGTTGACGATATACTGGCGATCGAGCCCGACCTCCTCGGCGCCGGCGATCAGCTCGTCAGCCTTGGCGTTGATCTCCGCCATATCCTCGTCGTTGATGTTCAGGCAGACGCGGCCGGGCAGGGTGTAGTTCGTGGTCGCCTCGTCATATTTCTCCGGCTTCTGGATGTAGTGGGTCTGGTCGATGAGCTCGTGGACGTCCACAAAGGAGAAGTGGGGTCCGAGGTTCTTCGTGACCTCCTCCAGAGAGATGAAGCCGTCCGCGGCGGAGGCGGCGGCGAAGTTGGAGTTGCCGCGCGTGGCGCAGAGGACGTTGGTCTTCTTCAGCACCTTGCGCACGCGGAGCACGCGCAGGAAGTCCGCGGCGGTCTCCCAAGTGGTGAAGGAATAAGCCTCGTAGCCGCGGCTGATGAGCATGGCGGTGGAGGTGGTGTTGTTGCAACAGAACTGGAGCGTGATGATGGGCTTGCCGGTCTTCTGCGCCAGCGCGAGCAGGCCGAAGTTGACGCGGCCCGTGGAGGAGACGACGTAGACATCCACCTCGGCGGCGTTATCGGTCAGGGGGTCGATGAGCCCGTCGGTGAAGTTGAACTCCTCATTGAGCTCAAAGCGCTTCATGGGAAGGATGTTCAGATAGGACGCATCAAACGCATCCGCGAGCGTATCGGAGAAGGTCTTGAAGGCGACCTCGGCGGCCATACGGTCGTAGTCCTCGGTGAGCTGGTCGCCGCTTCCGAAGCGGCAGGGACCCTCGAACACATACTCATGGTAAACCATGCCGAAGATGGGCTGAACGTTCAGCTTCATATCGATTCCGCGGGTGATGGACATAATAAAATGTCTCCTTTCAAGTTTTGTGCTTTCAGCATACAGGACCGGGCGGCGAAGGTCATTGTGCGATTGCAAAAACTTCCCCGGTGTTCCTGTAAAAGCGCAAAACATAGAAAAAAGAGGGGATTTCGCGTCTTTTGCTGCTTTTCCCGCGATTTTTGTTACGTCTCGCCGAGCTGCTCGCGGTGCGCTTCCTCCAGCTCCAGAAGGTGGAAGGCGAGGAGCAGATTGAGCCGGACCCAGTAGTCGTCGAGGTCCACGCCGAGCTTCTCCGCGATGCGCGGGATGCGGTAGAGCACGTTGTTGCGGTGCATGTGCAGCAGCTCGCCCGTGCGCGTCGCGCGGCGCTCCGAGGCGAGGTAGACATAGAGCATCTGGGCGTTATCCGTCCGGTGCTCGCGGTCGCTGCGGAGCAGCTCGCGCGCGAGCTCCAGATAGGGCGTCAGGCGGAACACGTCCACGCTGCCGTTGCGCGCTTGGCTGAGCGCGTAATAGACGACCACGTCGTCGTAGAAAAACACGCTGCCGCTGCCCGGCGCGTGGGTCGCGCCGGGGGCGGAGACATCGGCGTTCCACGTGCTCTCGTGGCGGCGGAGCGCCTCGCCGATGCCGAGCGCGCGGCTCGCCTGCGTATATGCCGCGGGGAGGTCGGCGAGCTCGCGGAAGGGCTCGCTGACGCCGCAGACCGCGCCGTATTTGTCCAGAAACTCCCGCAGCCCCTGCGGGAGAGCCTCCTCCTGCGCGCCGCGGCGCTGACCCAGCGCCACGATCTCGTAGCCATGGGAGATGGCGCTCATAGCCGGAAACAGGCTCAGCAGCTCGTCGAGCAGCCGCGCGACGGGGTAGGAGTCGCCCTCGCGGAGCAAGATCTTGAAGCAGTCGAAGCTGCCGGTCAGCGGCAGACCGGACATGCGGGCGCGCTCGGCGATGATGCGCGGGTTATTCAGATTGCCGAAGAGCAGATCGTTCAGCAGCGGGTCGTAATAATGCCCCGTGTGGGGCGCGGCGCTCTGGAGCTGGCGGAAGCGCAGGGCGCAGTTCTGCGCCGCGAGCTCAAAGAGGGCGAGCAGGTTCTCGTCCGGCTCGGTGTTGGAGCAGACCATGATGAGGTGGACGACGGGCATGCCGCGGTCCCAGAGCCATTTGCTGACCGTGGCGTATTTGTTCGGATTGCCCGGCGGGTTGACGAGCACGCCGACGGAGCTCTGGTAGGCCTTGAAGCGGTTGCTGCGCCGGAACGCGAGCAGCGCCTCCTCGGAATGGTAGCCCGTCTCGCGCAGGCGGACGTCGATCTCGTCGTCGTCGAGGGTGTTTTTCGTGTAAGCGAGCAGCTTATAGGAGGCGTCCAGAATATAAAGCGGGTTTTTCAGCACCGGCTCGCAGTAGTCGAGCAGGCCCTGATAGGAGGGGCTTTCCATCGCGCTCTCGTTGAGCTGGGCGAGCCAGTCGCGCGTTTCGGCGATGCGCTCCTGCACGCGCGCGGCGAGGGCGCAGAGCGGCTCGGCGCTCTCCACCGCGATCGTCCGCGGCGGGAGCGGCTCGCCGCCGTCTTCCGCCGGGCAGAGGAAGCAGCCCGCCTCGCTCCGCTCCGCGGCATCGCGCGCGGCGGCGAGTGTGCAGAGATAGAGCCGGTCGCCCCGCAGCGCGGAGCCGTCGGAGGGCAGAAAGACCGCCCAAGAGAAATAGAGGCTGTTCAGATCCGGCAGACTCGTGGAGATCGGACAGCCGGAAAGCGCGTTTAAGATCACAGGCAGTGGGATCGTCATAGCGGCACCTCTTTCGGTTTTTTTCTATTATAAATCCGGGAACGCCGGATTACAAGAGAGACCCCCGACCGTTTTCCGGCCGGGGGCTCTGTCAGGGAAAAAGAAGAGAGGGGATGGGTCGTTTTATTGGAGCGCCTTGTGCGCTTCGGGGATTTTGATCGGCTCCTTGTCGAAGAGGTAGCAGAGGAAGAACACCGCGACGCAGAGGGGCCACTCGACGTAGATCGGCGTCGGGAACGCCGCCTTGACCGCGGGGATGAAGAGCCACGCGAAGAAGAAGACGTAAGCGACCGCCTGCGTGATGACCATGGTGTGCTTTTTCAGCAGGCGCGGGAAATACATCATGGAGATCATCGCGAGGAAGAACGCCGGGGTGATGCAGAGCAGGATGGTGAGCGTCTTCACGATGTCCGTCGCGAGATAGGCGCAGGCGAGCGTGACGGCGCCGATGACGAGCAGAACGATGCGGGACTGGCTCTTGGCGACGGGCTTGGTCTTGTCGCGGCGCAGCGGCGCGAGCACGTCGAAGCAGACGAGCTGGACGCAAGCCATCAGCAGCGCGACGCCGGAGGAGACGTTGACCGCCCAGAGACCGGCGAGACCGATGCCGGAGAGGAAGGGGTTCAGCGAGGTGATGACGATGCTCATCGCCTGCGCGGTCGGAACGTCGGGGAACTGGATCTTGGCGATGATGCCGAAGATGGCGCTGATGAAGCAGACGGGGATGGTGGCGAGGGCGGCGACGATGATGCCGCGGCGCGCGGTCTTGGAGTCCTTTGCGGCGAGCGCGCACTGGGTGTTGGACTGGGTGGAGATGCGGTTGCCCGGCTCGGAGACGAAGTAGGACGCGATCGTCGCGAGGCTCAGTCCGCCGGTCAGACTCAGCCACGAGCCGCCCGCCGTCGTGGGATCGGGAATGGCGTTCGCGCTGGCGATAAAGGCGTCCCAGCCGCCGAGGTTATGCAGCCCGGCGATCATGCAGGAGATGAGCGCGACATAGATGACGATGACGTTGATGAGGTTCGCAAGGCTCGCGCCGAAGAGACCGCCCAGCATACAGATGAGGATGAACACGACCGCCGTGATGAGGATGCCGGTGTTCAGCGTCAGCGTGCCGGGGAACATGGAAGCGAGCATCGCGCCGCCGGCGACGTATTGCAGGCAGCCGACGCCGCCGCAGATGATGAGCTGGCCGATGACCATCAGATAGCGGCTCGCGGAGCCGTTGTAGTCCGCCATCATTTCCGCCGTGGTGGAGTAATTCATCTGGCGCATGCGGCGCGCGCCGACGATGCCGAGGAAGAGAATGCCGACGACGCCGGCGAGACCGTAAGTGACGGCAGCCATGCCGCCGCCGCCCATGGCGAGCTGGGCAAGGCCCGTGGTGTTCGTGCCGCCGATGAGGTTGCCCATCATGAGCATAACGACCAGCAGCATCGGCAGGTTTTTGCCCGCCATCAGGAAGCTGACCTTGCCGCCCGCGGCGGCCTGCTTTTTCTGCTTGACCTGCGCCCAACCGCAGACGCCGAACAGCAGCGCGAGGTAAACGATGACGATGATCAGAGATACCATAGCTTGTTCCTCTTTCTGTTTTTTTTCACCGGCGTCTGACCGCCGGTTTGAAAAAATGGTAACACGCCCACTGCCGCTTTTCATTGTTTTTTTGCCACAGCTCGGAAGGCAAATTGTTGTTTTTGCCCAAAAACAGAGGGGAATAATATGCTTTTTGCAAAAGGATTTCACAGAAAATTTAATGTAAAAAAGCTTCCTCTGCCGCAGGCAGAGGAAGCTTTTCATTTTGAGAAAAAAGCCTCGCAGAGTTCGCTGCCGCAGCAGCGAATAGAGTTCAATCATTTTTCGGCACGACACGTGCGTGCCGAAAAATACTCTGCGCGGAGCGAACGTGCGAGCCGAAGGCGAGTGCGCTGAGCGGAGCGTTTCCCTTTCGACCGGGAGCCCAGCGAAGCGGGTCCCGGTCGAGATTTTTGTTTACTGGAGGGTCGTCAGACCGCCGTCGACGTAGATGATCTGGCCGTTGATGAAAGCGGCCTCGTCGGAAGCGAAGAACACGGCGGGGGCGATGTTGTCCTCCGGCTCACCAATGCGGCCCACGGGGACGCGGGCAGCCGTGCCGGTGACGAGCTCGGGATTCTTCTCGAAGATGGGGACCATCATCTCGGTGCGCGTCATGATCGGGCAGAGGGCGTTGACGGTGATGCCGTACTGACCCCAGCCGGCGGCGAGGTTGATGGTCAGGCCGTTCACGGCGCCCTTGGAGGAGCCGTAAGCAACGCTGATGTCGCTCATCTTGGAGCGGGTGGCGCCGATGGAGCTGACGTTGATGATGCGGCCGTACTTCTGGTCGCGCATGTAGCGGCCGAAGTGCTTGCAGCACATCAGGATGCTCTTGACGTTGACTTCGAAGGTGCGGTCCCACTCATCCATCGGATGGTCGAACGCGGAATACTTCTTGTTGTAGCCCTGAGAATTGACGAGAATGTCGACATGACCGTGATCCTTCACGAAGTCGGCAGCCAGCTTCTCGATGGCTTCCTCGCTGGTGACGTCGCAGGTGTAGTAGCCGACGGTGCAGCCGGACTCTTCCTTGATCTTGGCGCAGGCCTTCTTCAGCTTCTCCTCGCCGCGGCTCGCGATGGAAACATCCGCGCCCGCCATAGCGAGACCCTTGGCGATAGCCTGTCCGATGCCGCCGCCGCCGCCGATGACGATCGCGGTCTTACCCTTCAGAGAGAACATAGTAAAACGCTCCTTTACAATTTGATTTTCTGATGATAAAGCAGACGGTGATACGATAAAAATATGTATGCTCCTTGCTTTACTTTCAGCTTACTCGCTTTCCGCTTTTTGGGCAAGGTGACAGTATTTTGATATGGTGGGGCAAATTTTGTGTTTTCCGCGCCGACAGCCCCGCCGGGCGCTTTTTGATACCCGGAAAGCCAAAATTTGACCCCCATAATCCAAGGAGGACCGCCTTGCGCCGGAGCGGTTTCTTGTGTATGCTAATCGTGTAGGTTTGTGACTATTATAATAATAAAATTTGCACCAAACTTTTTGCACCAAACTTTTATCACGAAACGAAGGAAGGAATCAGACAACTATGAAAGAAGCTGTTATCGTATCCGCTGTTCGTCTGCCGGTCGGCAGAGTCGGCGGCGCACTCGCCAAGATCCGCCCGGAGAAGCTCGGCGGCATGGTCATCCGTGAGGCGCTGAAGCGCGGCAAGGTCGACCCGAACATGGTCGACGAGTGCATTTTCTGCTCCTGCGACAACGAGGACATCAAGATCGCCGCGCGCGTCATCGCGCTTGAGGGCGGTCTGCCCATCGGCGTCCCCGGCTACCAGATCCAGCGCGGCTGCGGCTCTTCCCTGACCGCCGTGTGGGATGCCACGATGATGATCCAGACCGGCTTCGCCGAGACCGTCGTCTGCGGCGGCGCGGAGAGCACCACCTTCGCCCCCTATCTGATGAACAAGCCGACCCGCGCTTATTCCCAGATGCCGATGCCTTGGTGCGACCTCATCTTCAGCCCGAAGGAGTACGGCAACCTGCCGAACGGCCCCACGGCGGACAATATCGCAAAGCGCTTCGGCATCACCCGCGCCGACTGCGACGCCTTCGCCGTCGAGAGCCACCGCAAGGGCGCCGAGGCTTACCGCAACCACCGCTTCGATGAGCAGATCCTCCCCGTCGAGGTCGCGCTCAATGGCGGCAAGACCATGACCTTCGACCGCGACGAGCCCCTGCGCGACGATTGCAGCATGGAGAGCCTCGCGAAGCTGCGTCCCTCCTTCGCGCCGGACGGCGTCTGCACCGCCGGCAACTCCTCCCCGCTGGTCGACGGCGCGAGCTGCGTCATCGTCATGGAGCGCGAGAAGGCAGAGAGCCTCGGTCTCGACATCCTCGCCAAGGTCACGAACTTCGCCGATGCCGGCTGCGAGCCGTCCATCATGGGCGAGGGTCCCGTCCACGCCTGCCGCAAGCTCTTCAAGAAGACCGGCCTCACTTGGTACGACATCGACCTCATCGAGATGAACGAGGCGTTCGCCGCCCAGTCCGTCCACTGCGTGCGCGAGCTGAACATGCCCGTTGAGAAGCTGAACGTCAACGGCGGCGCCATCGCGCTGGGCCACCCGTTCGCCGCGACCGGCACCATCCTCGTCACCAAGATGGTCTACGAGATGCGCCGCACCGACGCGCAGCGCGGCGTCGTGACCTTCTGCATCGGCGGCGGTCAGGGCGTTGCCCTGCTGCTGGAGAAGCCCTGAGCTTCCCGATAAGCCCGAAGTAAATATCCTACAATAAATTTATAATACGAAAAGGAGATTGCCAATCATGAAGACTATCATTACCGCATCCCTGACCGGTGCTGTTACCCCGAAGGCCAAGTGCCCCGCTCTGCCCATCACCCCGCGCGAGATCGCCGAGGACGGTATCAAGTGCTGGAAGGCTGGCGCTTCCATCCTCCATCTGCACATGCGTGACGACAACGGCTTCGGCACCATGGATCCCGCCAAGTTCCGCGAGACCGTCCACATCCTGAAGGAAGAGGGCTGCGATGCGCTGCTCTGCCTCACCACCTCCGGCGAGCTCGGCGTTTCCGACGAGCGCCGCATGGAGCACATCATTGAGCTCAAGCCTGAGCTCGCCACCTTCGACTGCGGCACCCTGAACACCGGCGACGGCATCTTCGAGAACAGCTTCGACTTCCTGACCAAGCTGGGCAAGACCATGCAGGAGAACGGCATCAAGCCGGAGGTCGAGATCATGGACATCGGCATGATGAACGCCTGCAAGTGGTACGCCGATCACGGCGTGCTGACCGCTCCGGTCCACTATCAGTTCGTTCTGGGCTTCGGTCTGTTCGGCGCTCCCGCTACCCCGCAGAACCTCTGCTACATGCTCGACAAGCTGCCCGCCGGCTCCACTTGGTCCGCTTTCGGCACCGGCACCGCCCATATGCCCATCCTTTACTCCGCCATCGCCCTCGGCGGCAACGTCCGCGTCGGCCTTGAGGACAACATCTGGTACCAGAAGGGCGTTCCCGCCACGAACCTGATGCTCGTCGAGCGCGCCGCCCGCGTCGTCAAGGAGTACGGCAACGAGGTCGCCACCACCGCCGACGCCCGCGAGATCCTCGGTCTGAACAAGTAAGAGAGGGACGGCAGCATGGCTGAATTCAAGAAAGTCGCATTCGTCGGCGCCGGTCTGATCGGCAGCGGCCTTGCGCTCAACTGCATCACCCACGGCGTTCCCGCCGTGCTCCAGACCCACTCCAACGTCGAGCGCTGCCGCGCCCGTCTGGAGGAAGGCCTGAACTTCTTCGAGGAGAACAACGTCATCACCCACGAGCAGCGTCTCGAAGCCGAGAAGCTCGCTACCATCACCACCTCCGTCGAGGAGGCGGTGACCGGCGCGGACTTCATTCAGGAGTCCGGTCCGGACGCCATCGAGAAGAAGTGGGCGCTCATCGAGGAGATCGAGAAGTACGCCTCTCCCGAGGCCATCATCGCGACCAGCACCTCCAGCAAGTCCATCACGCAGGTGTTTGAGAAGGCGGCGCATCCCGGCCGCTGCATGGGCGGTCACCCCTATAACCCCGCCTACCTCATCCCCGTGATCGAGATCACCAAGGGCCAGAAGACCGAGGACAAGTACGTCGCCATTGCCAAGGAGTTCTACAGCGCCATCGGCAAGGAGCCCGTCGTTCTGAACAAGGAAGTCATCGGCTTCATCTGCAACCGCTTCCAGAGCGCCATCCACCGCGAGGTCGTCGACCTCGTCGAGAACGGCGTCTGCTCCGTCGAGGACGCAGACAAGGCGATGGTCTATTCCGTCGGTCTGCGCTGGAGCGTCATGGGTCAGTTCCTGACCCTGCACATGGGCGTCGCCCCGGAGGGCATCGCAAAGTTCAACGAGAAGTACGGCATCGACCCGACGAAGCCGGACGGCCGTCTGAGCAACATGCCCACTTGGACCACCTTCCCCGCCGACTGGTGCGAGAAGGCAGCCCCCGGCATCGCCGAGGAGCTGGCGCACCGCACGGAGGAAGAGGGCCGCGACATCGAGTCCGTCGCCCGCTGGAGAGACAAAATGCTCGTGGAGACCCTGCGTCTCCATGGCAAGCTGTAATCTGTTTGCAAAAAGAGGACCTGCAGCGCGGTACCCGTGCCGCAGGTCCTTCCACAACTGCCGCCCCGCGCCCTTTTTCCGCGCCGGGGCGAGCTCCGGAAAGGAGAACTATACCTTATGAAAATTCTTGTCATCAACCCCGGCTCCACCTCCACGAAGGTCGCCGTCTTTGAGGACGACAAGGAGCTGGTGCGCCAGAGCCTGTCCCACTCCAAGGACGAGCTCGCCAAGTTCGCCGTCTGGTCCGACCAGCTCGATTATCGCTACGGCCTCGTGATGGACTTCCTGAGCGCCGCCGGCTATAAGGCGACGGATCTCGACTGCGTTATGAGCCGCGGCGGTTCCCCTCCGGGAATCAAGGCAGGCTGCACCGCCGTGGACGACCGTCTGGTCGACGCGCTGCTGCACCGCCCACTGGAGCCGCATCCCGCTTCCCTCGGCCCCGTCATCGCCGCCAAGATCGCGGCGGTCGCCGGTGTCCCCGCCTATGTCTATGACCCCATCACCTCCGACGAGCTGAACCCGCTCGCGAAGGTCTACGGCGTGAAGGGCATTGAGCACAACAGCATGTGCCACATCCTGAACAGCCACGCCATGGCGCTCGTGCTCGCCAAGAACCTCGGCAAAAAGCTTGAGGATATGAACGTGATCGTCGCCCACATCGGCGGCGGCAACTCCATCGCGCTCTGGAGCCACGCCCACCCGATCGACGTCGTCCCCGGCGACGCCTGCACCTTCTCCGCCGAGCGCGCGGGCTTCATGCGCTCCGAGCGCATGGTCCAGCTCGTCGAGGAATACGGCGCGGAGACCTGCACCAAGTGGCTCCACGGCAAGGGCGGCATGGTCAGTCTGCTCGGCACCAACGATCTGCGCGAGGTCGAGAAGATGATCGTCGCCGGTGACGCCGAGGCGCTGAAGTGCCAGCAGGCGATGGCTTATCAGCTCTGCAAGTGCATCTGCTCCCTGTTCCCGGTCGTCGAGGGCAAGCTGGACGGCATCATCATCACCGGCGGCGGCGCTTACTGGGAGCGCCTCACGGACGATGTCAAGGCGCGCCTTGCTTACACGAACGTGCCCGTCTATATCCAGCCGGGCGAAAACGAGATGCAGTCTCTCGCCGAGGGCGCGCTCCGTGCGCTGCGCGGCGAGGAGGTCGTGCAGAAGTACGAAGGCTGAGGAGGCAAACCGATGGCGAACTACAAAATCACTGTTCTTGAGATCAGCACCAAGACCGTTGGCGGCGAATTTTACTTCGGCGGTTTTGTTCCCGCATCGGAGACCTTCCCGAACCCCTTCAGCTTCACGCTGCTTCAGGGCGAGGGAAAAACCATCCTCATCGACTGCGGCATCGACCTGAGCGATCCGACCAAGGCAGCCATCTTCGGCGCCTGCGGCGCGCAGAACGGCCACGGTCCCGTCGAGGTCCTCGCCACCGTCGGCGTGAAGCCGGAGGAGGTCGACGCTGTTATCCTCACCCATGCCCACTTTGACCATGCGAGCGGCATCGACTGCTTCCCGAACGCGCAGTTTTATCTCCAGCGCAAGGAGCTCGAAGGCTGGCAGGACGTCCGGAACCACCCGAAATATGCCGCGCTGCCCTTCTTCTGCATGGATATGACCGACGTCGAGCGCCTCGAAAAGCTGGAAAAAGCCGGGCGGCTCACGCTGCTCGACGGCGACGTGGAGGATCTCTTCCCCGGCATCAGCGTCTACAGCGTCGGCTTCGGCCACAGCTTTGACCTCCAGATGGTCATGGTGGACACCGAAAAGGGCAAATTCCTCCACACGGGCGACGCATGCAACCGTCCGGAGAACCTGCTCGGCACCGAGAGCTTCCCGTTCTACCTGCCGAACACGGAGTTCGCCGTCGGTCCCGCGCTGAACATCGTCCGCGGCTTCGACCGCATCATGGAGCTCGTCCATGGCGACGTGACGCACCTCATCATGACCCATGACGACACCCGCCGCGACCTCTTCCCGTGGCATAAGAGCGAGCTGGGTCTGAGCATTTTTGAAATCTGCTGAAAGGAAAATTCACTATGGAACTGCATAATTTTGAAGAGCTGCTGGCGATGACCAAGAACGTCAGCAAGAGCACCATGGCTGTCGCCGGCGCGAATCTGCCCGCCGCAATCGACGCCGTGCTCGACGCGCATGACCACAACATCGCCGACGCCATCCTCGTCGGCGAGCCGGAGGGCATCAAGGAGCTGCTCCGCGAGCGCGGACGCAACCCGGAGGACTTCCGCATCGAGAAGACCTTCGAGGGCCAGAACCCGGCGGAGACCGCCGTGGAGTTCATCAAGTCCGGCGAGGCGAACTTCCTGCTGAAGGGCCTCGTGGAGACCACCGACCTCTTCCGCCCCGTCGTGAAGAAGGAAAACGGGCTCCGCACCGGCCGCACCATCTCCCACGTCGCGTTCTACCAGCTGCCGTTTTACCACAAGCTGCTCATCACCTCTGACGGCGGCGTGTGCGCATACCCCGATCTTCAGAAGAAGAAGGACATCATCATCAACGTCGTGAACACCCTGCACGCGCTGGGCTACGAGAAGCCGAAGGTGGGCGTCCTCTGCTGCAAGGAGGTCGAGGACGAGAAGATGCCCGAAACGCAGGACGCCGCCGCGCTCCAGCGCATGGCGGAAGCCGGCGAGATGGGCGAGTGCGTCGTTGTCGGACCGATCTCTTACGATCTGGCGCTCCGCGCCGACCGCGCCAAGATCAAGAAGTACGCCTGCCCCTACTCCGGCGACTTCGACGCCCTCATCAGCCCGAACATCCACGCGGGCAACATTCTCGGCAAGTGCCTTGAGTGCATCCCCGGCGTCCAGATGGCGAGCTACGTTTCCGGCGCCCGCATCCCCATCGTCCTGACGAGCCGCGCAGCCCCGGCAGACGAGCGCCTGCGCTGCATCGCCCTCGCCGGCATCGTCGCGTCCAACTCCAAGTAATAGGGTTTATAAAAAGAGACCGCCGACAGGCGGTCTCTTTTTATCAGCCCGTCAAAGAACCCCCGCTTTCATGCAGCGAAGGCGGGGGTTCTCTTGCAACTTAGCGAAAAACAAGCGAATATGGGCTGGAAAATGGAGTTATCCC
>CAVJGI010000044.1:0-16462 GCA_963649145.1 Ruminococcus bicirculans (ex Wegman et al. 2014) | reverse complement strand
CTCATTATACATCTTTTATCCAACCTTTCCTTCGTTGGGTATTATACAAGGGGTTGTAAGCTTCCGAAACCGCCAAGCTTGGATATTCCGGAAGCTTACAACCCTCCAGTCAGCCTTCGGCTGACAGCCTCTGCTGTGCACGCCCCCAGTGTGCGCACTGGGGGTGCCTTGCACAGGGAGGCCTTCAAAACTGGAGCCTTCGCGCCTGAATCAACTTTTCCCATGCTCTCGACCGGGACCCGCGCTCTGCGGGTCCCGGTCGGTTTTTCAGAACTCGAAGTCTTCTTTTGTGAAGGGGATGTCCAGCGTTCCCATCGCGTCCGCGATCTGGTCGGCGTTTTTGGGGCCGTAGAGCGGGAGGCAGGGGAAGGGCTGGCAGCGGAAAAAGCCGAGCACGACCTGAGAGACCGTGGCGCCGTATTTTTCCATCAGCTCCATGCAGCGCTTCGCGCCGCGGACGTTGCCGGGCGTGTAGTACGGATTATTGCGCACGGCGTCCTCGCCGCGGGCAACGAAGCTGTGGAAAAATCCGCTCGCGACGCCCATATAGGGCATGGCGAGGTTGCCGCGGTTTTGGACATGGTAGTCGAAAAGATCGCCGCGGATATACTCCAGCGTGTCGTCCGGGAGGTCGTTCATATACTTCAGCCCCATATTGAGCAGCGCCTGATCCGCAACGAAGCCGCGGTAGCCCTTCTCGCGGCAGTACTCGTCCGCGGCGGCGATGCGCGCGGCGGACCAGTTGGAGCAGCCGTAATAGCGCAGCTTTCCCTCGCGGCGGAAGGTCTCCATCGTCTCGATGAGCGTCTCGACGCTCTGGTTCGGGTCGTCGCGGTGGTAGAAATAGACGTCGATCACGTCCGTGCCGAGGGCGCGGAGGGAGTGCTCGATGTCGTAGCGCATATCCGCCGGCGTCATACGCGCGAGGTGGAGGTCGTCCGTCTCGCAGGTATATTTCGGGTGGCCGCCCTTCGTGATGAGCACGACCCGGTCGCGCTTTCCGCTGCGGCGCAGCCAGTCGCCGATGACGCGCTCACTGCGGCCGATCTCCGGCGGGACCCAGTCGGAATAGACGCGCGCGCTGTCGATGACGTTGCCGCCGAGGTCGACGTAAGCGTCAAAAATGCGGTCGGCGTCCGCGCCGTCCCAGCTGAGGCCCGCGGCGGCGGTGCCGAGCCCAATGGGGCTGAGCGCAAGGTCCGTCTCCGGAATTTGGATTCGTTTCTCCATAGAAAATTTTAACTCCATCCCGCCGCGCCCTTTTCCGAAGGACGCGGCTTATTTCATTTTTCAGCTCCGGCGGAACCACGTGCTGCCGGGGACGCCTTCGGTCTCGCAGAACATATCCCAGACGCTGCCGACCGGGAGCGTCCGCGCCTCCTCGTGCAGGGCGAGGCGGTGGGTATAGTCCATCTCGCGCTCATACGCCATCAGCTGCTCATTCGGCTGGAGCAGGGCGTAGAGCAGCGCCTTCTTCGCGTTGCGCACGCCGATGACCGAGGCGGCGATGCGGTCGATGGAGGCGTCGAAATAGTCCGTGCCGATGTGGACGCGCTCCAGCGCGTCGCACTTCACGATCTCCTGCATGATCGCCTTCGTCTCGTCGTCCCACATGACCACGTGGTCGCTGTCCCAGCGGACGGGGCGGGAGACATGGAGCATCAGCTCCTTGCCGAAGCAGAGATAGCTCGAAAGCTTGTCCGAGATGCACTCCGTCGGGTGGAAATGTCCCGCGTCGAGGCAGATGATGCAGTTATCGCGGCTCATCGCGTAGTTCGTGTAAAACTCGTGGGAGCCGATGGTGTAGCTCTCGACGCCGAGACCGACGAGCTTGCTCTCCACGGAGTCGAGGTTATAGCGCCGGTCGATGGGCTCGGCGAAAATTTCGTCCAGCGACTCCATCAGCCGCGCGCGGGGACCGAGCTTGTCGATGCGGACATCCTTGGAGCCGTCGCCGATCCAGTGGTTCGTGACGCAGACCTGCCCCAGCTCTTTGCCGAAGTATTCGCCGATGCGCCGGCACGCCTTTCCGTGGTCGATCCAGAAGCGGCGCACCGCGGGGTCTTCGCTCGACAGCGTGAAGCCGGAATCCGCCATCGGGTGGGAGAAATAGGTGGGGTTGAAGTCCAGCCCGACGCCCTTTTCCTTTGCATAGTCCACCCAAGCGGCGAAGTGGCGCGGGGCGAGCGCGTCGCGCGACACGTCCTCGTCCGTGATGCGGTAGACCGCGTGGAGCGCTATCTTCAGCGCGCCGGGGATAAGCGCGATAAAGCGGTTTAAATGCTCGAAATATTCCTCCACGCTCTTCGGCTTTCCGGGATAGCTTCCCGTCGCCTGAATGCCGCCGGAGAGCACGGAGCCGAAGTTTTCAAAGCCGGTCAGGTCGTCGAGCTGCCAGCAGTGGGCGGAGACCGGCGTTTTGCGCAGCAGCTCCAGCGCGCGGTCCGTGTCCACGCCGAACTCGGCGTAGCGTTCGCGCGCTAAGGCATAGCTTTGTTCGATATGGTTCATCGCCGCTCCTCTCACCACTTGCCGCGGGGATACTTCTCCGCCTGCTCCGCATACTTGCCGTTTTTGCCGAGGCGCTCCTGATCGTGCCACTCGGAATAGAAGGTGAAGTCCGGGCGGACCGCCGCTTCGCGCACGGTCGGGACGGTCAGGATGTCCACGACGGCGACAGGAGTCTTCAGAGCGCTGACCTTCACGGGACCGAAGCGGACGCCCTTGGGCACGAACACGCTCATCGGCTCGTCGAACTCGAAGGTCTCCATCTCGTCGCGGATGCCGTCGCCCATCGTGAAGCTGACGTGGGCGCCGAGGTCGCGCATGTTGTCGGTGTTGATGCCGTAAAAGAGCAGGATGCGGTCGCAGTTCATCGCGTAGCGCGGGTAAGGCCCGTCGTAATAGCCGTCATAGTGGCCGGAGACGATCTTCTCCTCGCCCTTGTCCGTGCCGGCGAGATATTCGCCGTCCTCGGTAATGTAGGAAAACTCCATGTGATACGGCGCCTCGTCGAAGCCCTCGCCGCCGTAGACATAGACCGGCGCGTTGCCGAACATCGGGGCGCGGCCGCCGTCGCCGATGCTCTTTACCATATATTTATCGTACTGTCCCATACGTTTTTCTCCTTTCCGCCCTCAGCCCAGCTCGCGCTCGACGTCGCTGCTGACGTAGTGGCGCTCCGTGCCGTTCAAGATCTTCACGTTTTCGTCCTCCGGCAGCGGGTAATAGGTGTGCTCGATGTAGCACGCCTCCTTCGTCGGCTGGGTGAAAACGTTGATGTTCAAAATGGTGCGGTGCTGCTCGACGATCTTCATGCCGCAGTTGGCGAGCCCGCGGGGGACATGGATGCAGCAGGGCTCGCTGAACTCAAAGACCTGATGATCGTCGGCAAGTCCGACGTGGAACTGGATCGTTGCGCCGAGGTCCTTCGGCTGGGACGGGTCCGTGCCGAGGAAGACCCAGAGCATCTCCGCCTCGTGGCGGAGCTGGCCGTAGTGCGCGCCGCCCTTATGTCCGTCGCGCTCAACGTTCGCGGTGTGGAACACCTCCTCCTTGACGGCGGACTTGTCCGCGTCGAAGGTGCTGAATTTCTTCATCTTCTCCACGTCCGTCGGCATGAGGGGGATGAACTCCACCAGACACGGCGTGAACTTGCAGTACTGCGTCAGAAAGCGATATTCCTGACCGAAGATCCATGTTCCGGGGCGGTGCGGGCGCTTGACCTCGTCCTGACGCAGAAACATGGGAGAGACATACTGTGCGTATTTGCCCATTTTTCTTTTTTTACCTCCTTGTCGTTTGCCTCAAAGCATCCGGAGCAGCTCGACGTGCTCGCCCTCCGGTCCGATGACGACGGCGTTTTCGATCTTATCGCCGCCCATGTCGCTCTCCATGGGACCGACCTCCAGTCTGCCGCCGGCGCGCTCGAAGGCGGCGATGGCGGCGGGGACGTCCTCCGTCTCCATGGCGAGGGTGTTCCAAGCCGAAGTGTGGCCCGTGAGCGGGAAGCGCGGGGGCGCGAGCTCCAGCGCCGCGCCGGGCGCGAGGCGGAGCATATAGCCCTTCACCGCGCCGTCGCGTCCCTTCAACACCGCCTCGACCGTGCCGCCGAACGCCGCTTCATAAAAGCGCCGCGTGCGCTCCGCGTCCGTGCAGTTTAGCTGCACATGGTGCAGCTCCAGCACCTCCCAGCTCCCGTCCGGGCGCTTTTCGTCCTCCGGGAGCTCGATGAGCTCCAGCTTTTCGCCGTTCGGTCCGAGCGTCACGGCGTTGCGGATGGGCTGGTCGCCGATCTGATTCGGCGAGGGCTGCTTTTCCACGACGCCGCCCGCGGCGGAAACGGCGGCGCACGCCGCGTCCAGATCGCTGACGTGCAGCGCGACGTGGTCCCAGCCGTCAAAGCCGCCGCCGGCTTCCGGGATGCGGGGCGGCTGGATCTCCAGCACGGCGTTTTTTCCGAGGCGGACATGGTAGCCGCGCCAGCCGCCGGCGCGGGTGAGCGTGCGCGTGACCGTGCCGCCGAGCGTCTCATAATAGGCGCGGGTGCGCTCCACATTTTCGCTGTCGAGCTGAATGTGGTTAAAGCCGATGATATTCATTTTGCTCCTCCCTTTTTACCAGAGCTCGATGACCGCGCCGGTCGCCGCGTCGCGCGCGAAGCGGCGCAGGTAGTTCCACGCGAGCATGTGCATGCTCGGCACGATCATATGGGGCATATTCTCGATGGCGACGACGCGGAAATGGTATTTCCCGTCCACGTTGCGGACGTCGCCGATGTAGTGCTCAAAGCCGTCGATCGTGCGCGTTTCCGTCCGGTCGGCGGGAAAGCCGAGGGCGCGGACGGCGGGGTCGGGGCTCTCCGCGCATGCCAGCAGCGCAGCCGTGGATTGCTCCGGGCAGCGCTCGGCGCGCAGGCGGCGGTTCCACATCGCCATCTTGCCCTCCGCGGAGGCGGCGTAGCCTTCGACGTTGATGCCCGCTTCAAAGGCGTGCGCCGTCCGGTTCACGGGGACGAGCCCGCCGACCTCCTTGCAGCCGCAGAGGATGCAGGTCGGCATGTCCATCTGCTGCATCCGCGCCGCCATCTCGTCCGTCACGGCGACGGCCTCATGGCTGACGGCGGGGGTGGGAAGTCCGGGGGAGTTGCCCATCGGGGCGATCCCGGCGACGAGCTCCGGGTGGCGGCGCGCAAACTCCTGCGCAAAGTGGCCGTTATGGGAGTGGCCCGTCAGGTAAACACGGGAAAGATCGAGCGGGAACTGCGCCGCGGTCTCCTGCAGGATGTCCGAGATATAGTCGTTCCAGCGCGGGGCCTCCATCGCGAAAAGCAGCACGGCGCACTCGCCCTGCCCGGCGAGCACGCAGTATTCCCAAAACTGCGCAAAGCCGGTGACGATCCCGTGGTCGTTCGGCTCGTTCACCTCGTGGAGGCAGACCATGACGGGGAGCTTTTCCGGCGCGGACGCCGACGGGGTGAAGAGCACGTAGCGCTCGCCGTGGACATGTCCGATATGGCAGCAAAGCCCCATCTCCGCCCAGAGAGTGCCGAGCGCGGGGTCGTCCGGTCCGGCGTAGCGCGCGCAGAAGCGGCGGCGGTCCAGCATTTTTCTGCCGAACTCGCTGTGGAAAAGCCACGCGGTGTCGACCGTTCCGTCCCCGGCGGAGCCGAGGGGACTCGGACGCCACGGGGACGCCCAGCGCCCGCCGAAATTCAGCACGGGAACGCCGTCGAAGCGCTCCGCCGCGGCATCCGGGTCGCATTCCGTGCCCTGCGTATCGCAGTAGCGGAAGCCCTCGATCGTCTTGAGGCTGCGCCCGCGCAGCAGCGTGAGGTCGATATAAACGCGGCTGCGGTCGCCGCAGTAATTCTGGATGCAGTCGGCGAGCATGTTGGCAAAGCCGCGCGCCGGCTCGTTATTCGTGACGATGATGAGATGCGTGCGGTCTTTTTTGTCCGCGAGCGCGTCCACCGCGCCGGCATAGAGCCGGAGGGTCTTCATCGCCCAGAAGGGATCGAAATAGTCCTCCTTGTGGAACGAGAGCAGCACGGGGAGCTTCGATGCCCGCGTTTCGAGGTTATCGAGCGGCGTCAGCACGATGCCGCGCGTCGCGCCCATCTCCAGCGTTTCGTAGTGGAGCCCGCGCGCGTTTAAGGCGCGGACCACGGCCGGGTCGTCGAGACAGGCGGTCTTGTAGTGGTAGCCCTCGCGGGTCTTGACCTCCTCCGGGTCGGCGGAAAATTCCGGCAGCGCGTCGACGCCGCCGCGCTCCTCCGCCGCCTCGCCGATGGCACGGACGAGGCGTTCGAGGGCGCTCGGCGGAACGTTTTTCCCGATGGTCTCCCAGTCGGAAAAGCCGGGGTAGCTGTAATTCAAATTCATTTGCTTTTTCCTCTCAGGTCGCGGCGTTGATCTCCTCGGCGCGGCAGCAGGAGACAAAGTGACCGGGGCTCATCTCCACGAGCTGCTGGGGCTGGCGGCACGCCTCCGTCACATAAATGCAGCGGTCGGCGAAGCGGCAGCCGGGCTTGGGATTGATGGGCGAGGTGATCTCGCCCTTCAGGATGATGCGCTTCATCCGGTGGTCGATGTCCAGCGAGGGGATCGCGGAGAGCAGCGCCTTCGTGTAGGGGTGATACTGCTTCCGGAACAGCTCGCGCGAGGGGCTGGTCTCCACCAGCTGGCCGAGGTACATAACGCCGATGCTGTCGGAGATATGGCGCACGACGGAGAGGTCGTGGGTGATGAAAAGATACGTGACGCCCGTCTCGCGCTGGAGGTCCTGCAAGAGATTCAGGACCTGCGCCTGAATGGAGACGTCGAGCGCGCTCACCGGCTCGTCGCAGACGATGAACTTCGGGTCGAGCGCGAGCGCGCGGGCGATGCCGACGCGCTGGCGGCGTCCGCCGTCGAGCTCGTGGGGGTAGGCAAGGCGCAGGCGCGAGGCGATGCCGACCATGTTCATCACTTCCGTGATGCGCTTCATCATCTCGTCGCGGCGGTAGCGGTGGGTCAGGCGCAGCGTTTCATAGATGGTGTCCTCGACGGTCATGCGCGGGTCGAGGGAGGAGTAGGGGTCCTGAAAGATGATCTGCGCCTTTTCGCGGAAGCGGCGCAGCTCCGGCTTTTTCAGCTCCGTGACGTCCTCGCCCTCGAAGAAGAATCTGCCGTCCGTGCTGTCGAGCAGGTGGACGAGCGTTCTGCCGAGGGTGCTCTTGCCGCAGCCGGATTCTCCGACGACGCCGAGGGTCTTGCCCTCGTCGAGCGTGAAGGACACGTCATCCACGGCGTGAAGCGTGCCGCGCGGGACGTTGAAATATTTTTTCAGATGCTCGACTCTCAGCAGCTCAGCCATTTCGAGCGCCTCCTTCCTGCGTCAGGATACAGCGGCAGAGGTGGCCCGGCGCGATCTCCCGCATCTCGACCTCCTCCGCCTCGCACGCCGCCGTTGCGTGGGGCAGCGGGGATGGAACTTGCAGCCGCGCGGCAGCTTCGCCGGGTTGGGCGGGAGCCCCGCGATGGGGTGGAGCCGCTCCGCGTCGCTGTCGATCTTGGGGATGGAGCCGAAGAGCCCCTGCGTGTAGGGGTGTGTCGGGTGCTTGAAGATGTCCTGAAGCGTGCCGGACTCGATGATCTCGCCGGCGTAGACCACGGCGACATCGTCGCACATCTCGGCGACGACGCCGAGATCGTGGGTGATGAGGATCATAGAGGTCTTTTTCACGGCGTTCAATTCCCGGATGAGGTCCAGCACCTGCGCCTGAATGGTGACGTCGAGCGCGGTGGTGGGCTCATCGGCGAGCAGCAGGTCCGGGTTGCAGGCGAGCGCGATGGCGATGACGACGCGCTGCCGCATGCCGCCGGAGAACTGGTCCGGGTATTCGTTGAAGCGCTCGGCGGGGATGCCGACGAGCTCCAGCATCTTTTCCGCGCGCGCTTTCGCCTCGGCGCGGCTCACGCCCTCGTGGAGCTCGATGACCTCGGAGATCTGGCGTCCGACGGTCATGACCGGGTTCAGCGCCGTCATCGGGTCTTGGAAGATCATCGTGATGCGCTTGCCGCGGACGGCGCACATCGCGTCCTCGCTGAGCTTCATAAGGTCCTGCCCCTCCAGCTCGATCTCGCCGCTGCGGACAACGGCGGGCGGCTCCGGCAGAACGCGCAGGATGGCGTTTGCGATGGTGGTCTTGCCCGCGCCCGTCTCGCCGACGAGTCCGAGCGTCTTGCCGCGGCGGAGCGTCAGCGAGAGGTGGTTGACCGCCTGAACGGTCTCCTCCTTCGTCACATACTCCACGGTAAGGTCGCGGACGGAGAGGAAAATGTCGTTCGTTTCGTTCATTTTTTATGTCCTCTCCTTTCTCACTTTTTCAGCTTGGGGTCAAGCGCGTCGCGCAGACCGTCGCCGAAGAGGTTCAGCGCGAGCACGACGACGAGGATGCAGAGACCGGGGATGATCGTCATATACGGATCGCTCTTGAGGAAGTCGCGGCCGGCGGAGACGAGCGCGCCCCACTCCGGGTTGGGCGGCTGGACGCCGAGTCCGAGATAAGTCAGCGCGGAGGCGCCGATGATGCCGCTGCCGATGCTCATCGTGAAGGACACGATCATCGGGGAGAAGGCGTTCGGCAGCGCATGCATGACGATGGTGCGGAAGTTGGAGCAGTTGATCGCCTCCGCCGCCTCCAGATATTCCTTCTTGCGCACGGTCATGATGGACGAGCGCATCAATCGCGTGCCGCCGGTGATGCCGCTCAGTCCAAGGGCGAGGACCGTGTTGAAAAGGCCCTTGCCGAAAATGCCCGCGAGCGTGATGTTCAGCAGCACGGAGGGGACGGACTGGATAATGTCGCAAAGGCGCATGATGACCTGATCGACCTTGCCGCCGAAAAAGCCCGAAATGCTGCCGACGATGATGCCGCCGGTGCAGGCGATGAGCTGGGCGCCGATGCCGATGATGAGCGACCACTTGCAGCCGACGAGCACGCGGCTGAAGATGTCGCGACCCATGTTGTCCGTGCCGAACCAGTGCTCGGCGCAGGGGCGCATGCGCGCGATGGCGGGGTTGACCGCCGTGTAGTCATAGGGGGCGAGCAGGTCGCCGAAGATGGCGACGAGAAGCACGAGCGCGAAGATGATCATGCCCGCGGTGGCTGCCTTGTTGAGCGCCAGACGCTTCATGACCTCGACGAACTGGTTTTGCTTTTTGGCGACCTCCGGCTCTGCGCCGGGGACAGCCGCTGCCGTTTTAGCCACGTGCCTTTCCTCCTCTCTTGACGGAGCCCGCGAACTGGATCTTGATGCGCGGGTCGATGAACGCCATGGCGATGTCCACGAGCAGCATCACGATGGAGAAGACCACGGAGATGATGATCGTACAGGCCATGACAACGTTATAGTCGCGGTTATTGCAGCCGCTCACGAGATAATAGCCGACGCCGGGGACGGAGAAGACCGCCTCGATGATCATGCCGCCGCCGATGACGCCCGCGAACTGCATGCCGATGGTGGTCAGAATGGGGATCATCGCGTTCGGCAGCATGTGCTGGTAGACGATGCGGCGGTGCTTCAGACCCTTGGCGCGCGCCATGGTGATATAGTCGGAGCGGATGACCTCCAGCATGCTCGACCGCGTCTGGCGCGTCAGCATCGCGATGCCGCCGACGGCGTTTGCGAGGATCGGGAGGACATAGTTCTTCCAGTCGCCGAGGCCGAATGCCGGCAGCCAGCGCAGCCGGTAAGCGAACGCCAGCACGAGCAGCAGCGCGAAGAAGAAGTTCGGCAGCGAGGTGCCGATGAGCGCGATGATCGTGCTCGCGGCGTCCTGCCACTTGTTCTGGTGCGTTGCGGCGACGACGCCGAGCAGAATGCCGCAGGCGGCGGTGATCATAATGCTGATGCTGCCGATGAGCAGCGTGCGCGGGATGCGGCTGGAGAGCTCATGCGCGACCGGGACGCCGGAGACCCAAGAGCTTCCGAAATCCAGCCGGACGGCGTTCCAGATATAGCGTGCGAGCTGGACGATGTAGGGGTCGTTCAGCCCCATCTCCTCGCGGAGCGCCTGCGCGCCCTCCTCGGTCCACTCGGTGCCGAGGATGATGCTCGTGGCGTCGCCGGGGGAAAAATAAAGCAGCGTGAAAACAAGAACGATGACGCCGAGAATGACCGGGATCATCAGTAGAATACGTTTTAATATGTAGCGGCTCATGTGTGTTTCATCCCCACCCTTCCTGCCCCCGGAGCGTGATCTCGCGCTCAGGGGCTCTGAGCTTCGCTTTGGATTTTTTCTCTTTCCGTAAAAAAAGTCGGACCGGCCGCGCCGCCGTGTTTTACGCACAGCGCCACGGCCGGTCTTTTATGCTATGGGGTCAGTTCTCAGGCAACGGTGCCGAGGAACGGGAGGTTCATGTAAAGCTCGTGGGTGCGGAAGGTGGAGTAGCTGTTGTCGAGCGCGAAGAGGACCTGCTTGTGGAACATCGGGAACCATGTCACGTTCTCGTTCGTGTACTCATAGAGCGCCTGAAGGTTCTCCGCGGTCTTGCCGCCGGCGGCGTAATACTTCTGGTAGAGCTCGATGAGCTCCGGATCGTCAAGGCCGTAGAAGGACTTGCCGCTCTGGGCGTTCTTGTAGATGTTGGAGTAGAAGATGGACATATCGGACACGGCCATGCCGCCGACCCAAGCGATGTCCCAGTCGCCCTCGGCGATGACGGTGCTCTGGGTTGCGGGCTCAACATAGTTGATCTTCAGGTCGATGCCTGCCATGGACAGGTAGCCCTGCGCCAGCTCGGAGATGAGGGCGTCCTCGCCGACGTTGTTGGAGACAAGCGTCAGGCTGACGCCGTTTTCATAGCCGGCTTCCTTGAGCAGCTCCTTGGCCTTGTCGAGATCATAGGAGATGTCGGTGGTCCAAGCGCTGTTGAAGTCCGCGGCGGTGTCCATGCCGAAGGTCTTCATCATGACGGCATGTCCGGAGTAAGCGCCGGTGGCGAGGCCCGCGCAGTCGATCGCGTAGCAGACCGCCTTGCGCAGCGCGAGGTTGTCGGCAACGAGGCGGCCCTCCGCCATGTTGAACGCCATGCCGTTATAGGTGCCGTTCGTCATGTAGATCGCCTGCACATCGGCGGCGTCGACGTCCTGAGAGATGCTCATGTTGACCTGACCGGCGAACTGGACCTTGCCGCTGTCGATGGCGATGGACATCTGGGTTGCTTCGGGCAGGTAGCTGATGTTGATGGTGTCATAGTTGGCAACGCTGATGGCGGGGATGTTCTCGGTCTTCCAGTAGTCAGCGCGCTTTGCGAGCGTAGCGGAGCTGCCCTCGACGTAATCGGTGCAGACATAGGGACCGGTGCCGACGGGCATGGTCGCCATACCGTCGGAACTCGCCTCGTAGGACGCCTTCGTGCACATCCACATTCTGGTGGCGAGCAGGTAGAACGCGCCTTCGGAGTCGGTGTTCAGGGTGATCTGAACGGTCTGGTCGTCGATCTTCTTGCCGGCGCCGAGGTCGATATAGTCGGCGACCGCGCACTTGTTGTCCTTCTGCATGTCGAGGACCCAGACGAGGTCGTCGGCGGTGAAGGCATTGCCCTTGGAGTCGGTGATGTTCGGGAACAGCTTCACTTCCCAAGTAACATCGTCGAGCTTCTTCCAGCTCTCAGCCAGAACGCCCTGATACTCGCCGTCCACGACGCAGAGCAGAGCTTCATAGACCTGACTGAAGGACGCGAAGCGGTAGGGGTTCTCCTTGCCGATGGCGCCGGCGCCGGAGAAGGCGTTGGTCAGCGCGACATCGAGCACGGCGGGCTCGCCGGACGGAGCGGGATCATCGGTCTTGCCGGGGTCCTTGGTTTCCGTGGGTGCCTTGGTCGGATCGGGCGTGTTGGTCTGGCCGCCGCACGCCGCAAGAGCGAACACGAAGACCAGCGCGAGGAGCATGCAAAGCAGTTTTTTCATTTTTTCCTCCTGTTTGTCCGTTTTTTTATTTTTACCCGCTGGCTACGGGCGTTTCACAATATTAAATAAGTCCGAAGTGTTTCAGCGCTTCCGCGAGTCCGCCTTCGCTGATCGGCGGGGCGACGAAATCGACCGCCGCTTTCAGCGCCGCGTCCGCGTTTCCGACCGCCGCGGTGTGTCCCGCGCAGGAGAGCACCGGCAGATCGTTCACGCTGTCGCCCACGGCGTAAGTGTTTTTCCTTCGTGACGCCGAGCCGCGCTGAAACGCGCGCAACCGCGGCAGCCGGGGAAGCGCCCGGTGCGGCGAGCTCCAGCATATCCTGCTTCCTGCCGACAACGGCGAGGTCGCCCTCCGCGGCGCGGGCAAAGGCGTCCAATGCACCGGCTTCGCCCCAGAGACAGAGCTTTTCGTAGGAGAACTCCCCCTCCGCGGGCGATACCGCAAGCCCCTTCGCGGCGAAGGCGCGGCGCAGACCGTCCAGACGCGGCGTGTGGGCTGCCGGGTCCAGACGGACGCCCTCCGCGGTCTCGAAGACCGCCTCCAGTCCGCGCTCCCGCGCAGCCGCGGCGAGCCGCTGAGCCGAGGCGGGATCCGGACTGCGCGCACAGAGCGTTTCGCCGTGCAGGAACGTGAATGCGCCCATCACGCATATCCCGCCGTCGAACGCCGCGCCGCGCAGGAGCGGGGCGACATGGGAGAGGGGCCTGCCCGTGAAGAACACGGCAGCCGATCCGCCGCGGCGCAGCGCCGCGACCGCCTCCGCCGTTCCGGCCGGCATATCGCCCATCAGCGTGACGAGCGTCCCGTCCACGTCCAGCAGAACGAGCCGACTGTATTGCTCCACGTTTGCCTGCTCCCTTCCCGGCTTTCCCAGTTTTTGGGAAAACGTTTACCTTGCTTACACGCAGTATTTTATCACGCCGCGGGTGAAATTGCAATCGCTTCCTGCAAGTTCTATTTTTCGCCCAAATCCGCCCCTGTGTCTTTGTGCATGTTGTCAATTTTGCTGCCACCAACATCCCAAACGTCCGGATGTTTTGTGTATTTTGTTCCCTGCCCTTTTGGGAAAAGGTTTTCGGAAAATTTTCAAAACCTCTTTACATCGGAAGACGGCTGTATTATACTTGTTCTCACTCAGGAATACGTTTTCACAGAGCGCTTTTCTATATATTAAAGAGAGTAGTGAGGTGTTTTTTATGCTCGGCGGCCATTTGCTCGGCATTTACGAAAAGGCCTTTGACCCGCTGGACACGTGGGGCGTGCGTCTGCGGAAGGCGAAGGCGCTCGGCTTCGATTTTGTGGAGCTCAGCATCGACGAGACGGACGAACGGCTCCAGCGGCTCTACTGGCCCGTGGAGTGGGTGGAGCAGCTGCGGCGGCTCTGCGCAGACTCGGAGATCGGCTTCCGCTCCATGTGTTTAAGCGCCCACCGGCGCTTCCCCTTCGGCAGCGCGGACGAAGCCGTCCGCGAAAAGGCGCGGGATATTATGCTCCACGCGCTCGATTTCGCCTGCGCGATGGGCATCCGCGTCATCCAGCTCGCCGGCTACGACGTTTATTACGAGCCCTCCACGCCGGAGAGCGTCCGGCGCTTCCGCGAGGGACTCGCGTGGGCGGTCAAGGAGGCGGAGCGGCGGCAGGTCATGCTCGCAATGGAGGTCATGGACACGCCGTTTTTGAACTCCATCTCCAAGAATATGGCTTACGAGGGCATGCTCCGCTCGCCGTGGTTCCGCGTTTACCCCGACCTCGGCAACCTCAGCGCGTGGCCCGAAAATGACGTCGACTATGAGCTCGCCCACGGCGTGGGCAGCATCGTCGCCGTCCACCTGAAGGACACGCTCGCGGTGCGGGACGATTTCCCCGGAAAATTCAAGTGCGTCCCCTTCGGCAGCGGCTGCGTGGACTTCCCGCGCCGCTTCGCCCAGCTCGAACAGCTCGGCTACACGGGACCTTATATGATCGAAATGTGGCATGACGCCGCGGAGGACGACACCGCCGCCGTCGGCGCGGCGAAGCGCTGGATCGAAGCGCGCTTTGCGGAGGGCGTTCGATGAAGCGCTATTATCTCGGACTCGACAACGGCGGCACGACGACGAAGGCGGCGCTCTTCGACCCCGCGGGCAATGAGATCTGCACCGCGAGCCGCTCCACGGCGGTCATCACGCCCCAGCCCGGCTTCGCCGAGCGCGATATGGACGAGATGTGGGACGCAAACTGCGCCGTCATCCGCGCCGTGCTGGAAAGATCCGGCGCGAAACCGGAGGAGATCGCCGGCGTCGGCATCTGCGGCCACGGCAAGGGGCTTTATCTCTGGGGGCGCGACGGCAGCCCCGCGCGGCGCGGCATCGGCTCGACGGACACGCGCGCTTACGCCGAGGTCCGGCGCTGGACCGGCGACGGCACGGAGCGCGCGGCGTTCGCCCGCTCCTGCCAGCATCTCATGGCGTGCCAGCCCCCGGCGCTGCTCGCGTGGCTGCGCGCCCACGAGTCGGAGACGCTCCCGCGCGTGCGCTGGGTGTTCGCCTGCAAGGACTATATCCGCTTCCGTCTGACCGGCGAAGCCGGCGCGGAGCTGACGGACGCGAGCGGCGACGGGCTGCTGAACCTGCATACGCGCGATTATGACGACGCACTGCTGGAGCTCTTCGGGCTTTCGGACCTGCGGGACGCGCTGCCGCCCCTCTGCCGCGCGGCGGAGATCTGCGGCACGGTGACGCCGGAGGCGGCGGCGCAGTGCGGCCTCGCCGCGGGAACGCCCGTCATCGGCGGCATGTTCGATATCGACGCCTGCGCCCTCGCCACGGGCGTGACGGACGAGCGGCGGCTTTGCATGATCGCGGGAACGTGGTCCATCAACGAATATCTCCGCCGCGAGCCGGTGACGGACGGCTCCGTGCGGATGAACAGCCTGTTCTGCCTCCCGGAATATTACCTGATCGAGGAATCGAGCCCCACGAGCGCGGGCAACAACGAGTGGTTCCTGCGCCAGCTCCTGCCGGAGCTCTGCGGCGAAAAGGGCGGCGCGGTCTTCGACGAGCTGAACGGCTGGGTCGAGTCCATCCCGCCGGAGGAGTTCGTGCCGGTGTTTCTGCCGTTTATCTTGGCGAGCAACGTCCACCCGAACGCGCGCGGCAGCTTCGTCGGCATCAGCGCGAACCACACGCGGCGGCACCTGCTGCGCAGCGTGTATGAGGGCATCGCCTTCTGCCACCGCGCCCACGTGGAAAAGCTGCTCCGCAGCCGCGAAACGCCGCCGGAGAGCGTGCGTCTTGCCGGCGGCGCGGCGCGCAGCGCGGTCTGGACGCAGATGTTCGCCGACGTGCTCTCCCTCCCGGTCGAGACCGTGGAGGTGAACGAGACCGGCGCGCTCGGCTGCGCCATCGCCGTCGCCGCCGCGCTCGGAGACTATGGCTCCGTGGAGGAAGCCGCGCGGAATATGTGCCGCGTCGCCCCCGCCGTCGCCCCGCGCGCGGAGCTGCGGGAGATTTATGACCGGAAATACGCCCTGTATCAGAAGACCATCGCCTGTCTCGACGGGCTCTGGGACGATATGCAGTGGCTCATTGAGAAGGAGAACTGAAAAAATGCTGGAAGCGCTGAAGCGGCAGGTGCTGGAGGCGAACCTGCTTCTGCCGAAATACGGCCTCGTGACCTTTACATGGGGCAACGTCTCCGGGATCGACCGCGAGGCGGGACTTTTCGTCATCAAGCCCTCCGGCGTGCCCTACGAGGGCATGACGGAGGAGGATATGGTCGTCGTGGACATGACCGGCAAGGTCGCGGAGGGCAAATGGAAGCCTTCGAGCGACACGCCGACGCACCTGGAGCTCTATCTCGCGTTCCCGAACATCGGCGGCGTGGTCCACACCCACTCGCGCTGGGCGACGAGCTTTGCGCAGGCGGGACGCGGCATTCCCGCGCTCGGCACCACGCAGGCGGACTATTTTTACGGCGAGATCCCCTGCACCCGCCCGATGACGGACGCGGAGACCCGCGGCGAATATGAGCGCGAGACCGGCCGCGTCATCGCGGAGACCTTCCGCAGCCGCAGCGCCGACGACGTCCCCGGCGTGCTCGTCCACTCCCACGGCCCCTTCGCATGGGGCACCGACGCGGAAAACGCCGTCCACAACGCCGTCGTCATGGAGGAGGTCGCCTTCATGGACTACCACGCCCTCACCCTGAATCCCGACCACACCGCCATGCAGCAGACCCTGCTCGACAAGCACTACCTCCGCAAGCACGGCAAAAACGCCTATTACGGACAGAAATGAAAAATGCCCGCCCCGCGTAAACGCGGAGCGGGCAAATATTTTTAAATTAACGCCGCGAAGCGGCACTTCTTTAAAGGCTCCCCTGTGCAAGGGGAGCTGGCGCGCGAAGCGCGACTGAGGGGTTGTAAGCTGCCGAAATCTCCAAGCTTGGCGGTTGCGCAGGCTTGGTAACAACCCCTTGTATAATACCCAACGAAGGAAAGGTTGGATAAAAGATGTATAATGAG
>CAVJGI010000043.1:0-16819 GCA_963649145.1 Ruminococcus bicirculans (ex Wegman et al. 2014) | reverse complement strand
CGGCGGCCTTTTTGTGCTGCACTTTTTCTCTACCTTCTGCCTGTAAATTTTTCTTCTATCAAGTCCACTTTGGGGCTTGACTTTTTATTTGCAGGCTTGAAAATAAGGCAAATCGGTCTCCAATTCTTTATTATATTCGGGCGCGGCGGAAAAATCAAGAGTTTTCAAGCGGGAGACCGAGAATTGCGCGGCGCAGCAGGTCGAAGGCGTGGCTCGCGCTGAGGGTGCGGATGCGCGAGCGGTCGCTCCGCTCGCCGAGGCGCAGGGCGCGCACGGCGTCGCCGCCGGGCGTCGCGAGCCCGACGAACACGGCGCCGACCGGGTTCACCCCGTCGCCGTCCGGTCCGGCGAGGCCGGTGACGCCGACGCCGTAGTCCGCGCCGAGGCGCTCGCGCACGCATACGGCGAGCTGCCGCGCCACCTCCGCGCAGACCGCGCCCTGCGCTTCCAACACAGCGGGGTCGACGCCGAGGAGCATTTTCACCTCGTTCGTGTAAACGGTGACGCCGCCGCGGAAGGCGGCGGACGCGCCGGGCAGGTCCGTGAAGCGCTTCGCGATGAGTCCGCCGGTGCAGCTCTCCGCCGCGGCGAAGGTCTCGCCCCGCTCCGTAAGCAGCCGGAGCACGACGACTTCCAGCGACGGAACGTCCACGCCGTAAACCCTGTCGCCCAGCACCTCGCGCACGCGCGCGAGGACGGGAGCCATCATCGCATCGGCGGCGCCGGCGCTCTCCGCCTTCGCCGTCACGCGCAGCCGCACCTCGCCCTCGCTCGCGTAGGGCGCGAGGGTCGGGTTTTGCAGCGCGTCCATCTCCGGGCGCAGCAGCGCCTCGATCGCGCTCTCGCCCATACCGAAGGTCATCAGATTATGCGAAAAGATCTGCCCGCCGCCGGCTTTGCGCAGAAAGTCCCGCGCGCCGTGGTCCAGCATGGCGCGCAGCTCCTTCGGCGGACCGGGGAGGATGACGACGGTCTTGCCCGCCGCGGTGAAGCCGCAGCCGGGGGCAGTGCCGCAGGTGTTGTAAAACGGCGTGCAGCCAACGGGGAGATAGCATTGCTTGCGGTTATTTTCCGTCACGGGCAGCCCCTGCGCGGCGAAAAATGCGTCAATGTCCGCACTCGCGCGATTGTCGAAATACATCTCGCAGCCGAAGGCGCGGCAGACGGTCTCCTTCGTGAGATCGTCGCAGGTGGGACCGAGCCCGCCGGTCGTGATGATGCAGTCGGCGCGCGATTTCGCCGTTTCCAGCGCGGCGGCGAGGCGGGCGGGGTTATCGCCCACGACGGAGTGCCAGTAGACGTTGATGCCGAGCTCGCTGAGCGCGACGGAGAGGTCGCGCGCGTCCGTGTTCACGATGTTGCCGAGCAATATCTCCGTGCCGACGGAGAGAATTTCCGCGTTCATTCGCCGCCGACCTCCAGCGTGAGGTGCTCCGCGCCGCGGACGGCCTCCTCCACGAGCGCGTCGACGTCCAGCGCGCGCTCGGCTTCCTCCGCCTTTGCGACGGTTGGGCGCAGCTCCGGGTGGCGCGGCGTGAACACCGTGCAGCAGTCCTCGTAGGGCAGGATGGAGGTCTCGAAGGTGCCGATGCGCCGCGCGAGGCGGACGATCTCCTCCTTGTCAAAGCCGATGAGCGGGCGCAGCACGGGCCGGGCACAGACATTTTCCGTCACCGCCATGGCGGACATGGTCTGGCTCGCGACCTGACCGAGATTTTCGCCCGTGACGAGCGCGCCGCAGCCGTTGTCGGCGGCGATGCGGTCGGCGATGCGCATCATAAAGCGGCGCATGATGATGGTGAAATAAGCCTCCGGGCACTTATCCCGGATCTCCTCCTGAATGTGGGTGAAGGGCACGATGCAAAGGCGCATTTTTCCGCACCACGCGGTGAGCTCCTGCGCGAGCTCGACGACCTTTTCCTTCGCCGCCTCGCTCGTGTAGGGGAAGGAGAAGAAGTGGACCGGGATGAGCCGGACGCCGCGCTTTGCGATCATGTAGCTGCTGACCGGGGAGTCGATGCCGCCGGAGAGCAGCGTCACGGCGCTGCCGTTGCAGCCGACGGGCATGCCGCCCGCGCCGGGCGTCGGCGTGGAGTGGACATAGGCGGCAAGGTCGCGGACCTCGACGTGGACAGTGAGCTCCGGGTCGTGGACGTCCACGGCGGTGTCCGGGAACGCCTCGGCGAGCTCGCCGCCGACATACTGGCTGAGCTGGATGCTCGTCATCGGGAACGCCTTGTCGCTCCGGCGGGTCTCCACCTTGAAGCTTTTTGCCGCGCGCATATCGTCCGCGAGGTATTCGATCGCCTTCGCCGCGATCGCCTCCGCGCTTTTTTCGCAGGCGGCGGCGCGGCTGAGCGCCACGACGCCGAACACGGTCTTCAGCGCGTCGAACGCACCGCATAAGTCCGCGTCCGCCTCCGGCTCCACGTAGACCGTGGACTGGATGGCGTAAACGCGGAAGGCGCCGTGGGGCTTCAGGCGGCGGCGGATGTTCGCAATGAGCCGCTGCTCAAAGGCGCGGCGGTTCTGACCCTTCAGGACGATCTCGCCCTGCTTGAGCAGTATCATATCGTTCATTTTCGGGGTATCTCCCTTGCTTTGTCGTTAATTTCAGTCGGCGAAGAGCAGCCCGTCCAGAACCGCCCACGCATAGCCGTAGCTGCCGTCGGCGGTCTCGATCTCAAAGCCGTCGCGCAGGTGGAGCCAGAGCGCGTCGGCGGTCTCCTTGCCGCTCGGCGCGGCGCAGAGGACCCATGCAGCGTCGTCGGAGCCGAGCAGCGTCAGCTCCGTGCCGATATCGAGGGTGACGGTCTCCGCGGTCTCGTCCGCGCTCGCGCGGGCGGCGGTCGGCTCCAGCACCGTGACGGTCTGGGGCTGGCGTGCGTAGTAGACGTCTTCCGCCATGCGGGTGATCTCCCCGTCTTCGAGCCGGTAGCTCGCGTCGCCGAACCAAGTCTGGAGCACGGCGTAGCGCAGGTAGCCCCCGATCGTGCCGTCGCCGGGGAAGGTCAGCGGCGTGTCGGCGCTGTCCATGCGGATGAGCCCCGGAACGCCGCCGAGATAGGTCAGCGCGCCGCGGTCATAGCGGAAAAAGTTCGTGAAGGGGTCGTCGCTCGGACCGAGGTCCTGAATGGCGATCTCCAGCGCGCCGTCCGCGCGGTCGATGTCCGTGAGCGCCCAGTAGCCCTCGTCCGGGTCGGCGAGCTGGGCGGTGTCAAAGCCGCGGAGCGCGTCCGTGAGGTCCTCGCCGTTCACGGAGAGGCAGGGGCTGCGATAGCCGTATTCGTCCGGCTCGGTGAGGGAGACGCAGACGGTCTCCTCTGCGCCGTCGCCGTCGATGTCCGCGCGCGCCGCCTCGCCGATGGGGAAGGCAAGGGGATAGGGGCTCGGCGTCTCCGTCGGCTCCGGCGTGGGGGTCGGCGTCTCGACCGGCTCAGGCGCGGCGGTCGGTTCGGGGTCATTTTTCTTGCCGCAGGCGGAAAAGAGCGCGAGCAGCAGAGTCAGTGATAAAAGAACGGAAATCAGCTTCTTCATGGCGTTATTCTCCTCCTTCAAAGCGATAGCTTCGGTACTGTACAGCCTCGGCGATGTGCGCCGGGGCGATCTCCTCGCTTCCGGCGAGGTCCGCGATCGTGCGCGCAACGCGCAATATGCGGTCATAGCTCCGCGCCGTGAGTCCCAGCGCGTCGAACGCGCCGCGCATCAGCTCCTCGCATTCGGGGCTCAGCGCGCAGTGGCGCTGCATCTCCTTCGGCTGCATATAGGCGTTGCAGCTCGTGGCGCTTTCGGCAAAGCGGGCGTGCTGGCGCTGCCGCGCGGCGTTGACGCGCGCGCGGATGGCGGCGGAGGACTCCCCGGCGGGCTTGGCTTTGAGCTCGTCAAAGTCGAGCGAGGGGACCTCCACGATGATGTCGATGCGGTCGAGCAGGGGACCGGAAACGCGGCTGTGATACTGGCGCACGGAGCTCGGCGAGCAGGTGCAGCGCCCGCTCGGATGGCCGTACCAGCCGCATTTGCAGGGGTTCATGGCGCAGACGAGCATAAAGCGGCTCGGATAAGTAAAGCTGCCCGCGGCGCGCGAGATGGTGAGCCGCCCATCCTCGAGCGGCTGGCGCAGCACCTCCAGCGTCTCGCGGGAAAATTCCGGCAGCTCGTCCAAAAACAGAATGCCGGTGTGGGCAAGGCTGATCTCGCCGGGGCGCGGGTTGCTGCCGCCGCCGCTCATCGCCACGGAGGACACCGTGTGGTGGGGCGAGCGGAAGGGCCGCTGGGTGACGACGGGGCTCTCCGCCCCGGTGTTGCCCGCGACGGAGTGGATCTCCGTCGCCTCGGTCATCTCCTCGCGGCTCATGTCCGGCAGAATACCGGGCAGGCGTTTCGCGAGCATGCTCTTGCCGGAGCCCGGCGGACCGATGAGCAGCACATTGTGTCCGCCTGCGGCGGCGACCTCCAGCGCGCGCTTTACGTTGTCCTGTGCCTTCACGTCGGAAAAATCCGGCACCGGCAGCGCGAGCGCGGAGAGGTCCGGCTCCGCCGCCGGGGGGATGGGCACGTCGCCGCAGAGGTGGGCGAGCAGCTCCGGCACGGTCTTGACGGGATAGACCGTCACGCCCTCGGCAAAGGCAGCCTCCGCCGCGTTCGCCGCCGGGACATAGAGCGAGCGGATGCCCTGCCGCGCCGCGGCGAGCGCCATCGGCAGCGCGCCGTGGATGGGGCGCAGCTCCCCGGTGAGGCTGAGCTCGCCGAGAAACGCCGCGTCCGCGGGCAGGCGCTTTAAGTCCCCGCTGCATTGCAGGATGCCGAGCAGGATCGGCAGGTCGTAGAGCGTGCCCGCCTTGCGCGTATCCGCCGGGGCAAGGTTGATGGTAAGGCGGCTGACGGGGTATTTCAGTCCGCTGTTTTTGATCGCGGCGCGCACGCGGTCGCGCGCTTCCTTCACCGCCGCGTCCGGCAGACCGACAAGGTCAAAGCCGGGCAGACCGTTGGAGAGAAAGCACTCCACGCGCACCTCATAGCCCCCGATGCCAAGCAGCCCAAGGGAGCGGACGCAGGATACCATAATGAGCCTCCTTTTTGTGTGTTAGTCTAAAAAAGCCTCGCAGAGTTCGCGCCCGCAGGCGCGAATAAAATTTAATCATTTTTCGGCGGGGCGTGTACCTGCCGAAAAATTCTCTGCGCGGAGCGAACGTGCGAGCCGTAGGCGAGTGCGCTGAGCGGAGTGAATCCTTCTCGAATGAGAGCCCAGCGCAGCGGGTCTCATTCGACTATTGCGATGTGCAGCTCATCCAGCTGCGCCTGCGTTACCTCGCCCGGCGCGCCCATCATGACGTCCTGCGCGTTTTTGTTCATCGGGAAGGGGATGATCTCGCGGATGGAGTCTTCGCCGGCGAGGAGCATGACCATGCGGTCCACGCCCGGCGCGATGCCGGCGTGGGGGGGCGCGCCGTAGCAGAAGGCGTTGTACATGGCGGGGAACTTCGCCTTCACGTCGTCTTCGCCGAGGCGGACGAGCTCAAACGCCTTCACCATGATCTCCGGATCGTGGTTCCGGACCGCGCCGGAACTGAGCTCCACGCCGTTGCAGACGAGGTCGTACTGGTCGGCGGTGATGGTCAGCGGGTCGATCTCGCCGCGCTCGGCCTTGAGCAGCACGTCGAGCCCGCCGGCGGGCATGGAGAACGGGTTGTGGCAGAACTCAAGCTCGCCGGACTCGTCGCCGATCTCATACATCGGGAAATCCGTGATCCAGCAGAACTCGTAGCGCTCTTTGTCCATGTGTCCCTCGCAGGCGGGACCGAAGGTCTTGATGACGACGCCGACGGTCTTCGTCGCGCTCTCGCCGCCGGCGAGGACGACGAGCGTCTCCGGCGCGAGGGGCAGAAGCGTCTCCGCCTTTGCCTTGTCGACGAACTTGGCGACGCCGCCGGCGAGCTCGCCGGTCTCGCCGACCTTGAACCAGTAGCCCTTGCCGCCGGACTGGACCTCCACGTCGGTCAGCAGCTTCTCGATCTGCTTGCGCGTCAGCTTGCAGTCGGAGATGGCGACCGCCTTGACGGTCTGGTCCGCGAGCGGGGCGAACTCGCTCCCGGCGAAGAGCGGGGAGACGTTCACGGCGCGCAGGTCGATGCGCAGGTCGGGCTTGTCGCAGCCGTAGACCTCCATGCTCTCGCGGTAAGGGATGCGGCGGAACGGCGCGCTGGACGCGACGTTATAAGCGCCGTATTTCGCAAAGATCGGGGGCAGCACGTCCTCCAGAACGGCGAACACGTCCTCCTGCGAGGCGAACGCCATCTCCATGTCGAGCTGGTAAAACTCACCGGGGCTGCGGTCGCCGCGGGCGTCCTCGTCGCGGAAGCAGGGGGCGATCTGGAAATAGCGGTCGAAGCCCGCGGTCATGAGCAGCTGCTTGAACTGCTGCGGCGCTTGGGGCAGGGCGTAGAACTTGCCGGGATGCTTGCGCGCCGGGACGAGATAGTCGCGCGCGCCCTCCGGACTTGAGACCGTCAGGATCGGGGTCGTGATCTCAAGGAAGCCGTGCTCCGTCATGGCTTGGCGCAGCGCCGCGACGACGTTGCAGCGCAGCAGGATGTTCTTTTTGACCGCCGGGTTGCGCAGATCGAGGTAGCGGTACTTCAGGCGCGCACTCTCGTCGGCCTCGCGGCTGCGGTTGATCTCGAAGGGCAGCTCGTTATAGCGGCAGCGGCCGAGCACATCGAGCTTGTCGATGACGACCTCGATGTCGCCGGTCGCGATCTTCGGGTTCTTCGCCTGACGCTCGCGGACGGTGCCCTCCGCGGCGATGGTGCTCTCCTTGTTGAGCGCCTTCAGCGCGGCGATGAGCGCCGGGTCCTCGGTCACGAGCTGGGTCGTGCCGTAAAAATCGCGGAGGACGACGAAGACGAGCTGGCCGCCGACCTCGCGGACGTTTTCCATCCAGCCGGCGAGACGGACGTGCGCGCCGACATGCTCCATTCTCAGTTCGCTGCAGTTATGCGTGCGGGACTGCATCATGATAGTTTTCTCCTTTTTATTTTCAGAAAGTATGGTTTTTTATTTCTCACAGATGACGCGGACGCCCTCGCGCGCCGCGAGCGCTTCGGCGACGGCGGCTGCCGCCTCTTCGGGGGCATAGAGCGTCTGCTCGCCGGTGGTCATATCCTTCAGCGCCGCCTTGCCCTGCGCGAGCTCGTCCTCGCCGATGAGCAGGACGTAGGGGAAGCCGAGGCGGTCGGCGTAGCTCATCTTGGCTTTGAACTTTTTCTGCTCCGTATAAAGCTGGGTGCGGATGCCCGCGTTGCGCAGAACGGTGGCGCAGTGAACGGCAAAGCCGAGGCCCGCCGTCATCGGAATAACGAGCACGTCCGCCGGGGCGGTGACGATCTCGTCGGAGAGCAGCCCCTGCTCCTGAAGAACATAGAAAAGCCGCGTGAGCCCGATGGAAATGCCGACGCCGGGGAGCGGCTTGTCGGTGTAATACTCCGCGAGGTTGTCGTAGCGCCCGCCGGAGCAGACGGAGCCGATCTCCGGGTGGTCGGTCAGCGTCGTCTCATAAACGCTGCCGGTGTAATAGTCGAGCCCGCGCGCGATGGTGAGGTCGATGGCGAAGTTTTCTTCCGGCACGCCGAACTCCGGCAGATAGGCGGTCACGGCGCGCAGCTCGCCGAGCCCGGCGTCGAACACCTCATGGCGTCCGCGGTAGCCCTCCAGCGCGGCGAGCACCTCCGCGTTCGTGCCGCGGATGGCGATGAAGCGCAGGATCTCCTCTGCCTGCTCCGCCGTGAGAGCGATCTCCTCGCCGGTGAGCAGCGCGGCGACCTTCTCCGCGCCGATCTTGTCGAGCTTGTCGACCGTGCGCATAATGTCGGCGGATTTTTCGCTGAGACCGAGCATCGCGTAAAAGCCGTTCAAGATCTTGCGGTTATTGACGTGGATGACGAAGCGGGTGAGCCCCAGCGCCGTGAAGGTGCGGTAGATGATGCTGGGGATCTCCGCCTCATTTAAGATGTCGAGCTTGCCGTCGCCGATGACGTCGATGTCCGCCTGATAAAACTCGCGGAAGCGGCCGCGCTGGGCGCGCTCGCCGCGGTAGACCTTGCCGATCTGGAAGCGGCGGAAAGGGAAGGCCAGTTCATTATAGTGCAGGGCGACGAACTTCGCCAGCGGCACGGTGAGGTCGAAGCGCAGGGAAAGGTCGCTGTCGCCCTTGGTGAAGCGGTAGATCTGCTTTTCCGTCTCGCCGCCGCCCTTAGCGAGCAGGACCTCGCTCGCCTCGATGACGGGCGTGTCCAGCGCGGTGAAGCCGTAGAGCGCGTAGCTGCGGCGCAGCGCCTCCATGAACCGCTCCATCTTCGCCTGATCGGCGGGGAGCAGCTCCATAAAGCCGGACAGCGTCCGGGGGGTCATTTTTGTCATGTTGTTTCGTTTCTCCTTCTCTTTTCGGTCAAAAAACAAGGCGCGCTCCGTCCCATGGAAGAATCGATTCTACACATGGGACGAGCGCGCAAAGATCGCTTTGGCTCCCGTGGTGCCACCCAATTTCGGCGCGGAAAGCGCCCTTTTGCACGCTTTTTTCAAAGGACGCCGTGCAGCCGCGCCCTCCCGCTCCCGGAATGTCTTTCGCCGCCGCCGCTTGCCGGGAGACTTGCAGCCAAAGGCCTCCCTCTCTGTCAGGCGCGCGCGGGGGTTACTTCTTTTCCGATCAACACGGGGTCATGTTTTTGCGGGGAAAAAGCCTCGCAGAGTTCGCGCCCGCAGGCGCGAATAAAGTCCGATCATTTTTCGGCGCGACCTGTGCGTGCCGAAAAATTCTCTGCGCGGAGGGAACGTGCGCCCCGAAGGGGCGTGCGCTGAGCGGAGCGTTCCCCTCTCAAACAGAAGCCCAGCGAAGCGGGTTCTGTTTGACGTTCCTTATCTATTGCGGGGGTTAACGATATTACGCCAATCCAGATCGCCGCGGCGGAGACCTTGGATGAGCACCTCCGCGGTCGCCACGTTGGAGGCGAAGGGGATGCTGTAGCGGTCGCAGAGGCGGGCGATCTCGTTTACGCGGGTCTGGCCCTCCGTGTCGTCCGGGTCACAGAAAAACAGCACGAGGTCGATCTCGTTATAGGCGATGCGCGCGCCGATCTGCTGGCTTCCGCCCTGACTCGCGGGGAGGCAGAGTGTGATGGGCAGACCGGTGGCCTCGCTGATGAGCTTTCCGGTGGTTTGCGTCGCGCAGATGGTGTGCCCGGCAAGGATCCCGCAGTAGGCGATGCAGAAATGGACCATGAGCTCCTTCTTGCCGTCGTTGGACATGAGTGCGATGTTCAAGTGAACCACTTCCCTTAGAATAATGTATCAGATAAATTGCACATGTATTTTATACTAATCTTTTGCAATGCGCAAGAGTGAAACGCAAGGTTTTCAAATTTTTCACAAGTCCTCAATGCTCACCTCGCCGGGCTCGGCGGTGCAGAGACAGAGCGTATAGCCCGGCGGCGCGGGCAGATAGCGCAGCGGCAGCGCGCCGGTGAGCACCGGAACGCTCCGCAGCCCGCCGGGGAGCCCCGCGCCGGAGCGCTTGAGGGCAGCCTCCTTTGCGCACCAGACGCGGTAAAACGCTGCCGTCTGATCCTCCGCGGCGCGGACAAATTCCGCCTCCTCCGGGAGAAAAAACCGCGCGGCAAGCCGCTGAAACCGCCGCGGCGTATGCCGCTCGATGTCCAGTCCGAGCGGCGCATCGCCGAAGGCGCAGGCCCACCACGCCCCGCTGTGGCTGACGGAAAACTCCAGCTCCGGCGCCTCGGCGAAACAGGGCTTCCCGCCGGGCTTTACCAGCCGCGTCCAGCCGGAAGCGTCCCGCCCCGAAGCGCGCGACGCCGCCGTGCGAAGGCGCGTCAGCCGGTCCCGCGGGTCCGATTCCGGACAGAGAAACACGCGCAGCATCCCTTCTCAGCCCTCCAGCCGCAGCGCGTCGTTCGGGCAGAACGCGACGCACCGCGGCGCGCTGCCGCCGCAGCCGTCGCACTTCACCATCCGCCCCCGCGCGTCGAAGCGCGGAACGCCGAAGGGACACGCCGCGGCGCAGCGGCGGCAGCCGACGCATTTTCCCGCGTCGACCGTCACCCAGCCCTCCGCCGTGCGCGCGATCGCGCCGAAGGCGCAGACCTTGGCGCAGGGCGCATTCGCACAGTGGCGGCAGCTCTCGGTCACATAGTGCGTCCAGCCACCCGCCGTTTCGCGGTGATAAAGCCGCCGCGAGAGCGTCCCCGCCTCGCCGCGCGCATCGTGCGCGTCCTGACAGGCGACGACGCAGGCGAGACAGCCCGTGCATTTTTCCTTGTCGCAGACGATCCTCAAGCGCCCTCGCCTCCTTCGATCTTCTCAAGCCGGCAGACATAGCTCCGGTAGCCGGGGAAGCCGGACACCGGGTCGAGCCAGCCGCCGTCTAAAACGGCATTGGCGTTCTCCTCGCCGGGAACGCCGTGGTAAACGTGCGCGACGCCCGGCAGAACGCCGGGGTCCGCCTCGGCATAGACCGTGAGCTCGCCGCACGGGGTCACGAGGCGCAGCGCCTCGCCCTCCGCCGCACCGAGCCGCGCCAGCTCCGCCGGGTGCAGCGTCACGAGCGGCGCGGGCTCTATGTCCGCGAGCCACGGAACACGGTAAGTCCGCGAATGGAAAAGCTGCGTCCGCCGCGCGCCCGTGCAGAGCACGAGCGGAAACGCCGGACCGAGCGGCGCGCGCTCGCGCCAGTCGTGAAAAACCGGCAGCGCGTCCGCGCCGCAATCGGCGAGCAGCGGGCTTGCAAGCTGCAATTTTCCGTCCGGCGTCGCAAACCCGGCGTCCGGGTCTGTCCGCGGCACGGAGACTTTTTCTCGCGCGATGACGCCCTCCGGCGCGCGCTTCAGCTCCGCGAGCGAAACGCCCGTCCGCCGGAGCGTGTGGTCCAGCCACGCCTCGTGATCTTCCAGCCCCAGCAGCCCCTCGCGCAGCCCCATCGCGTGCGCAAGGCGCAGGATGATCTCCACGTCCGGCAGCCGCTCGCCCGCGGGCAGCGCGGGCGGAACATAAATGAGCCGTCCGCCCGGAGCGGACACGATGTCCGCGCGCTCCGGCGCGGCACAGGCGGGCAGAACGTAGTCCGCCCCCTCGCACGCCTCGTTCCAGAAAAGCTCCGACACAACGCGCACCTCCGCGCGCCCAAGCGCACGGCGGACGCGCTCCGCGTCGGGCAGCATCCGCGTGTTCGCGCCGAACATCACGAGCGCGCCGACCTCGCCCGCCTCCAATCTGTCCGCAATGCGCACACACTGCGCCTCGTTCCGGACGAGCGCATCCCACGCCGGGAACTCCCCGTGGGAGAGATCGCGCTCCGGGTGCGGGCGCTCCGCGAGCGCATGGTGGCCGTTGTCGAGCTTCACCTCCGGCGCGCCGGATTCGCCGTTGCCGCCGCAGCGCCCGACGCTGCCGCTCAGCGCCAGCAGCGCGAGCACCGCGCGCAGATTCTGCACGCCGTTCACGCAGTGGACCGCCGCGCAGCTGCTCGTCCGCAGCGAAACGCCGCCGCCGTGCAGCAAGTGCGCCGCGGCGCGGATGCGCTCCGCCGGAACGCCCGTCAGCGCCGCCGCCCGTGCGGGCGGAAACTGCCGCGCATAGTCGCAGAACGCCTCGACGCCGCTGCAATATTTAATAAGGTATTCCCGGTCCTCGAGTCCCTCCTCCAGCATCGCGCAGGCGATGCCGAGCGCGAGCGCGCCGTCCGTGCCGGGGATGGGCTGCAAATGCAGATCGGCGTCCGCAGCCGCGGCGGTGACGCGCGGATCGACCGTGATCACCCTCGCGCCGCGCTGCCGCAGTGCGCGCACCTCGCCCGCGTCGCCGGTACCGCCCGCGAGATTTTCCGACCAGAGCAGATAGACGCGGCAGCCCGCCTTGTCGGGCGGCAGATTCGCCCCGGCGAAGCTTTTCCACGCCATCACCATCGCACTGTTGCAGGTGCTCGACTCCGTGCAGTAGTTCGGCGAGCCGAACCCCGCCGCGAGTGCGGCATAGACCTGCCGGAACCACTTCGGGTGCCCGGCGTAAAAAACCGCCGCCTCCGCGCCGCGCCGCGCGCGCACGTCCAGCAGCCGTTCGGCGATCTCCGGAAGCACTTCGGACCATTTTCGTACCACATATTTGTCGCCGACCCGACACAACGGCGCGTCGATTCGGTCCGCATGCTGCACATATTGCTTCAGCGCCGCACCGCGCACGCAGGGTCGGCGCAGCGGCCACCCCTCGCGGCGCCACGGCTCCACCCCGGCGAGACGCCCGTCCCGCACGTCCATTCCGAGCACGCATTTCTGCCCGCAAAGCCCGCAAATGCCGGGCACAGGCTGATTTTCCACGCAAAACACGCCCCCTTACGGTAATCGAGTAAGTCAAAAAAGCACCGCGCGCGGCGGTTTTAAAGGCTCCCCTGTGCAAGGGGAGCTGGCGCGGCGAAGCCGCGACTGAGGGGTTGTACGCTCGCCAAACCGCCAAGCTTGGATATTCCGGCAGCTTACAACCCTCCAGTCAGCCTTCGGCTGACAGCCTCCCTTGCACAGGGAGGCCTTTAAAACCGCGCCTTTCCGCGTGTTTAGGGCCTTTTTGACAGGCTTGAACTTTCCAGCCCCCATTATCCACCCCGCGGGGAGGGCTGTCAAGATATTTTCCCGCGCGGTTTACATAAAAAGTTACAAAAGCTGACAGAAAAACTCCAAATCGCGGACAAACGTCCGCTTGCTGCGCACAAATAAACGGCTGTGTTACGGTTGCGTTACAAAAGCCCGGAATCCATTGACGAAAAAAACCGGCTGTGCTAAACTGCGAAACGTAAAAAGGAAGCGGGGCCGCATTCTCCGTCCGAGCGGGCGGCAAATTCCTTTTTGCGACCACCGGTATGACCGTTGGATGACAGGCCTCGGAATTCCGTGCCATCCAGCGTTTATACAATATCTTGGGCGCGCCGAAAGCGCGTACTACTTTAAGGAGGAGTTTCGAACATGAGAACTCTGAAAAAGACTCTGTGCCTTGTTCTCTGCCTGGCGATGATGGCTGGCCTCTGCGTGTTTGCGAGCGCTGACTTCAAGGATCAGGACAAGATCGAGAATGAGGAAGCCGTTGCGGTCCTGACCGGCATCGGCGTCATCCAAGGCGACGACAAGGGCAACTTCAATCCCGAAGGCACCCTGACCCGCGCCGAGGCGACCGTCATCATCACCAAGCTGCTTGGTGCTGCTGACATCAAGGCCACCACTGACAAGTTCACGGATGTTACCGAGAACTACTGGGGCATGCCCTACATCGCTTACTGCGTCGCTGAAGGCATCGTTGCCGGTATGGGCGACGGCACCTTCGCTCCGAACGCGAAGCTGACCGGTTACCAGTGGGCGACCCTGCTGCTCCGTGCGCTCGGCTATGAGGTTTCCGGTGAAGCTTGGGAAATCACTGTTGCCAAGCTGCTCAAGGAGACCAAGCTGACTGCGGGTCTGACCTTTGTCGGCACCGAGCCGATCTCTCGTGACGATGCTTGCCAGATGGCGTTCAAGGCGCTCTTCATTGGCACTGAGTACGAGAAGACCGAGACCAAGTACACCGTGACTGGCGTTTCTGCAGAGTTCAACGGTAAATACACCGCCACCACCAAGTACGACACCAAGTCTGCTGCCATCAATGCTGCACTGACTGCTTACGACCAGGCTGAATATGGTAAGGACTACATCATTGATGAGGTCACTGTCACGTCTACTGCCACCAAGGACAGCCTTGCTTCCACCTACTTCCCCAACCTGAAGAAGACCAGCGCGACCAGCGATAAGTTTGGCCGTCCCTGCAAGGGTTGGTACTACGGAAAGACCGAGGCTGCCGAGAATGTTATCTACACCGAGAGCGCTGCCCCGGTTGTCGCTTACACCGAGGCTGTCACCGGCGGCAAGGTCTACAAGGATCTCGGCTTCACCAGCGCCACCATCGGCAAGCTGTCCGCTACCTACATTGTGAACGGCAAGACCACTGCTAATACTACCGAATACGCTGATGAAGGCTATGCCATCGCTCTTGACAATAAGAATAAAATCGGCGGTCAGGGCACTCTGGTTGAAATCTTCGAGACTGACGATTATGAGTACACGATCGTTGTGACCGAGACTTATGTGGATACCATCTCCACTTGGACCGCCGCTGTTAAGAACAGCGCAGGCGAAATCACCGCGAAGGAGAAGGTCCACCTGACCACTCTGGACAAGGATTTCGACACCACTGATTTCTCCAAGCAGGATCAGACCAACCACACCGTCGTTATCTACACGAAGGTTTGGAACGGAACCGACTACGACGTCTTCTCCGTCGAAGCCGCGAAGACCGAGGAAGTGACCGTTTCTTCTGTCAGCACCAGCAAGTTCATTGGCAATGGTACGACCTATCTGTTCTCCGACAATTACGTCGAAACCGAGAAGATTGCCTACGTGAAGAATGCTGCCAGCACCGAGAATGATTACGTTCTCTACCTCGACAGCTACGGCAATGTCATCACCGCTGTTCACGTCGAGGCTGTTGAGGCCACCACTGGCTACGCTGTGGTTCTGGCTGTCAGCAACGGCGGCAGCACTTGGTCCGACGGCGATGCCAAGTACGAGGCAAAGCTGCTTCTTGCCGATGGCAAGACCGAGATCGTTGAGACCAACGCCGCTTCCTACACCTACGGAGAATCCAAAGCGAATGCTCTGGTGAAGTACACCATCACCGCTGACGGTCAGTACACCTTCGGCTCTTCTGATTGCGCCGCTCTGGCTGCCAACACCACTCTCGACATCACGAAGGGCGTTGCTAAGTTCAGCCTTGACGCTGCTAATGATTCCACTGCGAACGCCAAGACCATCTTCTTCGTTGGTAAGACTATCGACAGCAAGATCACTTGGAAGGTCGTCACCGGTATCGCCAACATGGATTCCATCGAAGATGGCAGTGGCACCAAGACCGCTGCTCTGAAGACCGGCTCTGTCGCGAATGCTGTCATCGTTCTGGATGCTGAGTCCAAGACCGGTTCCAACACCACCGAGGCTGACATCGCTTACCTCATCTACAATGCGGACGCTGAGGAGACTTCCGATGCGGCTGGCACTTACAAGGTCTACAATGCTGTTATCGGCGGCGAGATCACCACTGTTAAGGTCGACAAAACCAATGTAGAAACCGTGTTCCAGAGTGGCACCAGCAACGTTCTGGTCGCGAGCATCGAGTACAACAAGGACGGTCTTGCTGTTAATGTCGGCAGCGCCTTCGCTGCGAACACCCAAAAGCTTGGCAAGGCTAAGGTCACTGCCGCTCCGAAGGATGGCGTTGTGAGCACCGGCTCCGACTACTCCATCGCTGATGACTGCGCTGTCTACGTCATCAAGAACGGCGTTGCTGTCGAGGGTACGCTTGAGGACATCGCTAAGGATGCCCACATCGAGTGCATCACCACCGGCGGCGTTATCACGATGATCTTCGTGACGGCTGCTTGATTTGATCGAATATCAGATCGACTAAAAACTTAATAAAATAAGTTCAGCCCCCACTCGGAAGAGTGGGGGCTGTTTTTAGTCTCTGTAGCCGATTGCCATAAAATTATAGACAGCGTTCTTTTCGTTGAGCTGAATGTTGGCGGACGCCGAGGTTGTCATCGAATTGTTGCTCTCGTCGAAATAGTGCCCGTTATGGTACCACGAGACTGTGTTTCCGTCGAAGGTGACATTGATACCGCCGCCGCGCATGTAGGTGAAGTGCGTGTTCGCTTTTGTCATACCCGCGAGGATGACAGTGGGCGGATAATCCTGATCGGCTCGGTAGATGATGAAGACCTTCGGCGCGAACGGCAGGGTGATGCTCGTCGGGTTGGCGCTGCCGCAGGTGCCGTCGCCGGTGTAAGTCCCCGTGTAAAACTGCACCCGCGCCGCCGCCACCGCCGCGATCGCCGCCTCCAGCTTCGCGTTGTCCGCGTTGAAGTCCGCCATGCATACCCCGTCCGTCTTGATCCACTGGTTCAGCCCCAAAGTCGCTGTCTTGTTCGTTGATGGCATGTGTATTCCCCCTTTCTATAATCCCGCGGGCGTGAGGGCGCATATTTGCTGCAACCGATGCAAGGAAAATTTTGAATTTTGGAAAAAGCTCCGATTTTAAAGGCCTCCCTGTGCAAGGGAGGCTGTCACGGCGAAGCCGTGACTGGAGGGTTGTAAGCTGCCGGAATATCCAAGCTTGGCGTTTGCGCGAGCCTACAACCCCTCAGGCGCTTCGCGCCAGCTCCCCTTGCACAGGGGAGCCTTTAAATCACCGCGCCGGTTTGCGTTATATAAACGGGGGACTTGACATTAGCTTCGATATAGGATATCCTTGCGGCAGAGAGGGGCGGTCATATGCAGCGAAAACACAACGCAGCGCTTGTTCCCGCCGCGAAAAGGCTGCGCAGAGAGATGACACCGGAGGAGCGCCATTTGTGGTATGATTTTCTCCGCGACCACCCGGCGGGATTCCGACGGCAAAAGGTTCTCGGAAAGTATATCGCGGATTTTTATTGCGCAAAAGCAAAGCTCGTGATTGAGCTGGACGGTTCGCAGCATTATGAGCCATCCGGCGCAGAACACGACCTCGCTCGCACTGAGTTTCTTGCGGCCTATGATCTTCTCGTCCTCCGCTTTGCAAACAACGATGTTATGCGGAACTTTCGCGGTGTCTGCGAAAAGATCGACGCCGCTGTGAGCGAGAGGCTGCAAGTTTAAAGGCCTCCCTGTGCAAGGGAGGCTGTCGCGGCGAAGCCGTGACTGGAGGG
>CAVJGI010000042.1:0-16858 GCA_963649145.1 Ruminococcus bicirculans (ex Wegman et al. 2014) | reverse complement strand
CGGCGGCCTTTTTGTGCTGCACTTTTTCTCTACCTTCTGCCTGTAAATTTTTCTTTCGTCAAGTCCGCTTTGGGGCTTGACTTTTTATTTGCAGGCTTAACAATCCTCCTCCTAAACGACCAAGGGGATCTTACGATCCCCTTGGAACCCCTCCCGTATCGTAGGTCCAGCGTTTTAAATGTGGGAGCACCTCCGCGAGCTCCAGCTAAATCGTGGCACCCCTCAGTCAGCGCGCAGCGCTGACAGCTCCCCTTTCTGGGGAGCATTTTCTAAGGTCGCGGCTTTGCCGCGGTTTTAAATTTTGGACTCTTTGGTGTTGGAGTAAAACCGCACGGGCTGCGTCCACCACCCCAGTAAAACCGAACCAGCTACAACCTTAGGGGGAATCCAAGGGGGTCGCAAGACCCTCTTGGTCGTTCAGGAAAGGGATCGTTAAGGGAAAAACCATTCGAAAGGGTTTTCCCTTAACTGTGCCTTTGCCTTCTTTCCCCACAGGGGGAAAGAAGGTCGCGTCCTGCGGACGCGAAACAAATCAAATCCTCGCGCCCGCAGGCGCGAAACCTAATTTAACCCCTCGCCCTTGGGGCGAGAAAAAACCTTTAATCCGCGCAAAAAGCCAAGTCACCCGAAATACTTCTTCACAAACCCGATATCCTCCACGCGGAACTCCCTCCCGCGGAGATAATTCAGCACCCCGGCGTCGGTGGGGAAGTCAAAGCGGAGATAATAGGAATAGAGCGCCTGCCCGCTCGTTTCATCGAAATCGCGGTTTCTGCGCTCGCTGCCGTATTTCCCGTCGCCGAGCAGCGGCCAGCCCGCGGCTGCCATCTGCGCGCGGATCTGGTGGGTGCGGCCCGTGTGGAGCGTACACTCCACGAGCGAGAGCCCGCCGGCGCTGCGCAGCAGCTTATAGTCCGTGACGGCGGTCTTCGCCCCCGGCTCCGGCTTCGTGCGGACATAGACCTGATTGCGCTTCGCGTCCTTGAAAATATAGCCGGAAAGCCTGCCCTCCGGCGGCTTCGGACGCCCGTGGACGACGCAGAGATAGCGCTTTTCGATCTCGCGGTCCCGGATCTTCTCGTTCAGGATGCGCAGCGCCTCGGCGTTTTTCGCCGCGATGACGATGCCGCCTGTGTTGCGGTCGATGCGGTTGCAGAGCGCGGGCGCAAAGGCGTTTTCCTCCCGCGGACGCCACTCGCCCTTTTGGTAGGCGTAAGCCTGAATATTCGCGATGAGCGTGTTGTAATCCCATTTTCCCGCGCTGTGGCAGAGAACGCCGGGCTTTTTGTCCGCAAGTAGGATGTTTTCGTCCTCATACACGATGTCCAGCCGCGGGGTGGAGACCTTGAGATAGGAGTTTTCCTCCCGCGGGGGCTCGAAAAATTCGTCGTTGATATAAAGCTGCACGCTGTCGCCGAGGGCGACGTGGTAGTCGCGCTTTGCGCCCTTGCCGTTCACCTTGATGCGCTTTAAGCGGATATATTTTTGCAGCAGCGATTCCGGCAGCAGCGGGACCGCTTTGCCGACAAAGCGGTCGAGGCGCTGACCGGCGTCGTTTTGCCGGATGGTCAGTTCTTTCATGGAATGCTCGCTCCAAGCTCCGCCGCGTTTCCGCGGCGCTTTTTTCTGTATTATCCGGTTTTTTCGCGGAAAAGTCAACAGATTTTTATTGACATTCCGGTGCGGATAACTTATAATACTTAGGCAACTGTGTTAGAAGTTGTTTTTCGTCGTGCAGAAAACGCGAGGGTGTTTTTATGTGGCTTGACCTCAGCAAGATCATCGAGATCCCCGGCGCCTCCGCCCCGTTTGAAACGGAGCTGGATGCGGAACGGCTCATCGCCGGCTCCATCCTCGGCTTCGCCGGAGCGCCGACCGCCGAGGGGACCGTGACGAACACCGCCGGCGCCCTGACCCTGAACGGAACGCTCCGCGCCGTGATGCACTGCCGCTGCGACCGCTGCGGCAGGGAATTTGACCGCGAGAAGGTCTTGAAGCTCAGCATCCCCCTCGCCGCGGACGTGGAGACCGACGACCCGGAGAGCGACGTCATCGCCCTCGAAGGCGACGGGATCGACGTTTCCGACCTGCTGGAGACCAGCTTCATCTTAAACGAGGAGACCAAGCTGCTCTGCAAGCCGGACTGCAAGGGGCTCTGCCCGCAATGCGGCAAGGACCTGAACGAAGGAGCCTGCGGCTGCACGAAGGAACCTGATCCAAGATTGGCTGTATTAGGACAGCTTTTGGATAAATAAAAAACAGTGCTGTTCTAATCAGCCCGGAAATGAGGAGGTGTCAACATGGCAGTACCCAAGAGAAAAGTATCCAAGGCAAGGCGCGACAAGAGACGTTCCAACGTCTGGAAGCTCGAGACCCCCAGCATCGTTGCCTGCCCCAACTGCGGCGCTTATCATCTGCCCCACCGAGTCTGCAAGGCTTGCGGCATGTACAACGGCCGTCAGGTCCTGAAGCTCGAAGCGAGCGCGAAGTAAAGAACACAAAGAAGCGGGTCTGCCCAGTGCAGTCCCGCTTTTTTGAAATCGGGGGAGGGAAGCCCGGATTTGAAAAACATCATCAAGAGCATCGACGAGGGCAGCCCGCTCCGGGACCGCGTGAAGCCCGGTGACGAGCTTTTTGCCATCAACGGCAAGCGCATCATCGACGTGCTCGACTATAAATTTTACGAATACGACCGCGACCTCCTGCTCCAGTTCCGCACCGCGGAGGGCAAGAACAAGCTCGTCCGCGTCCGCAAGGCGGAGGGCAGAGACCTCGGTCTCGATTTTGAGACTTACCTGATGGACCGCCCGCGCCGCTGCGCGAACAACTGCGTCTTCTGCTTCATCGACCAGAACCCGCCCGGCATGCGTGAGAGCATCTATTTCAAAGACGACGACGCGCGCCTCAGCTTCCTGATGGGCTGCTATATCACGCTGACGAACCTCAGCCCGCGCGAGATCCAGCGCATCATCGATCTGCACATCTCGCCCGTGAACATCTCCGTCCACGCGACGGACCCGGAGCTGCGGAAACGCCTGCTCCGCTGCCTGCGCGCGGGGGAGTGCATGGACTTGATGCGCCGCTTTGCCGACGCGCACATCACCATGAACTGCCAGATCGTCGCCTGTCCCGGCTGGAACGACGGTGCGGCGCTGCGCCGCTCGCTGGAGGACCTCGCCTCGCTTTACCCCGCGGTGAACAGCATCTCCGTCGTGCCGGTCGGTCTGACGAAGCACCGGGAGGGACTCGATGAGCTCCAACCCTACACGCCGGAGACGGCGGGGGAGACCATCAACCTCGTCGAGCGCTTCGGCGCGGAGTGCTATGAAAAGTTCGGCACGCGGCTCGCCTTCTGCTCGGACGAGTTTTATCTCCGCGCCGGGCGCGAGCTTCCGCCGGACGAGTTTTACGAGGAGCGCACCCAGCTGGAAAACGGCGTCGGCATGCTGCGATTGCTGGAGACGGAGTTCCGCGCCGCGCTGGAGACGGCGGACGCGCCGGACGGCGTGCCCTTCGCCATCGCGACCGGCGCCGCCGCCGCGCCGTGGTTCCGGATGCTGCTGGACCTTGCCCGCACGCGCTTCCCGCAGCTCGACGGCAGGGTCTACGCCATCCGCAACGATTTTTACGGCGAGAGCGTGACCGTTTCCGGGCTCATCACGGGCGGGGACCTCATCGCCCAGCTGCGCGGCAGTGACATCGGCCACCGTCTGCTCATCTCCGCGGACATGCTCCGCCGCGAGGAGCAGGACTTCCTCGACGGCATAACGCTCGCGGACGCGGTAACGGCGCTCGGCGTGCCGATCTACCCTGTGGAGGGGGACGGCGGCGCGGTTTGCCGCGCGATGTGCGGCGAGCTTGCCGACCCGCCGATCCCGAACCCGGACGCGGAGGTCACGGAGTACTATAAATACAACCAAAGTCAGAGAAAGGGAGGTTAGACACGCTATGGCAAGACCTCTTGTAGCCATTGTGGGACGCCCGAACGTGGGCAAATCCCTGCTGTTCAACCGCCTCGCCGGGAAGCGCCTCTCCATCGTGGAGGACACCCCCGGCGTCACCCGCGACCGGCTCTACGCCGAGACGGAGTGGGCGGGCAGAAAATTCAACATCGTGGACACCGGCGGCATCGAGCCGACGGCGGACAACGAGATCCTGCTCTTCATGCGCGAGCAGGCGAACATCGCCATCAACGCCGCGGACGTCATCGTCCTCGTGACGGAGATCGGCACCGGCGTCACCGCCGCGGACAAGGAGGTCGCGGGCATGCTCCTGCGCTCCCATAAGCCCGTGGTGCTCGTCGTGAACAAGATGGATAACCCGTCGAAGATCGACCCGACGCTCTATGAGTTCTATTCCCTCGGTCTCGGCGACCCCATTCCGCTCTCCGCCGTCCACGGCCACGGCACGGGCGATATGCTCGACGAGTGCGTCAAGTATTTCCCGCCGGAATCCGAGGACGAGGAGGAGCCTGACCGCGTCCGCGTCGCCATCATCGGCAAGCCGAACGTCGGCAAGAGCTCGCTCACGAACCTCATCGCGGGCGAAAAGCGCGTCATCGTCAGCGACGTCGCCGGAACGACGCGCGACGCCGTCGATATGGACGTGGAAAATGAGTTCGGAAAATTCACCTTCATCGACACGGCGGGCATCCGCCGCAAGAGCCGCGTGGACGACCGCATCGAAAAATTTTCCGTCATGCGCGCCCAGCTCGCCATCGAGCGGGCGGACGTCTGCCTCATCATGATCGACGCGCGCGAGGGCGTCACCGATCAGGACACCAAGATCGCCGGCCTCGCTCACGAGGCGGGCAAGGCGAGCATCATCATCGTCAACAAGTGGGACCTCGTCGAAAAGGAGACCGGCACGCTCGAAAAGATGCGCAAGGAGGTCCTGCGCGACCTCAGCTTTATGTCCTACGCGCCCGTGCTCTTTATCTCCGCCGTCACGGGCCAGCGCGTCCAGCGCATTTTTGAGCTCATCAACTACGTGAACGACCAGTCCGCCATGCGCATCACGACCGGCATGCTCAACAACGTCCTCGCCGACGCGCAGGCGCGCGTGCAGCCGCCCTCCGACAAGGGCCGCCGCCTGAAGATCTACTACATGACCCAGACCGGCATCAAGCCGCCCAACTTCGTCGTGTTCTGCAACAGCCGCGAGCTGTTCCACTTCTCTTACCAGCGCTATCTGGAAAACCAGCTCCGCGCCACCTTCGGGCTGGAGGGCACGCCCATCCGCATGGTCATCCGCCAGAAGGGGGACAAGGAGGAATGACGGTCGTTCTGCTGCTTCTGATCGCGGTGGTGTCTTACGCGCTCGGCAGCGTGAGCGCGCTCGGTGGGGCACTCGGCTCCGCAAAGGGCTTTGCCAATGCAGCGGGCTACGGTGTGCAGACGGGCATTGAGCAGCAGATGCGAAACGAGTCGAATAAGAGCGAAGCGCTCGGAAATCTGCTTGAAGCATTCGGCTCCGACGCCTATAAGGGCGTTGCCGGGGTGGAGCAGAAGGCGGCGCAGGAGCAGGAGGACAGGGAACTTCAGACGGCGGTGCATTGGGGCGACGACTTTAACCAGCGTCTTGCCGAGCGCACACAGAACATCGGCAGAGCCGGACGTATTATAAACGACGTTGCGCGCGGAGTCGGCGGGATGGCGCCCAGCATCGCGGCGAACGCAGTTGTTCCGGGGACGAGCCTTCCGGTCCTGTTTACTTATGCAGCCGGCAACGCGACAGAGGAAGCGCTGAACGACGGCGCGGACAAAGACGCCGCCATTCTCTACGGAACGGCGGTCGGCGCGGTGGAAGTGTTCACGGAAAAAATGTTCGGCGGTATTCCCGGAATGGGAAGCGGCGGTCTGGATGAGGCGGTGGAAAGCGCTATCAAAAGTGCGGTCCGTCATCCCGGCGCGCAGGTTGCGATTTCCGCGCTCGTGGACGCTATGGGCGAGGGCTTTGAGGAGTTCGTCAGCGAATTTGCGGATAAGGCGCTGAATGACGCGCTTGTCGGCTCCGATGTGCGGACGTGGGACGAGACGGCGCAGGATGCGCTTTATTCCGCCCTGATCGGCGGTCTGACCGGCGCGGTTATGAACATCGGACCGAGTGCGCTTCGCGGTATGAGTGAGACGCAGGCGGCAAACGCCATTGGGAAACAGATGCAGCCGGCGCTCGACGAGCTTATTTCCATTGCACGCGCGCAGGGCGGCAACGCGGCGAAGAACGCAAATGCTATTAGTGCGCGGCAGACCGCCGGTGAAAATGTGAAAAACTGGGAAGTCGGGCAGCTTTACCGCGCGATCTCTCTGTCCGTGGACGGGGAGACCGTCGGCGCGTCGAACAGCCAGACCGTTTCGAGCGCGCGGGAAAACGGCGTTTCCGAACGGGACGCAGCGATGGCGCGGCGGCTCAGCGAGATCACCGGGCGGAACATCGTGTTTTACAGCGCGGCGGCGGAAAACCGCGGCGGCAGGAGCTACACGGAAAACGGCTACTACGACGGGGAGGGAACGCTGCACATCAACGCGCAGAGCGCAAATCCCACGGCGCAGATCATCTCGCACGAGCTGACGCACGCGCTGGAGGGCACCGAGGGCTATCAGGCGTTCCGCGATGCGGTTTTGAACCGGATGACGCAGAGCGGGCAGGACGTGGCGCAGCTCCGGCAGCAGACGGCGGAAATGTATCAGCGCGCCGGGCGTCCGGCGAGCGACGTGGACAGTGAGCTTGTGGCGCAGTACGTCGAAAAGAGCCTGCTCACCGACGAGGCGGCGATCCGCGACATCTGCGTTTCGCAGCCGACGGCGGCGCAGCGCATTCTGAACTGGCTGGACGGCATCCTCGCGAAGATGGGAAACCAGAAGGCGCAGGAGCGCGCGGCGGAGCGTCAGTTCCTCGAAACGGCGCGGAGCTTTTACCAGCGCGGTCTCGCCGAGGTGAACGCGGCGGGAAATGTCAGGAAGCAGACTTCCACGGAAAATGTCAATATTCCGTGGAAGGAGAGCGCTCCCACGGCGGAAAACGTTGCAAGCGAACGCACGTCGGCGCAGGATGCGGCACAAAATACCGCGGAAGAGGCTTCCGGGGACAGCACCGTGGTACAAAACACCGCGGAAAGGACCGCCGGGGAGGACACGGCGGCGGAGCAGGCGGACGGAGATTATTTCGCGGACCTTGTGGAGGACGGCTACGACGCGGCGCAGGAGCAGGCGCAGCAGCGCACCGCGCAGGAGACGCAGCAGGAGACCGAGGAAGAGCGGCGGAAGCGGGAGTCTTACAAGGACGTTCCGGGTCTGCGCTGGAAGAGCGTCGCGCCGGCGCGCGTTGACGAGCTGCTGCGCACCGGGCTTGCGGAGCTGGACGGGCAGCAGGGTGTCGGGAACGACGGCGAGGTTGCGGATGCGTGGCAGTATAGTATCAGTGAGAATTACGAAAGTGAATATGACCGCTGGATTGCTGACGGAAAAAAATCGCAAAAACCCCTCTACGTCGGAACAACATCTGAAGCTCTCAAGAGTATTGGAGCAAGAGACGCGAAAATCTATTGGAACACGACAAAAATTAACTCCATACAAAAAAACCATCCGTTTATGACGGATGGTGTAATGAAACAGGTCCCCCAAATTCTGGAGAACCCGATCCTTATTATGGAGTCCAAGACGCAGCCGAACCGCGTTACAATGTACGGCGAGGTTTATGCGGAGAATGGCATCCCGGTCATGGCGGTGCTGGAACTCGCACCAAGGTCAAACAAGGGCTACGAGCTTCAGAACATGGTAATTGCAAACGCCTACAACAAGGGAGCTGACGTTAAAAATGCTTCGATCGATGCCACGCAGAGGCTTATTGACAGCAGCGATATTCTGTACGTCGATCCGGACAAAAAAAGGACCGATAACTGGCTATCACTTAATAGGCTCCAATTGCCGTTAGGAATTACCAGTTATGGTCCTATCCATAATATTACGCTTGTTGCGCGAGATAGTCAAGGGAATTTTTCGGCGGACACGAAAAATTCTGATTTGCCGGAGTGGAAGAAGAACTTGCAGGAGTATTCCGAGCAGCAGTTTTCCGTCAGCGAGGACAGCCAAGGGCGCAAGCTCAGCGAGGCGCAGCAGGCGTATTTCCGGGACAGCGCGGTCCGGGATGAGGACGGGCGGCTGATGGTGATGTACCACGGGACGCGGGCTGAAAACGGAGATTTTACCGTGTTCGACTATAGCAAAGCCGTCAAAAAAGGCGGGCTTGGTCTGAAAGCACTCGGAAAAGGAAATTATTTCACGAGCAAGCAGCTCGACGGCACTGAACGTTTCGGGAGCCGTGTCATCGAGGCATATCTGAATATTACAAATCCGTTCGTCTATGACGGCTCATCCGGAGATACCGTCAGTCTTGCGGAACAGGTGCAGAAAAAAACCGGCACCGATACGCAGGGAATGAGCTACGACGCTTTGCAGGATGCAATGCGTGATCTCGGCTATGACGGCGTTGTGGAGTATCGGCGCGACGGTTCACTGGGGATTGCGGTTACTTTTGACAGTGACCAAATCAAGAACGTCACCAACCAGAACCCCACCGGCGACCCGGATATTCGGTATTCCGTCAGCGAGGACGGCAAAACGCAGGACGAGCTTCTGGATTTCGTCACGCAGTTCCAGAAGGTGACGGAGGAGCGCTTCCGGGAGGTACCGAAGGAGAGCACGAAGGAGACCGTCGAGGACAACGCCGAGGCGATCCGGGGCGATCTGGAGCAGCTTGCGGAGCTGGCGCGGCAGAGCGCCGAGGCACAGGGGGTCAAGCGCCAGACGCCGGAGGAGATCGCGGAGAGCAAGGTGAATGCCCGCGTCGGCGAGGAGAAGCCGGGCTTTATGGACCGGCTGCGCCATCCGGGGCAGACCATCCGGGATGCGGGCGAGAGCCTGCGTCAGACAGGCGAAAACCTCCGCGACACGGGGCGGTTTTTCTACCGCAAGCTCGTGGACAGCGGCGAGGCGGTCAGCCGCGTCGGGAAGCAGAGCGGGGACCGGCACCTTTACGCCTATTACAACAAGGCGCGCGCCTCGACCAACGCGGCGATCAGCATGATCGAGAACGCCGCGACGGACATCAACGGGCGCGTCACCGGCAAGAGCCTGAACGCCGTGCTCGACCCCATCCGCGCGAAGGGCGACGACTACTATAACCGCTTCCAGCTCTATCTTTTCCACCTGCACAATGTGGACCGCATGAGCATTGCAAATTTTCAGGTGGAGGAAGCAATCCGAGACGGGCTTTCGCAGTTCAGATTGGAGAACCCGGAGCTGAACCAGTACACCGATGCAGAAATCCGGGAATTTGCACGCGATGAAAGCAATGAATTATGCCCGCAGGCAAGGGATTATCTGGAACTGCAAAGGGCGCTGGACAAGGCAGCGGCTCAGAACAAGCCGGTGTTCGGTGCGGTCACGGCTTACGAGAGCGAGGCGCTCGCGGAGCGGCTGAAGCAGGAGCACCCGGAGTTTGAGGAGCTTGCAAAGGACGTCTACAAGTATATCGACAATCTGCTGCAATACTGCGTGGACACCGGACTCATCCGTCCGGGGGACAAGGACAACCTCCAGCGGAAATATCCGCACTATGTTCCGACCTACCGCGTCATCGAGAACCAGAGCTCGGCACCGCGGGGACGGCAGAACGTGCAGAAGATCGGCGACGCCATCGGGCGCGCGAAGGGTTCCGACCTCCCGCTTATGCCGCTGCATAAGCAGCTTGCGCAGAAGACCTTTTCCACCGTGCGCGAGGGCAGCAAAAACCTCTTTGCCCAACGGCTGCTGGATATGCACAACGACGACATCCGCAGCGTTTTCCGCTGGCGCGGCGAGCAGGTGGAGAACGGCGAGAAGAAGTCCCCGAACGGCTGGAACATCATCGTGCGCGACCGCGGGCTGGAGTACCAGATGAACGTGTCCCCGGCGATGTATGAGGCGTTCAAGGCGCTTTCGCCGGACAGCGCGGAGACGGCGAGGTTCCTGAAGGGGATGCGGAGCGCAAACGACTTGTTTAAGCGGCTCTGCACGAGCGACAACCCAACTTTCCTTGTGAGAAACTTCTTCCGAGACCTGCAGGACGCCGGGATCAACACGAAAAACGGCGCGGCGTTCGCAAAGGCGTATCCGAAGGCATGGAAGGAAATGAAAAATGGGGGAGAATACTGGCAGGCGTATCAGGCGCTCGGCGGGACATATTCCAGCTTTTTCGACTATCAGAAGAGCGAGTCGAAAAGAGCTGCGACGAAGGTTGGCAAGGCCAAGGAGAAGTTTAATCTTCTGAATGAGGCTGTGGAGCAGGCGCCGCGCTTTGCGGAGTTCATCGCGACCATCGACCGCGCGGGCGGGCTGGACAAGGCGGGCACGGACGTGATGATGGACGCTATTTACAACGCGGCGGAGGTCACGACGAACTTCGGACGCAGCGGCGAGTGGAGCCGCTTCTTAAACCGCTATCTGGTGCCGTTTTTCAATCCGAGCGTGCAGGGCGCGGACAAGATGATCCGCAACATCACGGAGACGAAGGGCTTTAAGCCGTGGGCGAGCCTTGTTGTTCGGGCGGCAATTTTCGGCTTTGGAGGAGAACTTCTCGCGAAAATTCTGAATTCTGTCCTCCACAAGGACGACAAAGAATGGGACCTCATCCGGCAGAGCGACAAGGATCTGTATTATCTGTTCAAGATCAAAGACGGGTTGTGGCTGCGCATCCCGAAAGGGCGCGTCACGAGCGTGATCGGGATGATTGGCAGCCGCGTCGGGAACGCCGTTCAGGGCAAGGACATCGACTGGGCGGAGACATTTTCCACGGCAGCGTCGCAGGTCGCGCCGACGTCCCCCTTTGAGGCAAACATCTTCAAAAACTTCACGGATGCAAAGCTCTTTGACAAAACCGACCCCGGCACGACGTGGTACGGCGGGGACATTGAGAGCCAGCGCCTGCAAAACCTGAAGCCGGAGGAGCGCTACGACGCCGGGACGGACGTGATCTCGAAGTGGATCGGCAAGGAGACCGGGCTTTCGCCGAAGAAGATCAACTATCTGCTGGACCAGTATTCCGGCGTTGTCGGCGACATTTTCCTGCCTCTGCTGAGCGAGAGACCGTGGGAGGGGATTTTCAGAAAGTCGTTCACACTCAATACCACGCGCTCGAACCGGCTGAGCGGCGAGTTTTACGACCGGGCGGACGAGCTGCTGTGGGCGAAGGACGACAGCGGCGCGGACGCGGTGGTAAATAGGTGGTGGAACCACGTCAGCGGCGACGTCAGTGACATCAACAAAGCCATCCGCGAGATCGAAAGTGACTCTGGAAAAAAGGATACGGAGAAAAACGAGCTGCTTACTGTTCAATACGGACTCCGGAACGTCGCGATGCAGAACGCGCTGGAGACCGAGGAGGAGTACCGCGCCGCGGCGGAGGAGGCTTACGAGGCGGCCATTCTCGGAACGGAGGACGACAAGATCAGCGAGGCTTACCGCGAGGCAAACCGCGCCGTGTTCGGTGCGGAGTATGCGCTGAAGGTCTACAACAGCCAGGTTTATGAGAAAGCGGCTGAAGCGGTCAAAAAAGGCTCCACTTGGGACGCTTACTACGACAGCTATTTCGGCGCGAAGGAGTATGAAGGCTGGTTCAAGTATCTCTCCGCGGCGAAGCAGCCGTTCAACGACAAGATCAAGCTCGGCACGCTCTCGGAGATGATGGACGACGATACTTACGAAAAGCTCGAAGAAGCGACGAAAGAGGGCATCAGCGTTTACAACTATGTGCAGTATCGCTATGACATCAGCAATCTGAAATCCGACAAGGACAAGGACGGGAACGTCATTCCCGGAAGCAAAAAGGAGAAGATCGTCGAGGTCATCGACGGTTTGAACCTCACCAGCGAGCAGAAGGACTTTCTCTATTTGCAGCAGCGTTATTCGGAGGACGGTCTCCGGGATACGCCTTGGCACAAGAGGAAGTAAGGAACTTTTCTGGACGGGGCGGAGCTGGGATGCGCTACGGCGCAGAGTGAACGACATCCTGAGCAACCGACGCATTGAGACGGACGACGACACGGCGGAAGAACTGGCTAAGCTGTACGAAGCTGGACACACGAAGGCGGTGCCGGTAGATACACCGAGCAGCATCAGTGTGGACGGCGAGAACCGAAAGCTGAGCGCCTATCAGCAGCAGACATACGACAAGGTATGGAGCGGCACGGTGGGCAGCAGCCTGAAGGAGCTGGTGACATCGGAGGACTTCCAAGCGGCCAGCGACGAAACGAAGGCAAAGATGCTCTACAGCCTGTATGACTACGCAGGCGAGAATGCCAAGACGGTATTGTTCGAGGACTATGAGCCGGACAGCTTTGCAGAAGGCGCGGATGAGATCATTGCAGCGGGAGCCAGCGCGGCAGACTGGGCGGCGTGGTACGGCGAGAGCAGCACACTGGAGCCAGAGAACGGCAAGAGCGGCGTGAGCGACGCACAGAAGTACGCACTGCTGCAGGAGAAAGGCTACTCCGACCAGATTAAGCAGGCCATTGCTGGGAGCATCATGGGCACGGACATGGAGACCGGCGGGACGGAGCTGTATCTGACCAACGACGAGAAGGCTGTGCTGTGGCAGCTGTTCACCGGCAGTAAGAGTGCGACCGGCAATCCGTACAGCAAGAGCATGGCGCGGAAGGTGCTGGAAGCGAAGGAAGCAGCCAAGGACGAAACCGAGGATGCGGCGGAGGATTCCACCCTGCCGCCGTGGATGCAGTAAAGAAAAGAACAGCACCGGGGAGACCTGGTGCTGTTCTGATAAGATGTCTTCACCAAAGGGGACGGAACTCTACGCGATACGCTTTTCCGATGTGCTCGTCACAGTAACTGCGCAGCCTGTCGTTGCTGCAGTCAACCGCATATCGACCGATGCAAACGAAGAGGAAAAGAACAGGAGATGATGGGGAGGCGCGGTAGACACGACCATCGGCGCGTTCGTACTCGTGCTGCATTGTGCCGCCGTACTTCCCTCCGTATTCGTCGAGGCAGGAGAGTATGTAGGGCTTTACATCGTAGTACGGGAAGAAATCTGCGCTGACATCCAGCGCATCCAGCGCAGGAAGGATACAATGGCGAACCGATTGGGAGGCATAGATGCGGCGACAATACAACAGATCGGCAACAACGAGAATCAGGAGAAGGATTAAAAGTGACGACATGAAGCCCTACCTCCAAAAAATATTTTCCGTCTAATCATCTTTTTTATAAGATTAACACGAAGGCGTGGTAAGTTCAAGCAAGAATATGCAAAAGATGATTACGAGGAGGCGGAGCTGTGCGGCTGTACACACTGGGAGAGCGGTATAACCTATGCGGCGAGCGGGTGCGCGAGGCACGAATGCGTATGGGCTGGCCGCGGGAAGAGCTGGCGGCAAAGCTGCAGCTGGCCGGTCTTCAGCTGGGGCAGATGGCCGTGAGCAGAATTGAAACCGGCAAGCGCGTGGTGCCGGACTTTGAGCTGCCGATACTGGCTGAGGTGCTGCGCGTGGACACAGACTGGCTGCTGAGAAAAGAATAATCCCTCCACCTGCGGGCGGAGGGATTTTGCATATATTGACACCTGCCGTAATCAGCTTTAGAATAAGCGCAAGAAAGCGCAAAGGAGAAACACGGCATGGAGAAGAAGTTCAAGCGGTTCCACCACCTGACCCGCACAGACAGGCTGAAGATCGAGCAGATGCACAACGGCGGAGCCGGGATACAGGAGATCGCGGACGCGCTGCGCGTCAACTACACCACCGTGTACCGGGAGCTGAAGCGTCCGGGCGTGATGTATGAGCATCTGAACAGCGACTACACCACAGACCTGCGCTACTCCGCAGACATCGCGCAGCAGCAGTACGAGTACGGCAAGACTGCCAAGGGCAGACCCATCAAGCTGGGGAATGACTATGCGCTGGCGGACTATATTGAGCGAAAGATCGCAGACGAGGGGCGCAGCCCTGCCGCCGTCCTGATGGACATGGAGCTGGAGGGGAAACACTTTTCCGTGCGCGTATGCGAGAAGACCATCTACAACTACATTACAAGCGGCGTGTTCCTGCGCATCACGAACAAAGACCTGCCGCTGCACGGCGAGAACAAGCGGAGTTACAACAAGGTACGCGCTGCCGCCAGACCGTCGGCGGGAGAGAGCATTGAGCACAGACCGGAGAATATCAACAGCCGCGAGGAACCGTGGCACTGGGAGATGGACACGGTGAAGGGCAGGCAGAAGACGAAGAAGTGCGTGCTGACGCTGACGGAACGGCTGAGCCTGAAGGAGATCACTCTGCCCATGTACGGCGCGACGATGGAGAACGTGGTGGCGGCGCTGGACGGGCTGGAGCGGAAGTACGGGAGCATGTTCAGCAAAATCTTCCGCAGCATCACCGTGGACAACGGCAGCGAGTTCTCCGACTGCGAGGGCATGGAGACCTCGATCAACGGCGGGCAGCGGACGAAGATGTATTACTGCCACCCCTACAGCAGCTACGAGCGTGGCAGCAATGAGAACCAGAACAGAATGTTCCGGCGGAAGTTCCCGAAGGGTACGAACTTCGACGAGGTGCCGGACGAGGAGATCATCGCGGCGGCGGACTGGATGAACAGCTACCCACGGAAGAGGCTGGGACGGACGACGGCAGACAGAGTGTTCAATGAACACCTTGCACAAATCATGGCTTGAAAGTTTGGCTACTTTTTATTTGAAAAATCTTGCGATAAGTATTGCATTTTGCAAAATCCCCGAAAAACAAAAAAAGAGCTTGACAAGGAGCGTTTTCTTTGCTAAAATGCTCCTTGCAGTCTGAAAGGCGGCAGCAACCAAATGGGGGTATAGCTCAGCTGGGAGAGCAAGTCACCAGTAAAGCAACCCGCAATCGCAACGCGGCATCTAAAAAGTTAATATCCCGGAAGTCCAGTAAAATCAAGGGCTTCCGGTTCCATGGGGGTATAGCTCAGCTGGGAGAGCGCTTGAATGGCATTCAAGAGGTCAGCGGTTCGATCCCGCTTATCTCCACCAACAACAGACCGTAAGGCCAACGCCTTACGGTCTTGTTCTATCTACGGTTCAGATACACCTCCCCGCTTCCCACAACAATTAAATCAAGTACACAATTGGCGTCCATTTTCAATACGAAGATGGACGCTTTTTTTATTTTATCAACGACGGAGGAAAACAGATATGAACGACCACAGTAAAGATTCGCAGACTCGCTACCTCAGAGAAGCAGCAATCGTCCTTGCCAAGGAGGGTTTCCAGTCGGACGAAATTCATGCTGACAGGCTGTGTATCCAGCTTGACGGTTCGCCGCTTTGTGAAGTAACTGAGAGCGGCGGTGTTGCCTACCGCAACGAGAATATTGACGAGCCGGAACGGATCGCCGCCAAGGACAAGGTATATAAGATTGTCAAGACCACAGCGGAATATATGCGGCAGATGGAGACAGCACCCTTTTTGAAAGCCGACGGTCTGGAGGACGGCTACAAGGTGCTGGCGGATTTCAACGGCACTGTGCTGGCTGGAGTTCAGAGCAAACACGGAGTCCACTTCGTCACATGGGATTGGGCCTATGGGCACACAGGCGTATGCCATGGCCACTATTTCATGGAGAACTATGCAGGAGCCAAACAGGACTTTGCCATCCGCTCCGGGCTGATTCAAAAGGAACAGCTTTTCACTCCAGAGCAGATGACCGAGATTTATCGCTGCTGTGCGGACTCTGTAGACGGAGATTTCTTTGAACTCACGGGAGAGCAGGAAAAAATGATTCGCAGTGTTCAGCGGCAGATCGAGGAGTGTGTGCCGGATTTGGATGAGCGGATCCGGCAGCAGGAAGAAACCTTGGAACAAGCCACACAGGAACAGACAATGTAATATCGAACGGTATGGGCCGGAGTCTTAGCAATAAGATTCCGGCCCTTTTTTCGTTTCAGAGAGGAGTTCACTTATGCCGCACTATTTCATGCGAGACACGCCGCTGCAGGCAATGGAGCAGATGATGATGTCTCAGCCTGGTCAAAAGCCCCGAGGCGGCGGAATATACCGCAGCCCATTCCATTACACGCCCAAAGATGTGGCGTGCGAATACTGCCAGAACTATGTCCGCAAGCATCCGTGCCGTCTGTGTGAATGCACCTGCCTGGAGGAACGAATCGAAGCGGGTGTACTGGAACTAAACGAATTTGTGCGGGACTGCCTCGCACCCTCTATGGGACCGCAGCTCCGAAAACGGATGCATCAGCAATTCAGAGAAAGAAAGGTTCGATTCTTCCTGTCAGATGCCCACCGGCGAAGATGGACACACTGGCGAGAGCGCTGCTGGCGCTTGTCCGACCGGAACAAAGCTGCCCTCTTCCTTCTTACAGCTTACGAAAGCCTTTGGCGCAGGATGGTTTGGAAGTGCGGGAACGACGGCTTTGACTTCCAAAGCGTCCGTCTCGGAGGGATCGAGCCGGAGCTCTACAGCGTCTACCAGGCGGCGAAGGCCATTGCGGTCGGCTGCTGTAATATCACTCTCGCAGACCTTGCGTCTCCGGAATTGGTCACAGATGAGGCGTTCCACCTGATCACCGGCGCACTGCTGATGGCCAAGTACGGAGATGTGGTTTTGAATTTGGAAAAAGGAGTTGACGAAACATGATGATACAAGCGGTGCTCGGCAATCCGCATCACCCGGAATACGGCGTGGCAACTATCCCGTTCCCCATCCCCCACGACCAGTACACACACTGCATTCCCAAGGGTAATTTTATTGTCCAAAAGACAGGACAGCATCCCATGCGTACCCGCCTGCGGCTTTTTCTGGAATGGGGTATCACCT